>JAAELC010000125.1 GCA_024227135.1 Gammaproteobacteria bacterium
AAGGGGCGCATAGCCGTTCTATGTAACCCTTGTCACAACGCGGAAGCTGGGCAACAAGGCAAGCCAGATGGGATGAATCATTTTTTCCGCGGCCCTTGTTGCAGGTAAGGAAATCATAGATGTGGGCTAGCGCAGAGGCTCCCTGGCCGTTGTACAAGATACTCCGTGACCACGCCTTGTCACATCAGCCCGAGGCAAAGCCTCGCCGGAGAATTTTAGCCGAACGACTGTAAAAAAAACGGCTCAACTCCGCCGCATAGACTTACGCCCCCGGGCCGCACTCAGAATGCCATGGAGAATATTCAACTCGACGTCATCCGGCCTGGCCCGGAGAAACAGTCGGCGCAGACGTCGATTGAGCTTTTCGGACTGATTGCTGTTGGAGAACCCTGTCTCCTCCATGGTTTGTCTCAGGTGCTCAAAAAATCGTTCCATGGCCTCTGCAGTCGCCACTTCGGGTAACTCGAGCTGTTCCGATGCGCTGTTGTTTTCCAGGTCTCGCACCCTGAGTTCGTAACTCAACACCTGTACTGCCTGAGACAGATTGAGTGATGAGTAATCAGGATTGGCCGGTATATGAACAAGGTATTGGCAACGATCCAGCTCTTCATTGGACAACCCGGAGCTTTCGCGACCGAAAAGCAAGGCGACTTTGCCTTTAGATGCCTCCTGTAACAGCATCTGCGCGCAAGGCCCCGGAGTCACCTGAGGCCAGCTGACGCTCCTCCTCCGTGCGCTTGCGCCAACCACCAGACGGCAGCCGTCCAGTGCTTTGTCGAGATCATCGAATACCTGTGCCTGTGCCAGCAGATCATCCGCTCCCGATGCCCGGGCTGTCGCCTCTGCGCTGGGGAATATCTTGGGTCTCACCAGGGAAAGCCGCTCCAGACACATATTCTTCATAGCCCGGGCCACAGCTCCGATGTTTCCAGGATGAGTCGTTCCGATAAGGATGATTTGTACGTTGTTCAGCATATTGTGTATTCAAACAGAGACAATGGACGGATAGATACCCCATAGTGCCCGCCATTATATCCAACCTTCCCCCCCCTTTCCGAACAGTAAAACAGCTCCTGAACCCAGGGCCTTCCAGGACACCAGAGATAAAGTTCCCGAAACGGCAGCCGATAAGGTCTTTGATCTGGCATGACGTAATCCCCCTAATTCAAGGTATCGCCACCGACCAGGTCTACCGCGACATTGCCTGTAACAGCCAGGCTTAGTCCACCAGATAACATAACCACTACGTGTAACTTCCAGCTAACTCAAAGAGGAATCAGGTCATGCAGCAGGTGGATGTCCCCCAGGTACTGCAGGTAATGATCAAGAACGACGCAGCAGACGTGTTCTTCTATACCGGTGCGCGAATATCCATGAAGACCGCCAATGGCTTCGCGCAACTGGGTGAACCCCTCGAACCCGGTGTCACGGAGCAGATCGTTCGCGAACTGCTGACCGATGACAAGGCCAGAGAGTTCGACTCGAATGGTGAAGTGGATTTTTCCTTGTCATTCAGGGGTATCGGTCGATTCAGAGGTAACGCCTTCAGACAGCGGAGCGAGGCCTCTCTGGTTCTGCGCCATATCAATACCGACGTTCCCAGTATCAAAGGGCTGCGTGTTCCCAGAGTACTCGAAAAGCTGGTGATGGAGCGTAACGGGCTGGTTCTGGTGGTGGGAGCTACCGGTTCCGGCAAATCCACGACACTGGCAGCAATGATCGATCATCGCAATGCCAATGCCGGCGGCCACATATTGACCCTGGAAGATCCTATAGAGTTTACCCACAACCACAAGAAGTCCATCATCGCCCAGCGGGAAATCGGCACCGATACCAAATCATTCAGCAGCGGAATGAAAGCTGCGCTTCGCGAATCGCCGGATGTCATCCTTATGGGTGAAATCCGGGATCTGGAAAGCATGGAGTATGCGCTGAAATTTGCCAATACCGGCCACCTCGCCCTGTCCACACTCCATGCCACCAATTCAATATCGACCATGGAACGAGTGATGGGTTTCTACCCCAAAGATGCACGGGACGCCCAGGCCAAACGGATCTCCCAGAACCTGCGGGCCATTGTATGCCAACGCCTGGCACCAGCACTGAACGGAGGAAAAATTGCCGTGGTTGAAGTGCTCGTCAATACCGGATACATCGCTGACATGATTGCCAAACTGGAGCTGGGAGGGCTGAAAGATGCCCTCGAGCGCGGTGGCAACTACGGTATGCAGTCTTTCGATCAGCATCTGGTCAAGTTGTATAACGAACGCAAGATATCCGAAGAGGTCGCCTGCGAATACGCCGACTCTGCCAGTAACGTCAAGATTCAAATACGTACCGCCAACGCCGGCAAAAAAGTCAAGGAACTCAGCAACGGGTCTCTCTCCCTCACTCCCATGAAGGACGAAGAGGAGGAATCGGAACAGGGTACCATGATGGGCATGTGATCCGGGGACCAATCACTACTCAAACCGGGGCTCTCCCGGTTTTTTATTCCCTGTACGATTTATCCCACACCGTAACTGCTCCCCTCCCGGAGAATACCCCGCATGGGCGGTCTGTGGAGGAAGTGGCTTTGGCAGGGATGCCAAAGCCAAGTCTACAAGGAGGTATTGACGACGTCTTCCGGAGCAGATTGCCCATGGGGGGTGAGTAGATACTTCACACCAATAATTTCTGTGTCATTCAGGTATAATCCTCCCTGTTATTGAAGGTGGGCTGACGCTTGGAGCATTGTCCGCCAGTCCGGCCCCAGAACTGCCCGCCGGAATCCCGATCACCCGAAAAATCACGGTCCATCTCGCCCATGCATCCCATGATGAATATTGCAGTACGTGCCGCCCGTAGCGCGGGGAGCGTACTGCTTCGTTACTACGATCACGTCGACTCCATCACTGTCACGTCCAAAGGACTTAACGATTTCGTCTCGGAGGTGGACAAAGCATCAGAGCAGGCGATTATCGATGTCCTGAAAAGATCCTACCCCGATCATGCCATTCTGGCTGAAGAAAGCGGCATGCACCAGGGTAATGACTACCAGTGGATCATCGACCCCCTGGACGGCACCACCAATTATCTGCACGGGTTTCCCCAGTTTTCGGTCTCTATCGCCCTCAGGCACAAGGGAGTCATGGAGCATGGCCTGGTATACGATCCGCTGCGGGAGGAGATGTTCACTGCCAGCCGCGGATCAGGGGCACAGCTGAACGACCGCCGTATCAGGGTAAGCGATCGAAAGAGCCTTAAGGGTGCGCTGTTAGGTACCGGCTTTCCCTTTCGGGATCAACGGCATCTGGATCCCTATCTGGGCATGCTGAAAACACTGATCAATGAAACTGCAGGGATTCGTCGACCTGGATCCGCTGCGCTGGATCTGGCTTATGTGGCCGGCGGCCGCCTGGATGGCTTCTGGGAACTGGGACTTGCTGAGTGGGATACCGCAGCCGGCAGCCTGTTGATCAAGGAGGCAGGCGGCGTTGTGAGTGATATCGGCGGTGGTGAACGCTATCAAGAGACCGGTAATATACTGGGTGGAAGCCTTAAACTTCACAGTGCCTTACTGAAGGCCATCAAGCCCAATCTCAACGAAAACCTGCAGGCCTGAACAGAAACCCGACTCCCTTGTACGGGATATAAAGAACTACAAAAATTTTGTGCCTGTGCTCTCGTTCACAACCGCAAAATATCGGCACCTGAGCACACCCTGGATTGCTGCTCGACAGCTCAAGTTTCACCCCTCCGTACCGCTAATTTGAGTTAATCGAGGCAGGGACTCACCTGCCAACCACCGCCTGATCAGGCGCTTGGGAACAGGAAGACAGGACCAAGTATGACGGACAAAAAGCATCAACCCATCCGTGTCAGCGACCGCGCTCTTGAAATGGTAATGCGGGATGTGCTGGACGGAATGATGGAACTGTCTCTGGAAACAGCTTACCAAAGAAATGGCTTGGAATTCGAAATTCTGCCGATGGAGTGGCCTGAATTCGGCAAAGCCAAGATGGAAGCTGAAGGCGGAGAGTCCCACCGGGACACCGCCGATATCATCGACTTTCCACAACTGCGTCGAGCCGCCGGCTGATCTCCCTGAGACTGCTCAGACCTGACTGTCTGGCTCAGCCCCTTCCTTTTTGACCGGCATCAAATCCGCTTTGCTGATTCCCAGTGTCAACACCGCCGTACTCGCCACGTAGATTGACGAGTAGGTACCCACAACCACACCGATGATGAGCGCCAACGCGAATCCGTGGATGATCTCCCCTCCAAACAGAAACAATGCCATCAGCACCAGCAACGTGGTCAGAGAGGTGACCAGCGTTCTGGAAAGCGTCTGATTGAGTGATGTATTGATGATCTGTTCCGGGGTACCCTTTCTCATCTTACGAAAGTTTTCCCGGATGCGATCATAGACCACGATGGTGTCGTTGAGGGAATAGCCGATCACCGCCAGTACCGCGGCCAGTACCGGCAGATCAAACTCCACTTGAAACAGGGAGAACAGGCCGATAGTAATGACCACGTCGTGCACCAGCGCAATGACAGATCCCACGGCGAAGCGATACTCAAACCGCAGTGCTACATAGACAAGGATGCCGAACAAAGCATAAAGCATGGCCAACCCGCCATCCTCAGTCAGTTCGTCTCCTACCTGGGGGCCAACAAACTCCACCCGACGCAGGTCCACTTCGCCCCTGGCATTCTCGTTTAAAGCATCGAAGGCCCGGGTACTCAGTGCCGCGCTGTCCTCCCCTGATCTTGGTGCCAGGCGCACCAGCACTTCTCTTGGGGTTCCGAAATGTTGCACCTGTGCGTCCGGGAAACCGGCCTTTGCGAGTGTGTCACGAACGCCACTCAATTCAACAGGTTGCTGGTAACCCACTTCCACCAGGGTTCCACCGGTGAAATCCACACCCAGGTTCAAACCACGTATGACGAGATTGATAAGTAGAAAAAGTATCAATGATACTGAAACGATCATGGCCAGCTTGCGCTTGCTCATGAATTCAAATTTTGTTGGTTTCTTGAAAAGCTGCATGCGGGTTATCCAGTTCGCTCTACTGAAGACATAATGAGGTCGACGTCAGATCGCCAGGTTTTTCACCTTGCGACCGCCGTAGACCAGATTGATCACGGCACGGGAACCAATGATGGATGTGAACATCGAGGTAAGGATGCCGATGAACAGCGTCACCGCAAAACCTTTAATTGGCCCGGTACCGAAACTGAACAGCACCACTGCCGCGATCAAAGTCGTGATATTAGCGTCGACAATGGTAGACAGTGCCTTCTCGTACCCTGAATGGATACTGGCCTGAGGCGTACTGCCGACCCGGATCTCCTCACGTATTCGTTCAAAAATCAGCACGTTGGCATCCACTGCCATACCGACCGTCAATACGATACCGGCAATACCCGGTAAGGTCAGCGTTGCCTGAAGCAGGGATAACACGGCAACGATCAGGACCAGGTTCGTTAGCAGGGCCAGATCGGCCACCAGACCGAATACCCGGTAGTAGACAGCCATGAAAATCATGACCAGGACCAATCCGATGACCACCGAGCGGAAACCCTGATCGATACTGTCCTGGCCCAGTGCCGGGCCGATGGTCCGCTCCTCGACGATATCGATTGGAGCGGCCAAAGCACCTGCCCGCAGTAAAAGTGCCAGGTCACGAGACTCTTCGGGGCTGTCGAGCCCCGTGGTTTGAAAACGCCTGCCAAATGGCTCCAGGATGTTAGCGACACTGATCACCTCTTCCACGGGAATCTTGCGTGTCACCTTCTTGCCATCGACAATCCGGGTCTCCGTTCTCGATTCGATAAAGACCACGGCCATGGGCTTGCCCACATTCTCGGTCGTGACGTTTCGCATGCGCCCGGCACCCGCGCCATCCAGGTTGACGAAAACCGCCGGCTGACCTGAGCGTGAATCGAATCCCGAAGAAGCATCGGTAATCTGGTTACCCGTGACTATGACCCGTTTCTTGAGCAGGATCGGTTGGCCATCCCGGGTACGATAGAGCCTGGAGCCTACCGGAACCCTGCCCTCCAAGGCGTCCTGAATACTGTGTTCGGTGTCTTCAAGGCGGTATTCCAACGTGGCGGTGGCACCCAGTATCTCCTTGAGTTTCCCCGGGTCCTGTGCTCCCGGTAACTGCACAACGATTCTACGCTCACCCTGCTGCTGAATGATTGGCTCAGCCACACCAAGGGCATTGACACGATTGCGCAGCGTGGTGATGTTCTGTTCCAGGGCGAACTTCTTCACCTCCTGCTGTTCAAGCCTGCCCATCTGGGCGGTGACGAGAAAATTTCCACCCTCATCCCGGGTCTCAAGCAACAGGTCACGAAATTCGCTGCCGATGACCTCTTCTGCCTGATACCGCAGGGCTTCATCTTTGAACTTGACCACTACTTCACCCTTCTCCAGGGCTACGGTGGTGTACCGCAATTTATTCTCTCGCATCAGGGTCCGAATATCCCCGGAATAACGTTCCATGGACTGCTTGACGGCAGCATCCATATCCACATCGATCAGGACGTGAATACCCCCACGCAGATCGAGACCAAGATACATCGGTAACGCACCGGTGGCCTGCAGCCAGGCCGGCAGGTCAGTGGACAGGGTCAAGGCCAGGGTGTAATCGGAGCCAAGAGTGTTCTCTAAAGTCTCTTTCGCCCTCAACTGGGTATCTGAGTCCTTGAACCGAAGCAGCAGTTTTCCATTACGCTGATCCTGACCTTTGATGTCGATATTGGCAGCACCCAGAGCATCCCTGATACGGGCCTCTGTCTGTTCGTTAAGTTCAGCTCGACGGGTACCCGAAATTTCCATTGCGGGATCCTGATCGAACAGGTTTGGCAGCGCATAGAACAGAGCGGTCAACATAACCGCCAGTACCACCAGATTCTTCCAGAGAGGGTATCGGTTCATCTTCTTTGTGTTCAACAGCCTTTAGGGGAGTTTCGGTGGATTACTGCCGGGAACGCCCGGCAGTAGTATCGAAGAGCCAGCGGACTATCCGTGCTGACGTCAAATTTCCTTGAGCGTACCCTTGGGCATGACGGCACCGATAGATTGACGGCGGAATTTGGTTTCAACGCCTTCAGCAATTTCCAGTGTAACGAAATCATCACTGATATTGGTGATTTTACCCATCATACCGCCTTCGGTCTGCACTTCGTCACCCTTTGCCAGGGCCTCTACCAGTTTTTTGTGCTCTTTCTGCCGCTTCATCTGGGGTCTGATCATTAAGAAGTAGAGCATGATGATCAGGCCGACAGGCAGGATCAGGCTTTCCAGGCCGGGCTGACCCCCTCCCCCCGAAGCTGCCTGTGCCATAGCGTCTGAGATGATATTGAAACTCATGGTTTTTCCACCTGAAATCCGGGTAATTGGTTCTATTCAAACCCGGTATTATTACACAGTTATCCCACTCAAAACATCTGATTTAGACGAACGCATGAATTGAAAGTGCTTCACGAAATCCAGAAATTGTCCCTCGTCAATTGCTTTCCGGATACTCCGCATCAATTCCTGGTAGTAGTAAAGGTTGTGGATACTGTTCAATCGCGCCCCCAATATCTCGTTGCAGCGTGACAGGTGTCGCAAGTAGGAGCGGCTGTAATTCTTACAGGTATAGCAGTCACAAAGCGGGTCCAGCGGACCGGTATCATGAGCATGCACCGCATTGCGGATGCGCACCGCTCCCTGATGGGTAAAAAGATGGCCGTTACGGGCATTGCGGGTGGGCAGGACACAATCGAACATATCCACACCCCGGGCAACGGCAGCGACTATATCCTCCGGGGTGCCCACACCCATGAGGTATCGGGGCTTTTCGACAGGCAATCTGCTGGACAGATAATCGAGTACCCGCCAGCGATCAGCCGGGGGTTCCCCCACAGAAAGCCCTCCGACGGCATATCCGTCGAAACCAATTTCCATGAGTCCCTGCAGAGAGCGCTCCCGCAACGCTTCGTAGACCCCCCCCTGAACAATCCCGAAAAGTGCCGCCGGGTTGTCCCCATGAGCTTCCCGGCTTCGTTTTGCCCAGCCCAGCGAACGCTCCATGGACTGTCGCGCCATCTCCTCGGTTGCCGGATAAGGCGTGCAATCGTCAAAAATCATCACGATGTCAGAACCCAGCTCACGCTGCACCTGCATCGACTCTTCCGGCCCCATATAAATAGGACTGCCATTGACCGGTGAGCGAAAATGTACCCCCTGATCGGTGATCTTTCGCATCTCTCCGAGACTGAAAACCTGAAACCCGCCCGAGTCGGTGAGAATCGGTTTGTCCCAGTGCATAAAGCCATGCAGACTGCCGTGCTCCCGAATGATATCGGTTCCCGGACGCAGCATGAGGTGAAAAGTGTTACCGAGAACGATTTCAGCCCCCAGGCCCTTCAATTCTTCCGGAGTCATCGCCTTGACCGTGCCATAAGTGCCCACCGGCATAAACGCCGGTGTTTCCACGGTACCCCGGGGGAATCTCAAACGACCCCGCCTGGCCTGCCCGTCCTGTTGTAATGATTCAAATTGCATTGTTCACCGCCGAAGGCTCAATTCCACCCGAAAACTATTGACAAGACATTCATAATATGAGAAATTTATCATGTACTGAATCTTCAGTGCATACTCCTCCATCCTCCTTTGGTGGATTTTAATGCGCGGCAATCCTCTTGCCGCGCTTTTTTTTGCCTGATATTGAAAGAGCATCAATACAGGAACATCGCGTCCCCATAACTGAAAAATCGGTAGCGGCGGTCAACGGCATGTCGGTAGGCCGCCATGATGTCCGCGTACCCCGCAAAAGCACTGACCAGCATCAACAGCGTAGACTCCGGCAAATGAAAATTCGTGATCAACGCATCCACACTGCTGAATCGATACCCTGGTTTGATAAAGAGCCGTGTGTCACCTTGAAAGGGTTGTATCGACCCTGATTGAGAGGCAGACTCCAGGCTGCGTACACTGGTGGTCCCCACTGCCACTACTCTCCCCCCGGCAGACCGGGTAAGATTTATTTTCTCGCAGGTATCCGCCCCCACTTCAACATATTCGGAATGCATCACGTGGTCCTCCAGCTTCTGGATCCGTACCGGCTGAAAAGTACCTGCCCCCACATGCAAGGTGATCCGGGTACTGCTCACGCCCAGGTCAGCGAGCGAGCTGAGCATCCCCTCATCAAAATGCAACCCTGCGGTGGGCGCCGCTACCGCCCCTGGCCGTTCGGCGTAAACAGTCTGGTATCGCTCCAGATCCAGTTCATCATCGCTTCTATCAATATAGGGTGGCAAAGGAACATGGCCCCACCGATCCATCAACTCGGTCAACGTCAGGTCTGCGGAAACCATCTCAAACAAATCTCCTCTGCGTCCAACGACCTGAATTTCTGGTCCGTCATCGATACGAATCCAGGTACCGTCCTTCGGTGATTTACTGGCGCGAACGTGCGCCAGTCCCCGCCGGGACTCCAGAATTCTCTCAAAAAGCAGCTCCACCCGCCCTCCCGTTACCTTACGGCCATAAAGGCGTGCGGATATCACCCGGGTGTCATTGAACACCAACAGGTCGCCAGGATTGAGTAACTCCGGCAAGTCATGAAAATGACGATCCTGTCGATAGTCACCATTTTTTTTCACGCACAACAACCGGCTATCCCCCCGTCTTTCCAAGGGATACTGGGCAATAAGGTCATCCGGGAGGTCGAAATGAAAATCTGATAGCTGCATGGGTGGCAGATATTACCACAGACGGGCGTTTGCGCCGGATGGATAAATCGCTATACTACTGCCTTCTCCCTTGCCGGGGTGGCGAAATTGGTAAACGCAGTGGATTCAAAAAACACTGCGTAATTTATAATTTATTGATTATATTGATAATTTTATATTTTTGGCTTGTAAGGTTTTGTTGTTTGATGGGGGAGTGGCGGAACTGGTAGACGCGCTGGATAGAGTTTGAGTCCACTTTACGAGTAATCGTATCGATTAAACTGGGTGAATTGCTGGAAGGCTACGTTCGTAATGAATACGCTGATCAGCAGCCAAGCGTACAGAGTACGAAGGTTCAGAGACTACCTGAGCAGTTGCGAAACTGCTTGATCACAGGTTCAAGCGCCCAGCACCTTATTTGAGTAAGGTTGATGATATAGTCCGACTACTGCGAAAGCAGATAGGTTGATGTCAAAATCCAGTTCTGGTGACAGAGTGGGGGTTCGATTCCCCCCTCCCCTACCACTCTCTGCCCGAATCACCTCCCTATCCTTATAGTTCTGTCCATTAAAAAATCGAGAACAGGAAATCAAAGATCTCCGGGATCGTGCCTGATCTGGCCATCGTCTTAGGGGGCAATCTGGCATGGCTCCAGTGGGGTGAACCTATGCGACAATGCGGATTAAGTAGAAGCTACTCCAGGATAAAAATGAAGAAGGGATAGTTTCAAGGGAATAGCATAATCCGCTATGCCGCGAAAACAGACGCTGCGATCTGAGTTATCGACCAGAAAGTTTTGAAAGAACTGTCTGGTTGGATTTTTCCGGTTTGGTCAATAGTCAGAGTAGCCAAACTCGACATACCGGGTTCTTTGGATCAACCCGATATTTAGGGATTTCGGTTATATATGGATTTGGAGGCGCGACAGTCTGCTCAATGCTGGAAGCGGACCTTCGATTTGTGCCGCACAATGAGTATTTTCAAAAGACATGGCCTACTCGCGTTACTGGGTCGGTATCGTAAGCACGGGTGCGTTTGCATCTTTTGCCTGGTTGGTCAGTGTGGTGACGAACAACATCAGCGTAAATACACGCTTGGAAGGAATATCCGAATTATCGATCCAGTACCAGTAACCCTGGTATTTAATTTGGGCAAAACTCACATCCGGCCGGTCTTTGCCTGAGCGAACCTGGAACGGGCGCTGGGAAGTGCCAGTGTAATCATAGCCTGGCGATGCGTAAGTGGCCTTTTCAGCTGGCACGTCGATGAACCCCGCCATTGCCGACAACATCTGGATTACGGAACGGGTTTGGATAGACAAAGTGGCCGAATCTGATTTGAAGGGTGCATAGATGACGCGGAACTGCTCCTGTTTGGGATCCAGGCCGATAATTTCTGCGGCACGCCGACTCTTTTGAATGGTAGATTCAGGCAAGCCTTGCTTTTTCAGCCGGAAAATAATGTCGTGCTTCTCATTTTCATCACTGGTCAGCCCAAACCCCACGGCGCCCAGGGTCTGTAACTCCTGCATCAATGCCACGAACTCGATGAATTCCGGGTCGGCACTGCTGCTGCGACCGTTATTGCTCCTGCGACTTACGGACCAGTTGTGTACACCGTTAATTGCTTCCACAGCCCAGGTAAATAACAACTCACTGCTATAACCCGCCTGGATCAGGGCGAGCAGGTTGGCCGGCGCTACGGGCTCCATGATAGCCCTGAGATAGTCATCGCCCGTCTTGGGCATATAAGTAATGGTTGGTCGGTCGGTATAGGTGCCGCTGGCGCCGAGACCCTGTGAGTTTCCCCCGGTGATGTTGTCATTGAAGCCCAGATTACCGTTCACCGTGGTCGATAACGAGTAGCCACTGACAACCGAGCCCACGTCAACAAACACCGGCATATCCACGTAGCGGATCTTGACGATATTGGCCAGCATCTGGTTTTTCCAGTTATTTCCTATGCTGTTGCCGTAATCCAGTTGGTCGCGGTCCATCGAGCGAGGACCGTAGCTGCCACAGGAGGCCAACAACATGCCAAGACCGACCGCTATGGCTACTTTTCCAATCAAACTTGCTTTTTTCATTATCTGATACATTCCTGCCGCCACCACTCAGGTATTTGTGATGCGGATCATTGCTGATCCATGTGTTCATACTCCGGGTTTGGTGGAATTCGTGTGACATCCCTCAGTTCGTTGTGATTCACCTTGGTAAACGGTTCTGGGTCGAGAAACCTTTGCACGACGTTTCGAGTGATCCTGGCCACGTCGTTGTCATAGTTTTTTTCAGGTGTTGAGCTCATCCAGGTGATCGAACCACTGGAAAAAACCGCGCCACCTTTCGGTGTTTCAAAGAAGACGATGTCGGCCTGCCCATGTTCCGCCGGTGACGCCGGCGTGTAATGCACGGAAATCGGCGCGGTCGCCATCTTCACTTCTTCAATTTTCTCCTTCAGTGGCTCCGACGTTGCAAGGTTCAACGCGTGGCGTGGCGTCCCATTGCTGGGATTGAACTTATCAATTTCAAACCCCGCTGCGGCGCCATGCACGCGGTCGATGCCGTAGTCGCCGAACACCGGTCCCTCTTTGGTCCCCTCAAAGATCCACGCCGAACGCGGGTTCTCCGAATCCGGAAGGCGGCGATAGGCGCTCGAACCATTGAAGATCATGGCTGAACACTCGACGCCTACGAATGGGCCTGTGCTCATCCCGGTTTCAATGATAAGCCCGCCTCGCTGACCGTTACTGAGATAGCGATCCGCGATATCAAAAAAGTTGCGGCTTTCCATGACGCCGGGCAGCTCGCTGTGTTGGCCGACCGACCAGAAGTAACCGTTGCCGCCGATGTACATGAATCGCCCGCCGTCCGCCGTGAAGTCGCCGATGGCGTTGAGCATGCCGGTGGTGACGTATTCAGGATGGGTGGAGGTGATGATCACGTCGTATTGCCCGAGTAGCGCCAACCCTTCTTCATCCACGAACTCATCGGTGATGACGTCATAGTCGAAATCGAAATGCTCCAGGAACGCCGTGACGTGTGTGTCCTGTGTGAAATTGTAGGTGAGAGCGCCGGGTTTCATGCCGAGATCGGGTCGCAGGCGCGTCCCGTACGCGAAGTTTCTGCCATCGACATGCGTGTCATACATTCCTCCTACGGCGTATTCAGGGTTTTCGCGGTAGAAGTCGAGGTCTGACTCGTTCCAGTTGTGGCTGGGATAGTTCTTTTTCGCGGTGACCCCGAGCGATATGCCTACGTAGGCGAGATAGTTATAGTCTGAAGCCCAGAATGCCAGTCGCGATGTGGGCTTTCCTTTGACGGAGGCGACGAAGAACGTGATGTATTCAACAAAGTCGCCCTGGGTTAGACGGGCGGCATAAATACCACTTTTCAGGTCATCCGGTATGGTGAACGAAAAGTCGGTGCTCCACTCAGCGTCGTAGAGATCATCTGCATAAAATGTAATGGCATCATAGAGGTCGGGACGTTCTGTCCAGTTGATCGATTCACCCGCCCAGAAGCGGCCACGGACGGCACGGTTGGGCAAGTTGACGACCGCACCTGTGATCCCGCTTGCCGAGACATCAATAACCCTGGTGGAACTGATCTCCTTCGAAAAATCGAAATCTGCCACGATTGAAGCCTTCAGGTCGTGGGGAACAGACGGCGATGCCATCTTGCTGATCTGGCCGGCATCCAGTGCCATGTTCGAAATCCTGATGTCCTGGATGCGTCCGTTGAAGTTATGACCTGGCTTCTCAAATTTCGATTCAGCTGCACCCGGCCCATTGCGTACTGCTGCGATCCGCAACGGACCCGCTTGGGGAATACCGTCAACTTTCGCCGTCGCAATCAAGTTTCGAGCCGTCAGCCGGTCGCCCGCTGCATAGGGCTTTTCCTGAAGGTGTACGTTAAGCATGCCGGAATCTGCATCATAGGACGCAGCGACATAAGACCAGCCCCAATCCTGAACTTTCTCGGCAATGGTGACGAGAGTGAGCGGTCCCTGACCGTCGCCGATTGTGAATTCCAATTGCATCTGGGGATTCAGCCGTAGCGCCCAGCCGACCTGTGTAGTGGCGTCAAACCGAGAAACCACGGTCTGCGGCTTATCCTTGATCAACGGTGCCATGGTCAGTGAAGGTGGGTGAAAAGGATCAGGGTTTTCAAGATCGGGAGGGGTGTAACCTGTCGGGTCGAAGACCGGATAAACCCAGCCACTTACTGAGAAACTCTCGAGTCGATCAAGCGCGGCGGTATTGTCGACGTGGATATAGGATCCGAGGTTCAGTTCTTGCTGGCTCCCTTCATAGGTCTTTTCGAAGGAGGACTGTGTGTACTCGACTTTGAACTGGTCGCCGTAGATCGATTGCGATTCGCCGTTGATCACCCGCACTAGATCGGCGTCATACTTTTGACCACCAACCGAGTTGACCTTGAAATCTATGGTGTCGCCGGATCTTACGGACAACTCACTGGAATAGCCGACGATGGTACGCGTAGCCTCGTTGGCAGCTTGCGATTTTTCCGCCTGAATCGGGCTCGTTGTGCAGAAGAG
>JAAELC010000126.1 GCA_024227135.1 Gammaproteobacteria bacterium
GGCCAGACCTTCTTTCCGCATGTGGAGAAAGTCCTTGGAGAGCACCCCGATCTCGCCCAATCGATCCAGCGGGTGCTCTATGACAGCGCCTGTGATGACGCCCCCCTCAAGCAGTGCTTCGAAGACGAGCTTGGGCTCGAGTTGAAGGCGTCATTCAACCCTCGGCGCAGCAAAGCGATCACTGAAGGGTTGCCCCGCGGTATGGAGAAGATCACCCCCTATGGCGCCCCCATCTGCCGAGCGGGATACGAGATGGACTACCTGGGTATTCGCTATGCCAACGAGACATTCATCTATCGCGCACCGCAGGGAGACGATGGACTGTCCGTATGCATTGAATGTCCGCAACGCCCGCAGTGCTGCAATCACTCCAGCCAATCGGGGCGGACCATCACCGTTTCGTTTGATACTCTGAAACAGATCGACCCGAGCGATCCCCCCATGGCCAAGCGATTCAAGGCGATGATGACGCGTCGTCCCTCCGTGGAACGGATGATCAAACGCCTGAAGTGCGACCTCGGCGACGATCGACTGAGCAAACGTGGGAACGATTCATTCCAGGCCTACCTGGATAAGACGATGATCAGCTATCACCTGCTGATACGACATCTACACTGATACTCGATACCGTACCGACACCATCCGCGCAACCGGTGGATCAGTTTGTCCAAAATTCACTGATTGACCAATAATTGGTCAGTCTAGTTCGCTAATAAGCATCACTGCCTACTACTTTCTATGCTCGCACCCTATTGAAGTTGCCAGTCTGGTTTTTTTGGAGCCACTGTGCGCGAAAATTTAATTGCCTCTTCAGCAGAATCTGTGGGTCCTGAAAAGGCGGAAAGCGACCTAACGCCATGAATTTCCGGTAGAATCCGGTAACCGAAGGCCGTTTTGATTTGGATATCAAAAACCTGTAGGGCTGTGGGTATGTGGGCA
>JAAELC010000127.1 GCA_024227135.1 Gammaproteobacteria bacterium
CGCTTGCGCCAGTTCCAGATCCCCTGCCATCCGGTTGACAGAAGAAGCCAGGGAGCGGGTCTCCGCAGCACCTGTTTCCAGAATGCGGTGGGTTAAGCGTCCCCGGGCATCTGACAGCGTCCAGCAGTTTACAACCCCAGGGAGATCCATCCCCGGTATATCAGGAATCACGGGGTGGGAGCCAGTGGCTATCAATAGCCGGTCATACTCGAGTCGCTCGCCGCTCTCGAGTTCAACCTGGGCCGCCTCCCTGTCCAGTCCCGTGACCCTGCCTTTTCGCACATCGATTGATCTGGCAGCAAAATGTCCCGGCATTCGTCTCAGGTGAATACCATCTTCATCGATCTGGCCGGACAGAAATCGTGGAATGGCCGTTCGGGAATAAGGCTTCTCAAACTCCTCTCCCACCATGGTCACCGTGGAAGAGGCATCGTATTGTCGAATGGACTCGGCGGCAATGACCCCTGCAGGTCCGGCGCCCATGATCAAATGCTGCAACTAAGCCTACCTCCGACCGGACAAAACCCGCTGAAGAGACAATCGGTCACCCCATCGTGATACGCCCGATTCTGCCGGGTCTGGAAACCGGGTTATCCTGGGCAGGAGTAGAAAAAACAGGGCCTGTGTATTCATCGCAGTTAAATCCGAAGCAAATTGGATACCACTTGTCTCTTCGTCCCACTTTATCTCTCCCCTCCGGCCCATGTAGTGCCAATTCCCGGATCAGCATCCGGGACAGCAAAGGCGCAACGTGGGTCGCTCACTGCCGTATATCCTGGGTAAAAAACGATCGCTGGAAATCTGGTTTCTTATTGAATATTATTAATTTATTGCCTGTTACAGAAAGCCCCACGCAACATTTGGTTGAGCGAACCGAGCCTTAGTGAAAGTCACCTCTGGGACGATTGAAACCGGTCAAGAGCATGTCTACTCCCCGGAACAGTCACAACCCCAAAGACCATTTCATCGCTGATTTACGCCCTTCACCGCTGTTTCAACTGTGTCAATAGTGATACAGTTGGAGATCACTGCGAGCGGATTATCATTCCCCCTGTTGAAGCAGGGATTTAAGGCTCGATGAGTGGTACAACAGCAAACAGTGTGAGAATCCCGGAATTCACACTCCGAAAAATTACAATTTTTCCGGGATAAGGCTACGACATCCACCCTCACGTATAGCACTGAGCAAGCCGGCTCAGGTAGTCACTACAAAGAATCGTTTATCCGGATATGGTGAGGTAGCGAATCCCATCACACCCTTGTTTCTAGGCATTTGGCTAACAACTGGAGGAGAACATGCGGGAGGAACACAATCTTCGTCAGCATGCTCAGCGGATTTCCACCGTGGCCGCTTTGGGCGACGGTGCTGAGGGGCTGAATCTGGAACAATCGATAATCAGGTCCTGGCAACGCTGCCTGAAGGATGGGCTGGTTGATCCTTTCACCCCCAGAGATCTGGATGTCCTGGAAGGACAGACGCTGCACGAGTTCCGTGATCGTTTCGATGGCTTACTACGCATGTCAGAACCGGAGCTTTTCAACCTTTCAACCGCGTTTTCGGGATCTGGCTATGCTGTCATCCTGACCGACAGCAATGGGCGTATCCTGCAGCATGTCATCGAAGAAAGCCTTGAGAAAGAGTTCAAACAGGCCGGCCTGTGGCTGGGTGCTGACTGGGGGGAGCAACAGGTAGGCACCAACGGCATCGGAACCTGTATCTCCGAGATTCAACCGGTTACGGTTCACAAAGACGAGCACTTCCTCAGCCAGAATATCAACCTCACCTGCTCTGCAGCACCGATTTTCGACCCACATGGCCAGCTGCTCGCGGTTCTGGATACCTCCTGCTGCGGATCCGTGGACTCGAGAACCTCTCAGACCCATACCCGTGCACTGGTTACAACCTATGCCCGCATGATCGAAGGCCGCCATTTTTTGCGTGAATTCCGGAATCAGCGCGTACTCCGATTTCATACCCGCGCCGAGTGTGTGGCTTTGCCCAGCGAAGCACTGCTCGCCTTGAGCGAGGATGCCCGAATACTGGCATGCAACGAAATGGCGCTTCAGGTGCTGGGCCTGACCAATCGAAAGCAGCTGATTGGAAGCGAGCTGTCCGAACTTGTGGGTAATGATCTAAACAACCTGCTCTTCGCCTCAGACTACAAAGATATCGATACTATTCTACCGTTTCGGCACCGTGCCAACGGTTCCCGGTTTTTCGGGTTCATTTACCGTTACCGGGAACCCTCGCCGAGACGTGGTCATACGATACCTCCTTCCAGCATGAACCCGGAGGAGTGCAGAGGTGAACTCTGTGATCTGGCAAAGCTGGCGGGGAGCGACCCACATATGCGTGAAATCTCGCGTAAAGCCCGCCTGGTGATCGATAAACGCATTCCGATTCTGCTGCAGGGAGAAACCGGCACCGGTAAGGATCTTTTTTCCCAGGCCATGCACAGAGCCAGCAAACGCAAAGACAAACCATTCGTTGCCCTGAATTGCGCCTCGATTCCGGAGTCTTTGATCGAAAGTGAGCTTTTCGGATACAAGCATGGTGCATTTACCGGCGCACGCCGAGAGGGACGTCGGGGTAAGCTCATCGAATCGAATGGAGGCACGCTCTTCCTGGATGAGATCGGGGATATGCCGCTGAACATGCAGTCGAGACTGCTGCGGGTTCTCGAAACCGAGGAAGTCGTGCCACTAGGGGCAGAGGAACTGATCAAAGTCGAACTCAATATCGTGGCTGCGACCCATCGTGATCTGGGCCAGCTGATCAGCGAAGGATCATTCCGAGAGGATCTCTACTACCGACTCAATGGTATAACCTTGCACCTGTTGCCCTTGAGGAGCAGACAGGACCTGCGAAGTATCATTCTCAAGGTCCTGGAGGCTGAAAACGATACCGGTAAAAAACTGCGTGTCTCCCCTGAAACCGTCAATCACCTGCTCGGATATCCCTGGCCGGGAAATCTGCGTCAACTGCGCAACGTCATTCGAACAGCCATCGCGCTTTGCGAAGATGAGGTCATTGACCTGGAGCACATCAATCTGCCGACCGTGTTCAACCAGATTTCTACACCCGCAGAGATATCTCCGGTCCAACGGGAGCATTCCATTGAGGCGCCACCGCAGGCAAACGATGAAAATCAAAACCCGCTCAGATCGGCGGAACACCAAGTCATACTTGAATCCCTGGACACCCACAATTGGAACATATCAAGAACTGCTGATGCTCTGGACATGAGCCGAAACACACTCTATCGAAAAATGCGCAAACACGGGATAAAGACTGAAAAGCTCAAAACCGGTCTGATAGAGAACCCCTGAGGCAAATCAGCACAAAAAAACGACCGTCCCGGCAACAGATGGGTCAATGGATGCTGCCTTCCCGGTACATACCGTGGGCCCATAGGCTATATTTCCACCCTGTGCGGACACGACAGGTTGACGCCTGCCTGGTTCTTCCCTGGTGCTCCTTCAATGTGACAATGACGGAGAGTCGAGTATTTCCGTGCCATCAAACATAGTACCTACACCAAAGGGGTTAGGACAGGTGTTGTTGCAGCAACACCTGTTACTCCTCGGAATGTTGCTCATGAGTGCGACACTGGGTGGTGTCTGGATGCTGATTTGGCAGAAAGCTTCTGCAGAATCTTTGCAGATCAACGACCTGTTGAGAGAAGCCCAACATCTCCACACTGATATCTACAGGCAAGCCCGGGAAGCGGGGATTGCCAGCCGTGCCCCCGACAGTTTGTCAGTCACTCAATACTGGACGCACGTCTACGACATGGACGCCCGGTTCGAACGTCTGGCGCTGAATCTGAGCGATGACAGAGAAAACTGGGCTGTCGCCGGGATGCGGCAGGCGTACAACATGATGCAAACTCAGATTAACGTACTGCTGACCGAGCAGAATCGAACGGATGCTCACCGGCCAGACAACGAATCTGAACCTCCACTTGCCGATAGAAGACGAACGGATGCTCATCTATTGATAGACGAGGCCATCGAACGCTGGATCAACGGTGCATTCAGCGATGCTTACTCAAGCCTGACCAGGACAGTGGATCTTCGCGCAGCCAAGGTAGCTGAACAGCTCGAACATTGGAACAGGCTTGCTGTCTGGCTGTTTCCGCTACCTCTCCTGGCAGGTGCACTGTCGGTAATCTATACCCACTGGCGACTGAACCGGGAGTTCTCCAGGCCAATGCAGGCACTGAGTCATGGAGCGCTGGAAATTGCCCGGGGACGCTTAACCCACCGCATTCTGGAAACAGGTGCTGCGGAGACCCGCTCCCTGGCTTCTTCTGTCAACCGGATGGCAGGGGATCTGGAACTGGCGCAAGCGCACATTCTGGAACAGGAACGCCAGGCTTCTTTGGAACGACTGATACCCATAGTAGCCCACAATATTCGAAACCCACTGGCGAGTATTCGTGCCCTGGCACAGGCGGCGGATCCACAGGACAGTCCTGAGGAACAGGAGGAGACCCGGCAGGCAATCATTGTCACCGTGGATCGTCTGGAACGATGGACCGCATCCCTGCTGAGCTATCTCAACCCCTTCAAAACTCACCCTGTACCTGTCGATACGGATAGCCTGGTATCGGATCTGCTGGCAATCACCAAGACACAGGCGAAAAACAAAAACGTCGACCTGATCTATCGATCCGGTGCCAATCAGGAACTGCTGGTCGACCACAACCTGCTGGAACAGGCATTGCACGGGCTGCTGATCAACGCCTTGGAAGCCAGCCCCCCTCATTCCCGGATTCTGATCAGCACCAGCAGCGATCCCCAGGGAACAAGTATCTGCATCGATGATCAGGGGCCCGGTATGCCCTTCATTCCCGATGTAAAACGGGAAGGCCCCGGCCCTTCCACCAAGACTCACGGTACAGGTATCGGAATCCCGTTTGCCTTGCGGGTATGCCAGGCTCACGGTGGGCAGCTTGTTTACCGCCCATCCCCAGACGGTGGAACCCGAGTGAGTTTTTGGCTGCCTGATACGAACAATCCGTAATTGCGGGGATAACGATGCCGATGGATACCGCTGTTCTACTGGTCGATGATGAAGCGCTCTTTGTCAGGGCGGCCTGCAAATTGTTGAAGCGTGCCGGCCTCCCATCCAAAGGCAGCCATACTTTGTCCGAGGCCAGACAGTTGCTGCGGACAACACGCCCGGGAGTGATTCTACTGGACGTGCGCCTTCCCGACGGTTCCGGGCTGGAACTACTGGAAGAACTGGCGGTTTCAGGAAATTCGCCACCGGTGATCGTACTCACGGCGTTCGGCGATGTGGAAGATGCCGTGGCAGCCATGAAGCTGGGTGCAAGCGACTACCTGCAAAAGCCCTGTGACATGGAGCAGATCATCACTCTGACCCGAAAGTTGCTCGCGAATAGTGCGGATAAGCCACCCAGGGCATCCAGAGATCCAATCAAGCCCGTCAGACACGACATTGTGGGCAAAAGCCCCTGCATTGAATCTTTACGCTCCCAGGTGGAGAGCATCGGGAGCTTGAGCCAACGCTCGGATGCCCCCCCGCCCACCGTGCTGCTGACAGGCGAAACCGGAGTGGGCAAAGGACTGGTAGCCCGCTACCTCCATAGCTGCAGTGCCCGCCGGGAAGCACCCTTTGTCCAGGTTGACTGTGCCGCCCTGCCGGGGGAACTCATTGAATCCGAGTTATTCGGCCATTCCAAAGGTGCTTTTACCGGCGCACATCGTGAAAAAGCCGGGTTGATCGAACAGGCTGCCTCCGGCACCCTGTTTCTGGATGAAATCGGTGATGTTGCGCTGCAACTGCAATCAAAACTGCTCGCTGTACTGGATCGCCGCCAGGCCCGTCGAGTCGGTGAAACCAGGGAGTACAGCACCGATGCCTGGTTTATCGCAGCGACTCACCACGACCTGGACGAACTCAGCGTGAAAGGGAGTTTCAGGAAAGACCTGCTCTACCGACTCAATCCGCTCACACTCCACGTGCCCTCCCTTGCCGACCGCCAGGAAGACGTCCCGCTGCTGGCCAGATACTATTTGAGAAAGTTGCTGGTTCGGTATCAGCTTACCACCGATTTTTCAGATGCAGCCATTCAGTGTCTCATGGATCACAGCTGGCAAGGTAACGTGCGGGAACTCATCGGCGTGGTGGAACGTGCCGTTTATGCCTGCAACGGAAATCTGATCGACCCGGTTCATCTCGGCCTGGCCTCAAAACCAGTGGCAAGCGGGGACCGAACGCCCCAGGACGCAGGCTCACTTCAGCAGGCAGAGATCGAGATGGTCAGCCGCACACTCCGGGAAACGGGTGGAAATGTATCTGAAGCGGCCAGACGGCTGGGTATGACACGAATGATGCTTCGCTACCGCATCCGCAAGTTCAGAATCTCAGAAAAATCGGTGTGATTTTTCCACGCTGCCCAGAATACTTACCACAAAACGATTGTCTGGCGGAATCTGGAATCCAGTTTAAAATGACTAGACCATCCCCCCTCTATCCCCCGTTATCCCCTCAT
Source organism: Gammaproteobacteria bacterium (assembly GCA_024227135.1). GTDB lineage: Bacteria > Pseudomonadota > Gammaproteobacteria > Chromatiales > Chromatiaceae > JAHEHQ01. The sequence continues at coordinate 6,525 of JAAELC010000127.1, forward strand.
CATGTCGATCGTTTGACCACCGGCGACGGTCACGAACTCCATATTGCGGAATTTGGCCGTCCTGACGGCCTTCCGGTACTCTTTCTTCACGGCGGTCCCGGCTCCGGCTGCAATCCCGGAGATGCCCGGTTGTTCCATCCCGACCGCTACCGGGTCATTCAGGTCGATCAACGCGGCACGGGACTATCCAGTCCACCGGGGTGCCTCCTGGGTAACAACCTTTGCAATCTGGTAGAAGATCTCACCAGACTGCGACTCCACCTGGGCGTTCATCAATGGCTCGTTTATGGTGGTTCCTGGGGAGGGACCCTGGCGCTGGAATATGCCAAGAGCCAACCCGATACGGTCAGCGCCCTGATACTGCGTGCACCCTTTCTTGCCCGATGGGAAGACCTAAACTGGTATGCCGGCACCGACGGTATCGCCCGACAACTGCCCGAGGCGTACAGCCGTCTCAGGGGCACGCTGGGGTTGTCCCCACAATCTGACCTTATCGAACACCTCAACCGTCTGCTCTGTGCTGACAATCCGGAGCAGAAAGCAGGCTATCGCGCCGCCCTCGCCTGGGATACCTGGGAAGCTGCGGTCATGGGGTTACCGGCCCCCGCTACTGAAACAGACCCTGGACAGCAGTTTAAACGGTTCAACCGAAAACGGATTCACGTACACTACTGTCACAATGACTTTTTTCTGGACAGAGAAGGTGTATTGAACAGTCTGAACAGAGTAAAAGAAATTGAACTCTGCATCGTACATGGCACAGCGGACAGAGTGTGCCGTTTCGCAGGCTCGGAACACTTGGCTAAACTGCTGCCCCGGTGCCGGTTGTACCCGGTACCGGGTGCCGGACACGGGCTTTCGTCACCACCGCTGCAAAGTGAATTGATTCATCATCTGGATGCACTCTATCGGTAGGGATTTTTCCTGTTCCATGCCGGGATCTTGCAATAAACCCTTTTTCGGCTACTCTTGATCTTTACTGACCTTTGCCGTAAAAATGCGGTGATACCCCCATAAAAATACGGGATGGTATATAATAATACGCGGCTGAACAGCCTTCAATTTTCAAAGAATAACACTCAAGGGAAGTCCAGACAGCCAGGCAAACCTATCACGCCAGGCTCGAATGGAATTCCCGCTAAAAGCCTCCAGGAGACCCTGATAATGATGAGATCCCTCACAATCTCACCAGACAAATGTACCGGTTGTCTGCAGTGTGAAATGGCCTGTTCGTATGAAAACGAAGGGGTATTCAATCCCGTTAAATCCCGCATCAAAGTATTTGTCTTCGAACAGGAAGGGCGGCACGTCCCTTACACCTGCACCCAGTGTGCGGATGCCTGGTGTCAAAACGCCTGTCCCACCGAAGCCATTCAAATCAATGCTCAAACAGGTGCGAAAGAGGTCAACGAGGGACTCTGTGTGGGTTGCAAAGTGTGCACCATCGCCTGCCCGTTCGGAACGGTCAACTACAATCAGGCAACTGGCAAAGTCATCAAATGCGATCTCTGTGGTGGTGATCCAGCCTGCGCCAAGGCATGCCCCACTCAAGCGATTACCTATCAGGATGCGAACTGGACCGGTTACGATAAGATGCGCAGCTGGGCGGACAAAACCAATACACAAGCAACGGCTCAGGCCTGAGGGGATAGAACATGGGATGGCATAAAAAAGTCCTGAGGGTAAACTTGACCACCGGCAGTTGCACCCCGGAACCTCTGAATATGGAATGGGCCGCGGAATACCTGGGCCAGCGTGGACTGGCAACTAAGTACCTGTTGGAAGAGATCGACCCCAAGGTCGATCCCCTGTCACCTGACAATAAAATGATCTTTGCGACCGGACCACTGACGGGTACAGCCGCCTCCACCAGTGCCCGCTACTCAGTCATCACCAAGGGAGCATTGACCAACGCGATAGCCTGCTCCAACTCCGGGGGTTACTTTGGTGCCGAGTTGAAGTTTGCCGGCTGGGATATGATTATCTTCGAGGGTAAAGCGGCCTCTCCGGTCTATCTTCATATAAGCGACGACCATGCGGAACTGCTGCCGGCAGATGACTTATGGGGCAAAAGCGTATGGGAGACGGATGAAATTCTGCACCAGCGCCACCAGGATCCCCGGTTGCGTATTTCCGCAATCGGAGTATCGGGGGAAAAAGGCGTGCTCTATGCCTGTATCGTCAATGACCTTCACCGCGCGGCAGGCCGCTCGGGTGTTGGCACAGTGATGGGATCAAAAAATCTGAAGGCAATCGCAGTGCGCGGTACCCAGGGCGTCCAGGTCAAAGACCCGGTTCGCTTCATGCAGGCTGTGGGTGAGAAGAAGCAGGTACTGGCGGATAACGCCGTCACAGGCCAGGGACTGCCCACTTATGGTACCCAGGTGCTGATGAATGTCATCAACGAAGTAGGCGCCTTGCCCACCAATAATGCCCGGGATGTTCAGTTTGAAGGCGCAAGCAATATCTCAGGCGAAGCAATGCATGAGCCCCGGGGCAGTGAGAACAAACCCAACCTGGTGACCAATCAGGCCTGCTTTGGTTGCACTATTGCCTGTGGCCGGATATCACGGGTCGATAAGGAGCACTACACGGTCAAGAACAGACCTGAATACTGGAATGCCTCTGGCGGATTGGAATACGAAGCTGCATGGTCCCTCGGTGCGGATACCGGGGTGGACGATCTGGACGCATTGACTTTCGCGAACTTCGTCTGCAATGAGCAGGGATACGACCCCATCACTTTTGGTGCAACCATCGCAGCCGCCATGGAACTGTACGAAATGGGGCTGATCACCGACGAGGAAACCGGCGGAATTCCCCTGAAGTTTGGTTCTGCCGAAGCATTGACGAAAATGGCGGAATTGGTGGGTAAAGCCGAGGGCTTTGGAAAAACCCTGGGCATGGGCTCCAAGCGGCTGTGTGAAAAGTACGGACACCCCGAACTTTCCATGAGCGTCAAAGGTCAGGAATTCCCGGCTTACGACCCAAGAGGTATCCAAGGCATGGGACTGACCTATGCCACCAGCAACCGCGGCGCCTGTCATCTGCGAAGTTACACCGTCGCATCGGAAATTCTGGGTATCCCGGAAAAAACCGATCCTCTCGCCACCGAAGGCAAAGCCGGTCTGGTCAAAGCGTTCCAGGACGCCACGGCTGCAGTGGATTCCACCGGACTCTGCCTGTTCACTACCTTTGCCTGGTCGCTGGATGACTTCCAACCTCAGGTCGATGCCGCTTGTGAGGGCGAATGGACCCTGGAACGGCTTTCGGAACTGGGTGAACGCATCTGGAACATGGAACGTCAGTTCAATATGGCTGCCGGCTTCACCGGAAAAGACGACACCCTGCCGAAACGACTGCGTAAAGAAGCAGCAAAAACCGGCCCGGCCAAGGGTAAGGTAAACGGCCTCAAAGTGATGCTCCCCGAATACTACCAGCTGCGTGGCTGGGATGAGAAAGGAGTACCCACCGCCGAAACTTTACAACGGCTCGGACTCTGACCTTGATGCTGTAACCTTCCGTGGCAGGGTGGTGTGATACCCACCCTGCCCGTTAACCCCTCCTCTCTTGCCAGGAAACTGTGGAATGTGGGATGACTCAACGGCGGAAATGGGCTTTTGACCGGATTTATCGATTAGTTACGTCAAATCGGTACAGCAATTTGGCTCAAACGATCAAAAGATCTGATGCAATACTCCTTTCCCTGTTCGCAGTTACCTGAGTCTGACAGCCCCCTGGCCGGATAATATGACTTTCCAGGAGTTTTAACTGTGCGATATGTGATCATAGGCGCGGGGCCGGCGGGTGTTGTGGCAGCCGAAACCCTGCGTAAGCAGGATCCCAAGGGTGAAGTCATCCTTATTGGTGACGAACCCGAACCGGCCTACTCCCGAATGGCCATCCCTTACCTCCTTGCAGAACATATTGATGAACGGGGAACCTACCTCCGCCATGCAACCGATCATTTTGAAAATCTGGGTATAAGACAGATCCACGAGAAAGTGACTGCGGTGGACGGTACAGGCCACACACTGACGCTGCAATCGGGAGAATCGATCAACTTCGATCGACTGCTGATCGCCAGCGGTTCAAGGCCGGTGGCTCCGCCCATCCCCGGACTGGATCAACCGGGGGTTCATCATTGCTGGACACTGGCAGACGCCCGCTACATCGCCGACTACGCAAAAGCAGGCTCAAAAGTGGTACTCATGGGTGCCGGATTCATTGGCTCCATCATCATGGAAGCCCTGGTAGAACGGCATGTGGAACTGACTGTGCTGGAAATGGGTGACCGAATGGTACCCCGGATGATGGACCAGACAGCAGGCAACCTGATCAAGCACTGGTGCATCGACCATGGAGTGAATGTGCGGACATCGACCCGGGTCATGGAAGTCAAGCCGGATGATACCGGGATTGCCCGGCTGACGCTGGAATGCGAGGCGGCCAAGCCCATCCAGGCCGATCTGGTTGTGGTTGCCACCGGTGTACGCCCGGAAACCAGGTATCTCGAGAATAGCGGAGTCCAGATCCGGCAGGGTGTGGTGGTCAATGATTACCTCCAGACCACCCTACCTGACATTTATGCGGCCGGCGATGTGTGTGAAGCACTGGAATGGGGTACCGGCAATCATGCCGTACACGCCATTCAACCGGTCGCGGCAGAGACCGGGCGTGTAGCGGCCATGAACATGACTGGCAGCAATACCCTCTACGCCGGCAGTCTGCAGATGAACATACTGGATTCCATCGGGCTTATTTCCACCTCATACGGTCAATGGCAGGGAGTGGAAAACGGTGAATCGTCAGAACTGCTGGATGAAGCGCGATTTCGCTATATCAAATTGCAGTTCGAAGCCGACCGCCTGGTCGGCGCCATCACCTTGGGTATGACAGAACATGTGGGGGTACTGCGTGGTCTGATTCAGAGCAGAACCCGTCTTGGCCGCTGGAAAGAGCACCTGATGAAAGACCCCAGCCGCATCATGGAAGCCTACCTGGGGGCGACTCACTCGGCCTGAAGGTCGTTGAAAACAGCTCAGGGGGATACCTTGGTATCCCCCTGATGATACACCCGGAACAGAGAACCCTGCCGACGGATCAGAGCATTACTGGCAGCAGGATAGCGTTCCAGATATCAGTCTCTCGATTCCCGGCAATCTTCCAACCCCTGGCAGTTACCTGCCCCCACCCCTGTATATCACTGGCACCCCTGCCATATCATATCGACGGGGCACTCACCCCAGGAGAGACAAGTATTGAAATTCTATAGCTATTTTCGCAGTTCCGCGGCATACAGAGTGCGTATCGCGCTGAACCTGAAAGGCCTTGACCATGAGATCATTCCGGTCCACCTGATACGGGACGGTGGGGAACAGAACCGCCCCTGGTATACTGCCATGAATCCCCTGGCACTGGTTCCGACATTGAAGAGTGACGAGGGCATTCTGACCCAGTCCCTGGCCATGATGGAGTATCTGGAGGAGACACACCCGGAGCCCCCGATATTGCCGAAGTCCCCGATGGCCCGTGCCAGAGTGCGGGCCATTGCCCAGACAGTGGCATCGGAGATTCACCCGCTGAACAATCTACGGGTACTCGATTACCTGACAAACGAACTGGGGCAGAACCCGGATTCCCGACTGGAATGGTATCGCCACTGGATCGATGAGGGGCTGGCTGGTATTGAAAGACTATTAAACGAGGATTCGGCCACCGGCAGATTTTGTCATGGAAATACGCCGACCGTAGCCGACTGCTGTCTCATACCCCAGGTTTACAACGCCCGACGGTTTGAGTGTCCCCTGGATACCTTCCAGACCATTCTGGGTATCGAAGCAGCCTGCAACAGCCTGGACTCATTCCAGCAGGCAGCCCCCGACAACCAACCTGATGCCGAATAAAACCAATCCGGTAATTCTTCGATGTCATACCCACGGATACAATGACCCTGTTTGATTGCCAGCGGTAACTGCTCACCCCCCCAAAGACTACCTCCGTGGGTGGTCTGTGAAGGAAGTGTCTTTGGCAGGGATGCCAAAGCCAAGTCTACAGTCAGGTATTGACGACGCCTTCTGGAACAGATCGCCCATGGGGGGTGGGTAGATACCGCCAGCGTTACAATAAGGGAGGGCTGATCATTCCAGGATCACGGGCAGCTACTCCCGCATCAGGCGTTTCATCTCTGTCACAGCAGGCCCCAGGCCAGTAAAGAGCGCGCGACAGATTATCGAGTGACCGATGTTCAATTCTCGAATATCCGGGATGGCGCTGATGGCCAGCACATTGTGATAGTCAAGCCCGTGCCCTGCGTTCACCGTCAAACCAATACTGTTACCATAGACTACCGCCTGGCGAACCTTCTCCAACTCCCTGGCCCGGGCATCCCGATCCGTGGCATCCGCATAGTGACCGGTGTGAATTTCCACCACAGGAGCCCCGATTGCGAGTGCTGCATCCAACTGCCGGGCATCTGTATCAATGAACAGGGACACGCGGATACCCGCCTCCCGTAACCCGGCACTATAATCTTGCAGGTAAGGGATATTCGATGCTGCATCGAGACCGCCTTCGGTGGTCAATTCCTCACGCCGCTCGGGAACGAGACAACAATCAGCCGGACACAATCGGGTTGCAATACCCAACATCTCTTTGGTGGCGGCCATCTCCAGGTTCATGCGACTTTGCAAGGTCAGATGCAACAACTCCAGATCACGATCCTGAATATGGCGACGATCTTCCCGCAGATGAACGGTGATAGCATCTGCGCCTGCTTGCTCGGCCACCAATGCTGCCTGCACCGGTTCCGGGTAACCGGTACCCCGCTGCTGCCTCAGAGTAGCCACATGATCAATATTTACACCGAGTAGTATGTCTGGTGAAGATTTCATTGTTTTTTTAACCGGCCTTTTACCGAATCAGAATTATTAACGGGACCGAAACAGCTCCCTGCTTTTCAGAGGGCGACCTCCAAGATAGTGTGCGAGCACCCGACGAGTCAGCGTCCGGGCCTGCCGCAGCCCCTGTGAGTCCAGGGAAAAATCTCCACCAAGAGCCAGCAGCGTCGATCCCAGGATAAAACCGTCGGGGGTGGCTACCGGTCCGTGCTCGACGGGGTAATCATACAACTGATTGGCTTTGAGTGGCTCACCCATTTCAGTATCCCGATCGAGAATCAGCCCAAAACCCAGTGCTTCAAGGAACCTCACCTCAAACCTGCGTAAAACCAGTTCGATATCGCCACTGTCCACCAGTGCATTCAGGGTTTCCCCATAAACCTGAAACAATTGCTGATGAGGATCATCTCGGGGAAGAAGACGTATTAACAGCTCATTCAAATAGAACCCGCAATAGAGAGCTCTGCCCTGTAACGCCACAACGGTATTGCCTGCAGATTCAAATTCATTGAGATTCCTGACCTCGCCTCGCCCGGAGCAACGCACCAGTACCGGCAGGAAAGACTGCAATACGCCACTGCCCTGTCTCTTCCGTTTCATGATCCCCCTGGCAATGGCAGGAAATCGCCCCTGGTCCGGGGTGAAAAGCTCCACCAGAAGGCTGTGGTTGGAATACGCACGGCGGTGCAACACGAACGCCGGCATCAGATACCTGCTTCGTTCCACTATTCAGTCAGTGTACCCCAGGTGTGACAACGCACTCTCATCGCTGGACCAACTCTTTCTGACTTTGACCCAAAGCTGCAAAAAAACTTTTTTCTCAAAGAAGGCCTCCATCCCCAGACGGGCCTGTGTGCCTACTGTTTTGAGGGACTCACCTTTATTGCCGATGATGATATTCTTCTGCCCTTTCTTTTCCACCCAGATCACACCGGCTATACGGTATAGTTTACCCTCATCCTTGAACTGTTCGATCTCAACGGTGAGCGCATAGGGAATTTCCTTGCCATAGCGCCGGGTCAGTTGCTCCCGGATGAGCTCCGATGCGAAGAAACGCTCATTTCGATCGCTCAACTGATCATCAGGAAAAACATTTTCCCCTTCGGGCAATCGCTCCAATACCGTCTTTTCAACCCCACCAATATTGTCACCGGCTTTCGCGGAAACAGGTATCACCTCCGCAAAAGCATGTCGCCCCGACAGTTCCGCAAGATAGGGTAGCAGACGGTTCTTGTCTTTCACCTGATCAATCTTATTGACCAGCAAAATAACCGGGGCACCGATCTTTGCAAGCGTCTGCAGTACTGCCTGGTCTTCATCGGTCCAGACCAGCGCTTCTACCACGAACAGCACCAGATCCACCTGCATCCCGGCAGACCGTGCGGTTCGATTGAGGTAGCGATTCATTGGCTGCTCCCCCCGCAGATGCATCCCCGGGGTATCCACATAAATCACCTGACCCCTCTCGATGGTATTGATCCCCAGTATATTATGCCGGGTGGTCTGGGGCTTGCGTGAGGTGATTGCCAGCTTCTGCCCGACCAACCGATTCAGCAGCGTCGATTTACCCACATTGGGACGCCCAAGCAACGCACAATAACCGCAACGGTTAGTCATAGTTTGACCTGAATCCAGCCATCAGACATAGTGGAAACCTATCTGTACCTTGTTAAAAAGTTTAAATGAAACAAAAAGGTAACTACTCACCCCCCACGGGCAATCTGTTGCGGAAGACGCCGTAAATACCTCCCTGTAGGCTTGGCTTTGGCATCCATGCCAAAGACACTTCCTCCACAGACCGCCCATGGGGGGTTATCTCTGGGGGGTGAGCAG
>JAAELC010000128.1 GCA_024227135.1 Gammaproteobacteria bacterium
AGACGTCATTGCCCACATCAGCCAGGCAGGCCCCCGTTACCAGTCCTACATATCCCGACCCAAAAATCGTAACTTTCATTTCCTGGCTAATCCATTCTAAACATGTAACGGTGTTCTCCGGCTGTCGGCAACTCCGACTCTTTCTGAAGGCAGATCAGAAATCGAGGGGGATTGTAACAGATTCAACGACTTCTTCCTCACTGCTGCCAAGGTTACGCCCTATGGGTGTCCCATTCCGCCTGAAGATGCCCCGCTGGACGATGGGTTCATTCAGCGGATCCCAATCGTACCACCGGCCGGTTTTCAACCATCCATCAGCGACGGAATTCAATGATAAAACCGGTCCCGGGTTCTGGCATTGTCAAATCCCTGAAGTTAGAATGTCAGGCTTTCCCCGGCACACTTCCCGATTCCTGTAAGCATCCCCGATCGTGGCCCCGAACTCAGCACCACCTATGCCTGTCTCCCAACGATTGCTGGTCGTGGTGTTGATGGGTGTCGTCTGGTTCGCCCTGCTCGGGTACCGGGACCTGACCGGTCCGGACGAAGGCCGCTACGCCGAGATCCCCAGGGAAATGGTGGCCAGCGGTGACTGGGTTACACCGCGACTCAACGACCTGAAGTACTTTGAAAAGCCGGCGCTTCAATACTGGACCACCGCAGCCTCTTTCACCTTGTTCGGCGAAAGTAACGGCAGTGCGCGCCTGTGGGTGGCGTTGGTCTCTTTTCTAGGCGCGATCTGGGTCATGTTCGTCGGCACCCGGCTCTGGGGGGAAATGGCGGGGTTCTATGCTTTTCTGGTGCTGATCAGCAGCCTTCTCTACGTGGGGCTGGGGCATATCATCACTCTGGACATGACGGTGGGGGTGTTTCTTGCGGGCGGTACAGGCTCACTGTTACTCGCACAAAGCGACCGGACGAATCTGCCACGTCTGCGCAACTGGATGCTGTTCGGATGGAGTATGCTGGCCCTGGCCACCCTGACCAAGGGTTTGATCGGAGTCGTTCTGCCGGGTGGCGCCATCGTCTTTTACAGTCTCTGGCAACGGGACTGGGCTATCTGGCGACACCTGCATCTGGGTAAAGGCCTGCTGCTGTTTCTCGGTATTACAGCGCCATGGTTTATCGCGGTGAGTATTGCCAATCCGGAATTCCCGGAGTTTTTCTTCATCCACGAGCATTTCGATCGATACACCTCTACCGTTCACAAGAGAGACCAGGCAACCTGGTACTTTCTGCCCATTCTCCTGGTGGGAATGATGCCCTGGATCAGCAAAGGGGTGCTGGCCTTCGTAAAACCGGGTTTCCCCTGGTTACCGTCCCAATCCAACCACTTTGATCCCGTACGGTTTCTTTGGGTGTACGTGGTGTTCATGCTGGTGTTCTTTTCTTTGGGCAGTTCCATGCTGGCGGGCTACATACTCCCGATGTTCCCCGCCATTGCGCTGCTGGTTGGACGGCAGATGGGAGAAAAACCGAAGCCGGGGCTGGATGCCTGGCATCTCTTGAGCGTGGGTACGGTGATGTTGCTTGCCGTCCCCTTTGTGGAGCTTGCAGCGACCGAACGGACCCCCATTGAAGCACTGGAGCGATTCCGCCCCTGGTTGCTGGGAGCCTCCCTGAGCCTGCTGGGGGGATTTCTGACAGTCCGGTGGCTGCGGCAGAAACCCTCCCTGGCCACAACTGCCGTCTCGCTCTCCGCGCTGTTGGCCTTTCAAATGTTGATTTGGGGTTACCAGGCCCTGGGCGAGTCACGTTCCAGCCGGGTACTGGTGGATGGGATCCGGCCCTTTACCGATGCAGGAGCCAGCGTCTACAGCGTGGGAACCTTTCCCCGTTCGCTCCCCTTCTACCTGAAACAGCCGGTCAATCTGGCGTTGACCCGCAGTGAGCTGGCACTGGGCATCGAACAGGAACCTGACAAATGGATTCCGGACTGGAAGACTTTCAGGACGCGATGGACAGAAGAAGAGCAGGCCGTGGCTGTTTTCAAGCGCGGGGACTTCGCCTCTTACGATACAACCGGCCTGTCCATGCGCATTGTCTATGAGGATTCCCGCCAGCTGGCCGTGGTCAAACCATGAACCTCAAAAGCCGGCGATACCCCGGGGAGAAAGGGTTCCGGATGGTTATTCAGCATCCTGCATCAGCCAGCTCATCCCCGGATATACACCCTGTTCCCGAAGCCCCGATGAAACCGGGTGCGGGGGTTGTACTCAACGGCGGGTTACCGATTCCTGACATTTCTGGGAGAATCACCAGGTCCCGGCTAGCTGATCACTGGCCAGTCGACTGATAAAAACCGATGCCCGACCGCTTTTCCATTCGATCCACCCTGAACAGATTCCCCTGGCCCGTGCTGCTGGTCTGGTCCTGTCTGGCGCTGCTGCCTGTGGGCCGGACCGTTGAATTGCCTGTGGCCGTTACGGCGGTAATGGCAGGAATCTACTGGCGAAAGGGTCTGCTTTCGCCGATGCAAAGTCGCTATTGCCTCTTTACACTCGCCTTCTTCGCCATCTGGGCCCCCATGCTTGTTTCGGTATTGGATGCTGCCAATCCATCCGAAGCGTTGAGAATAACGCTGCTATACCTGCGTTTCTTTTTTTCCGGGCTATTTGTCATCTGGGTGCTGGATTCCCCCCGGAGAAGAGAACAACTGCTGACCCTTACAGCGTGGCTGCTCCTGTTCTGGTCCGCTGATGCGATTTTTCAGTATTTCAGCGGTTTCAATGTTTTCGGTTACCCGCACACCGATATCTCTCGCCTCAACGGCGTATTCGGCAGACACCTGAAACTGGGCATCATGCTGGCGATTCTTTCACCCTTCCTCATCCAGTGGTCGATAGAGTGCAAACCCTGGTGGACAGTGGCACTGGTCTACCTGTCCCTCTTTTTCGTCATCATCGCGGCGGGTTCAAGGGCAAGCTGGATCATGTTTAGCCTGGTCTCCGCGATCTATGCCGCTTCCTACATCCTGGCTCACAGGAAATACGCCTTCAGGCTGGTCGTCGCTTTACTGATCGCGATTACCGTCATCCTGACACTCTCCTACAAATACAGCGAACCGATGGCCAGCCGTTTCAATTCCACCTGGCTCCTCTTCTCAGGGGACAGAGAACTTATCGATCAAGCATTATCCCAGCGCCTCCCAATCTGGGAAGGTGCTGTTGAACTGATCAGGGAACATCCCGTCAACGGCGTGGGTGCGAGAAACTTCAGAGACGTCTATAGTATCTATGCGGACAAGGATGATTTCTATCTGCAGAATAACATGATACCCAGCCACCCCCATCAGTACATCCTGGAGATCGGTTCAGAAACCGGGTTTCTGGGACTCGCGGGGCTCATGCTGTTGTTTGTCGTACTCTGGAAGTTGTGGAGAAACGCCTCACCGGAACAACGGACACTGGCGTATCCGGCTATGGTTTCAATGCTCGCACTATGGTTCCCCCTCAATACCCATCTGGCCTTCTTTTCCTCGTTTATGGGACAGGTCGTCTGGTGGCTGACGGCACTCTACTGCGCACTGCTGACCATAGCGCCCGTGGGAGTGGAAGGAAAAGACAAACAGCCACCAGACACACCTTCAATCTGATCGTTGCGGATGCCATCACTGGGTTGAAGAGACACTGGTAACCCTGACTATTCACCTCCAGTTCCTGAATACTGAAAGTAGAAATTGCATCGGGATAACTGACAAAACCCAGGGGCAGAGTACACTACCCATTGGTAACCACCGCCCGAAGAGAGCTGGTATATGATATCGAACTTACTACTGGCAGCTACCATCCTTCTGCTGCTGTGGTTTCTCGCCCATTACAATTTCTGGCGGCCCAGAGCCGCCCCGGATCTGCCAAGAATCCTGATGTATCACTCCGTTGGGCCCGGGGAAGCCACAGGAATGAACATACCGACGGGACGATTCGAACAGCAGTTGATTCAGCTGCAAAAATCTGGATTCACCGCACTCACGCTCTCCGAGCTCGGTAGTGACATGGCCACGGAAAAACCCGTGGCACTCACTTTCGACGACGGCTTCCGCAATAACTATACCCAGGCTTTTCCTCTGCTCAGAAAATACGGTATGAAGGCGACCGTATTTCTCAGCCCGGATATTGAAGGTATCGAAAAACTCGGACCAGAAGAGATCAGGGAGATGGCCGACTCCGGGTTGATAGAGTTCGGAGGTCACACCATGACCCACATCAACCTCACTACAGTCGACGATGAAACAGCGAAAAGGGAAATCGAATCATCCGTAGAAAGTGTGGCCAAACTGACAGGAAAACCGTGCCGCACTTTTGCCTACCCTTTCGGACGCTACCAGCCTAAGCATGTGACGATGCTCAAGCAGGCCGGGATTGAGATGGCAGTGACGGTGAAGAAACGTATTCGTCCCCTGAAAAATCCTCTGGAGATCCCCCGCCTGAGTGTTCACGGCAAGGCCAACAAACTGCAGTTTCATCTCATCCTTACACGAGGGCGCTACCGTGTCTGAGTCCAGGGTTCCCGCATCGGTCTATATCATTTCGTTCAATGAAGAACGCAATATCGAACGGGCACTGAAGAGTGTCAGCCGGTTTGCTGAAATCCTGGTGGTGGATTCCGGCAGCAGCGACCGGACGGTGGAGATCGCCCGACGCTACACTGACAAGGTGTCGCACCAGGAGTGGCTCGGGTATTCCCGTCAGAAACAGCTCGCTTTGGAAAAGTGTACTTACCCCTGGGCTTTGAACCTGGATGCTGATGAAGCATTGACACCGGCGTTGGAGCACGAAATCGAGGCCATGATCGAACGGGATGACGCCGATGGCCTGGATATACCCATCGTCGACCGTTTTCTCGGTGCCCCCCTGAGAGCCCGGGCAAATCGTCGGATCAGATTCTTCCGGAAACAGAAGGCAATCTACAACGCCGTTGATGTACACGAATCCATATCCGTCGATGGGCGAGTGCTACAGGCAAAAGCCCACCTTCTCCACTACAGCTTTGCAAACCTCGCCGAGCGCACGGACAAGCTCAATCTATACTCCAGCTTGAAGGCCGGGGAAAAAGCACGGCGAGGTAAACGGGCCGGTCTGACAAAGCTGATCACCATTATGCCCTTGATGTTGTTTAAGGGTTTCGTGCTGCGCAGGGGATTTCTGGACGGGCGTCGTGGCTTCATCAACGCCATGATGACCTCTTATTACGCCTTCCTGAAAGAGGCAAAACTCTACGAGGAAGAGTTAAGCAGACGGGCAAACCAAGCCAGAGCACCCGGCGATTGACGCTGTCCACAGGATTTCCCCGACACCTGGGAAACCACCGGGGGAAGACCGGAAGGTATTCCCGGTATCGGGCCATTCATGGTTTTTCAGGTATCAGCTCCTGGTAGAGCGCCAGGGTTCGGTTCAACATCGACTGCAGGGTAAAGGCTTCGAACGGCGGGACCAATGGTGGTGTGTCGAGGAATTCCAGCGTCTTTTCCAGCAGGCACTCCTGAGAGTCCAGCGGCACGCGTCCTTCCGGGAAAATCCGGGCCAGCACTTCACCAACCCCGCCGTGGTCGTAACCGACAACCGGAACCCCCATACTCAAGGCCTCCACCACGGTCCGGCCGAATGACTCGGGTTTTCCGGAGAGGGAGAAAACGATAGCCGACGCAGCGTAAATCTCCCGGATGTCGTCCCGGTGACCGCCAAAAGTTATCACCGGCTCCAGCTTCAGATCTGACACCAGACGATACAGCTCTTCGGCATAGCGGCGCCGGCGCGGGTCTTCGCCCCCAACCACAAGCCCCTGAACCGGCAGCCCCTGCTCCCGCAACGCGCCGATCAAGCGGATGAAATCCCGGTGGCCCTTCAGTCTCGTCAGCCTGCCGGCCAGGGTCAGTACCGGCCCCTGACTCAGGTTGGGGTGGCTATGGAGCCATTCCGACTCCCATTGGGGCGAGGGTTTGTAAGCCCTCGGAAACACTTCCCGGTCCACACCCCGGTGAATCACCCGAATGGAATCCTCAGGAGCCTGGGGATAGTTCTCCCGAATATAACGGGCACTGGTATCGGACACGGCGATCACCCGTTCCCCCCGGGTCATGATGGCGCTGTAGCCGGACACGGAGTGAAGCCCGTGCATCGTGGTTATCAGTCGGGGCCGAGCGGCAGGGTCCATACCGCGCCAGGCAAACCAGACTATCCACGCCGGCAGGCGGGAACGGACATGGACGATATCGACCCGATGCTTTCTGAGAAATCGACGCAAGGGCAGTATATAGCCCAGAGTCATCAGTGATTTCTTCCCAATGGGCCAGGTAAAATGCCGACTGCCGTCTTGCTCCAGCCTGCCCACCAGACGCCCCCCCGAGGACATCACCAGAGAGCGGTGTCCCCGCCGGACAAGCTCCCCGGCCACTTCCAGAGTACCCCGCTCCACACCGCCACCTTCGAGGGAAGGCAAAACCTGTAATACGGTCAGCATGGACCACCCCCGTCAATGACCCTTGCCCCGAGCTGCGGGGAAATACCGGCGTTTCGCTGACACTCAGGAGACACTTGGAAACCACCGATCCAGAATAATTTCCCCACACCGGTCTGCTTCGTTGAACCCAACCTCCGGCGACACCAGCCGCCCGGTTCGTTGCCAATCATCGAAGGTGGTCACCCATCCCCGCCGCACCAGCTGTTCGACCCCCTTCACGATCCGCCCTTTCCCCCTTGCAGGCACCTTCAGCAAGCCCACAGAACAGCCTGCGGTCAGTGATTCGTAAATCATGGAAACCGAGTCCTCCGTCACCCAGGCATGGTGACAACAGGATAACTGCTGCGAAACCCAACCCTTGCCAGTAGATGACAACGGGACCAGCTGACAATTGTGCGGGTGTAACTGCTCAAGGGTTTCCAGAAAATCTGCCGGCGTGCGGCGGGAAGTCGTGAGCGTGAACTGACGATCACTCTCAGTACCAAACAGCATCTGCAACTGCTGCAGTATCGCTTTGCTGTTCCACTGAAAATGCCTGGAAGGTCCACCAATCAGAATCAGGGATCGAGCTGCATCATGAATCCCCTTTGCCGTGATGTCGTTCAATGCGCCCACCGTGGAAATCAGATTTTCCCGGACCGGTGGCCCGTCATGCTCCGGCACTAAACAAAGGTCAAACAAACGGTAGGGCAGACTGGGGGTCATCAACACCACGGCACGGCCACCCCGGGCGCGCCTGGCGGCAAGCAGATAACCGTGGGTGGTGTGTCCGGCACCCAGCAGCAGATCCGGTGAGGACAGGGACCGCCCTTCCGGAAACCGGCCTCGCAGCCAACGCCAGTACCCGGTCTTCGTGCCTGATACCCTGATATCATGACACACCAGCCGGCGGCTTCGCCTCAGGGAACCCACGAGACCCAGGGTCTGGGTCTCGTGTCCCCGCTTTCCATCGATCAGCCGCCATACGATCAAGGGAGCGGAATCCGAAGCACTCAAGAGACCACGGCTGATACCAGCATCGCCTGTCAATCTGTCAGCACATACTCCGCCCCGCAATAGGGGCAGACCACAGGCTTACCTGGCTGCTTCAACGGGATATAGACCCTGGGATGCAGGGACGCCTGGTCTGTGCCCGCAGTGGGACAACTCAGAGGAAGATCCTTTCGGCCGACCCTGATGACCTCGTGGGTGTTCGCTGTCGCGGTGGTTTCTGTCATCGCTTGCTCCGGATTAATCGTTACGGACATAGGTGAGCCACTCGGGATTTTCTTCTCGCCGGCCCTGAACCTGATCGAAATAGAGCCCCTGCAGGCGCTCGGTGATAGGCCCCCGCCGGCCGTTGCCAATAGCACGGTTATCCACCTCTCTGATAGGTGTCACCTCGGCTGCTGAGCCGGTGAAGAAAGCTTCGTCGGCAATATAGACCTCGTCACGGGTGATACGCTTTTCCACGATCTCGATGCCCAGTTCCCGGGCGAGGGCAATAACGGTCTGACGGGTAATGCCATCGAGGGCGGATGTGAGATCGGGGGTGTACAGGACTCCGTCACGAACGATGAAAATGTTCTCTCCGGAACCTTCCATGACATAGCCTTCAGTATCCAGCAGCAACGCCTCATCGTATCCATCCCGCAGCGCCTCCTGCAGCGCCATCATGGAGTTCATGTAATTGCCGTTGGCCTTGGCCCGGCACATGGTGATATTGACATGATGCCGGGTAAAGGAGGAGACCCGGATACGGATACCGTTCTTCAGATTGTCCTCACCAAGATATGCCCCCCATTCCCAGGCGGCTATCATGACGTGCACTTTCAGGTTGTCGGCCCGTAACCCCATGCCCTCGGAACCAAAAAAACACATTGGTCGCAGGTAGGCGGAGTTCAGCTTGTTGATACGCACCGCCTCCAGCTGTGCCTCATTCAATGTATCCGCATCGAACGGGATATCCATACCCAGTATATGGGCGGAACGAAACAGCCGGCTGGTATGGTCTGTCAGTCTGAAAATGGCGGGGCCACGGTCGGTGGCATAGGCTCGCACACCCTCGAAAACCCCCATGCCATAATGGAGCGTATGGGTAAGCACATGCACCTTTGCCTCTCGCCAGGGCACCATCTCACCATCCAGCCAAATCCACCCGTCACGATCAGCAAATGTCGACATAATCACTCTTCCCAACTCTCAATCAGTTTTCATAAACACATCTCCCGCCGCAGTGTATGCAACGACCAGATACCCCGGTAACTCACTGGACCTCTTCGCACATCAGCGACTGCCAGGCATCTCTGACCAGCTGTCGCTCAGGGACAAGTTCGGTATCCGCAACGATTCCCGGAAGATCCCCCAGCGCATTGCGATGAACCACGGCACGCAAAGTTCGATACACATCGGCCAGGCGACCCGCGATCTCGCCATCCAGGATACGGTGCCGGGCCAATGCATCGAGCAGACGAATGTTATCCGTCCAGACCAGCAGATCCGAATGCCTGAAAGCCCAACGCAGGACCAGATATTGAACCATAAATTCGATATCCGCGATACCGCCCCGGCCCTGCTTCAGATTCACGTCCGTCGGACCGCTCTTGTCCATGATGGCGCGCATTTTCTCCCGCATGTTCCGCACCTCCTTCCGCAACCTGTCGGCATCCCGGTTCTGGGAAAGCACTTCCCGCCGAATCTGCTGAAAACGGTCCGACACCGCCTCATCCCCGGCGATGGCCCGGGCTCTGAGCAGGGCCTGATGCTCCCATGTCCAGGCATTCTGCTTCTGGTATGCCTCAAAGGTGTCCAGGGAACTGACCAACATTCCGGAATTCCCGTTGGGCCGCAGTCGCATGTCGGTCTCGTACAGCAGACCGGCCGGAGTTCGGGTGGTTAAAATATGGATAATGCGCTGACCCAGCCGGGCATAGAAAAGATCACTGGAAACCGAATGCTCACCGTCGGTCATCGTGCCGACGTTCTGACCGCTGTTCAGAAACACCAGATCCAGATCCGACCCATAACCCAACTCAATGCCACCCAGCTTGCCATAACCAATCACAGCGAACCCTTTGTTCTGATCGGTCACCCCGGGGGGATTCCCATAACGATCCGTCAGATCTCTCCAAGCCTGCTCCAACACGCTGCAAAGGACAGATTCAGCAATATCGGTCAGGTAGTCACTGACCACCATCAGCGGAATCGCTCCGGTGATATCCGCAGCGGCCACACGCAGCTTGTTGCTGCGGGCGAACTGGCGCAGGCGATCCATCTGCTGCTCCAGATCGTCAGCGGCCACCGCAGAGAGCAGAGTACTCAATTCGGTATCCAGTTCCCCCCGCCGCAGGGGCGTAAAGAGCCGCCGGGTATCCAGCAACTCATCGAGCAACAGAGGGTGTCGTGCTATCCGCTCGGCAATCCAGGGACTGTCGCAGGTCAACCGTACCAACTGTGACAGGACCCTGGGGCTCTCTACCAGGAGAGCAAGGTAGGCTGTCCTCATGGCTATCGCTTCGAGCAATCTGAGCAACCGTTTCAGGGTAACGTCAGGGCGGACCGATTCCACCACCTCCTCCAGTAACAGCGGCATCAGTTGATCGAGCCTCTCCGACCCCTTTTTGCCCAGCCGTTTATACGCATGAGAGAGACGAAACCCATCCAGTTGCCGCAACACTTCGACGCCATTGTTGAATCCAGACTCATGGAGCTTGGCGGCGGCGGCCTCCCCCTCCAGCTGACCCTCCCAAATAGCCAACAGTGGACGCCCCCCCGGTTCATCCTCCTCCTGGGAAACGGTAAACAGTTTGTCAAAACAGCTCTGTACCGAGTGTCGGTGACCGGCCAACTCCGCGGAAAAAGGTTCCCATTCGCTCAGCCCCATGGCGCGGGACAAGCGCAAGCGTCCTGTCTCGTTCTCGGGCAGCAGGTGTGTCTGCCAGTCTTTCCAGGCCTGCAGACGATTCTCCACCAGCCGGAGAAATTCATAAGCCCTGGAAAGCTCCTCCACCAGATACTCCGGCAGAAGCCCCTTCTCTCCCAGCAAACCCAACACCTCGAGAATGGGCCGGATCTGCAGATCAGGATCCCGTCCTCCCCGCACCAGCTGAAATGCCTGACCGATAAACTCGATCTCCCGGATCCCCCCGGGACCAAGTTTGATATTGTCAGCCATGCCCTTGCGCAGGAGTTCGCGACTGATGAGCTGCTTCATATTGCGAATCGAATCAACAGCCCCGAAATCCAGATACCGCCGATAGACAAAGGGTCGCAGCATGTCCTCGAGCTGCCTGTTGCTTTCCGGCTCCCCGACAATGATACGGGCCTTGATCATGGCATAACGCTCCCACTCCCTGGCCTGGTACTGAAAGTAGTAATCCATCGCCCCGAAGGACATGGCAAGGGGTCCGGATTCACCGAAAGGCCGCAGCCGGGTATCCACCCTGAATACGAACCCATCCATGGTCTGGGTATTCAGCGCCTTTACCAGCTGCTGGCAGAGACGAATGAAAAACTGCTCGTTGGGCTGATGCCTGGGACCATCGGTTTCGCCCTGATGGGGATAGGTGAAAATAAGGTCGATGTCCGATGATAAATTCAGTTCCCGTGCGCCCAGCTTTCCCATACCCAGAACCACCAGGTACTGCTGCGCCCCCTCTTCATCCCGGGGTATACCCTGGCGCGAGACTGCCCATCCATAGAGCAACCCCACGGACTGAATGATACAGGCATCCGCAAGATCGGAAAGATCACCCATCGTCTCCCCCAGAGGGGATCGGCTGGACAGATCACGCCAGATGATTCTCACCATTTCCCACCGCCTGAACCGGCGCAGCCCGCTCTGTAAAGCGGCTTCGTTCTCCACCCCGGCCAGGGCTTCCTCGAGCCTGTCGCTCATCTCTCCATGGGCATAGGACCGAACCAGCCCCCCCCCCTCTGCCAGCGAGACAAGAAGCTCCGGCTCGCGCAAACAGCACTGAACGACATAGTCGCTGCCTTCCCATACCCTCAGCAATTCCTGCCGGAACTTGTCGTCAGGTTCGAAGACAACCCCTCTGTCGATGGCTCTCTCCTGCCAATCCATCCATTGCCGGAGCACTGCTTGTTCAAACTCGTTATTCGACATCATCGGGTACTCACTGCCAGTTCTTGTTTGATCCTGAGTGTAACCCATAGGGCTCGGGGGTTAGAACCGGTAAGAAGAGAAAACCCAGGGGTAACTACCCACGCCCCATGGGTGGCCTGTTCCGGAAGACGCCGTCAATACGTCCTTGCAGGCCTGGCGTTGGCATCCCTGCCAAAGCCACTTCCTCCACAGACCACCCATGGGGGGGTAACCCCTGGGGGTGAGCAGTTACACCCACAGACTTGAACAAGAACACGAAATCCCCGTATCGGCAAAAAAAAGCCCCGCAGAGCGGGGCTTTTTCACACTTGTATGAAGTGTCAGCGAACGGGTGATTACATCATACCGCCCATACCGCCCATACCACCCATGCCGCCCATATCAGGAACGCCACCCGCAGGGGCATCGTCCTTGGGCTCATCGGCAATCATCGCCTCAGTGGTGATCATCAGGCCGGCAACGGAAACGGCATTCTGAAGTGCCGAACGGGTGACCTTGGTGGGGTCGAGAATACCCATTTCCACCATATCCCCGTACTCACCGTTAGCCGCGTTGAAACCGTAGTTGCCAGAGCCTTCCTTGATGTTGTTGACCACCACGGAAGCTTCACCGCCAGCATTGCTGACGATCTGGCGAACCGGCTCTTCCAGGGAACGGGAAGCGATGCTGATTCCCACATCCTGGTCGTGATTGTCACCGGTCAGCCCTTCAAGGGCGGGGAGGGTACGAACCAGTGCCACACCGCCACCGGGTACGATACCTTCTTCCACCGCGGCACGGGTGGCGTGCAGTGCGTCTTCCACGCGGGCCTTCTTCTCTTTCATTTCCACTTCGGTGGCAGCACCCACTTTGATGACAGCCACACCGCCAGCCAGCTTGGCAACACGCTCCTGGAGTTTTTCACGATCGTAGTCAGACGAGGTTTCTTCGATCTGAGCCCGGATCTGCTCCACTCGGGCCTTGATATCGTTCTCAACGCCAGCCCCATCGATGATGGTGGTCTCTTCTTTGGTAATCTGGATTTTCTTGGCGGTACCCAGTTCGTTCAGGGTGGCCTTCTCCAGGGTCAAACCGACCTCCTCAGAGATCACGGTGCCACCGGTCAGGATAGCGATATCCTGCAGCATGGCCTTGCGACGATCACCGAAACCCGGGGCTTTGACCCCGCACACCTTCACGATACCCCGAATGGTGTTCACGACCAGAGTGGCAAGCGCCTCACCCTCGATATCTTCAGCGATAATCAGCAGTGGCTTACCTGCTTTGGCAACACCTTCCAGAACCGGCAGAAGCTCCCGGATGTTGGAGATTTTCTTGTCATGAAGCAGGATAAACGGATCTTCAAGATCCGCGGACATGCTCTGCTGATTGTTGACGAAATAAGGAGAGAGATAGCCCCGGTCAAACTGCATGCCTTCAACCACATCGAGTTCGTTGTCGAGGGCGGACCCCTCTTCAACAGTGATGACGCCCTCTTTACCGACTTTCTGCATAGCCTCGGCAATGATGTTGCCGATGTTGGTATCGGAGTTCGCAGAGATCGTTCCGACCTGAGCAATCTCTTTGTCATCGGTGCAGGGCTTGGACATGGCCTGCATTGCTGCCACGGCAGCTTCGACGGCCTTATCCATGCCGCGCTTGAGATCCATCGGGTTCATGCCTGCCGCTACGGCTTTGAGGCCTTCATGCACCATGGACTGGGCCAGTACAGTGGCAGTGGTGGTACCGTCACCCGCGACGTCAGAGGTGTGAGAAGCCACTTCCTTGACCATCTGTGCACCCATGTTTTCGAACTTGTCAGCCAGTTCGATCTCTTTGGCGACGGAGACTCCGTCTTTGGTGATGGTGGGGGCACCAAAACTCTTCTCCAGGACTACGTTGCGACCCTTTGGACCCAGGGTGACTTTGACTGCGTTGGACAGAACATTGACCCCGGCCAGCATTTTCTGACGGGCGTCGTCGGCAAATTTCACTTGTTTCGACATTGGTTTTCCTCGATTCTTTTATTGGATGTTTGGAGAGTGTTGACCTGATCGGCCTTTCATGGACCGCCAGGTGGCTCAGAAGTTACCGCTCAGCCTTCGACAACACCCACGATGTCGTCTTCGCGCATAACCAACAGGTCTTCATCGCCGACTTTGACTTCGGTTCCGGAGTACTTGCCGAAAAGCACGCGGTCACCCACTTTCACGTCGAGGGGGCGTGATTCCCCGCTGTCAAGAACCTTACCATTGCCCACTGCCACCACTTCGCCCTGGACAGGCTTTTCGGTTGCACTGTCGGGAAGCACGATGCCCCCGGCACTGGTGCGTTCTTCTTCCATACGTCTGATGACCACACGGTCTTGCAGCGGACGAATATTCATCTACCGTTCTCTCCTGGAGTATTGTTGTTAAAAAATTCTGGTTCGGAACAAGCTGCTGTTAGCACTCGTCCTAACTGAGTGCTAATAATAGGGTTGGATTTCGGAGAGTCAAGAGCGAAAGGGCAAAAAATTTCTACGGCAAGGGGATTCAGGGGGAAAACCCGTGATTTTTTCTAAATACCCCGCTATTGATGAGGCAAAACCGGGGCATCACTTCTGAAGCCGCCTCCCCCTGCCTCCCTGGATACATCAGCTATCGGTATCCGGGCCTGGGCAATCCGTCAGATGATCATCGTACCTTTCCATGAGATAACAGAGGCAATCCTGACGCACCACCCGGTGATCCTTGCTCAGCATGGAGGGCATTACGGGCACTTTCAGGCAGAGATTTCCATCATCCAGAGTGAAAAAGCGCTCAGTCACATCCACACCCTGCTCGTCACATACGCTGACGCCGATGCCATTACCCCCTTTCACACGCCCCAGGGAGGTACCCCGCGGAAGCTCTCGAAAGTTAAAAAAATCAAGATCTTCAGCGAATTGGACGGTGGTGTCAGAATCCCCGAATCCGAATGTCAATGCTTCCGGAACCTTGACGATAGCCACCGTATGAAAAAGATCGATATCCTGGTGTGCCACCGGATGATCGGTATGCTCGGATAGATGCAGACAGGAATCCAGATACTCCGCCGCATGATCGACACCATAGGCCTGCCCGGGCTTGCCGCACTCCAACGTGACCGATGGACAGACCTTCGACATGGCAATCGACTGCACACCGCACGGGCGTACGAAGTAAACCACTGTGCGACTGAACATGGTGGCCAGGTGCAGAAAACGGTTATCTATCCTGTTGATACAGGCGTAGTGTGGATTGAGCCCGGTCGTGTTATGAACATCAATACTGGCGAAGACCCCCCGCTGGCACATGATCTCCATCACCTGAGACATCAGGTGATGCTCCGGGGAACCCCCGTTTTCACACCCCGGCCAGACGCGGTTGTAGTCGGGCTGGCCATCCAGCCGGCGCAACCCAACCGCCGCAGCGGATACATTAGCGATAAACAGGCTGAGACTCCTGGGTAACCCACCCAGACGATCCCTGGACTGATATCGCCTCAACAAAGCCCGAACCGTCTCCCAACCCGTGGTTTCGTTACCGTGCATTAACACCGTCACGAAAAGTGCCGGCTCCCGTCGCCCCGGGAGATGGATCAGCGTCGGCCCTTTCAGAACCGAACTCAACTGGGAAGCTTCCAGATCCAGCAATCCTTCCGGAAGATGATCAAGCTCCAGCAACATGTCAGTGGACATCGTCAACAACGCTGTAAACCCCCATCCACGCCTAAGCCCATGGACAGATTGAAATAAGAGAACTGGACAAACGGCTCCTGAAACATGCTTTTCACTGACCTGGAAACCCGGTTTTCACACTACAAGACCCGTCATTCTAAATTTAAGGGTATCAACTCCCCCCCATGGGGGGTTGTCTCTGGGGGTGAGCAAGAAATCACACTGATTCCCCCCGAGTACCCCTTCAACATGACAGTGAGGGAGCAACAACCCGCCATTATACATCCCATTGATGCACCGGCCGACCCGATTCCTGGTTAATCAGGTATGCTTCCGTCAACCCTGCCATATCCTGCCCATGGCGCCGCACCCACATCCGCTGCCAGACCGCCCCGTTCTGGCTGTTTTCAAGTCGCCCGCTGATCACACCGAGCCAATACTCGATCTCCCCGGGATCGATACCGAGAGAACCCAACCCCTCTCGTGCCAATGGCAAAAGCCGGTGGCGGCACAGATCCCTGACACTGCCACTTTCCTGGTCGAGCCACTGAAGGTCCGCGTTGATACCCCATCTCGCGGCCTGATAGAAGTTCGCTTTGGCCCGGGGGTAAGGCAAACGGGACTCCGGTGACACAGACCAACCCGCCAGCGCGCACACGGCACCGTAGAAAAATGCGGCGTTGGCAATGGAATCGGTCACTGTCGGACCGGCTGGAATCACCCGGTGCTCGATTCGAATATGGGGAACATCATTCTGATCGAAACCGATCAACGGTCGATTCCAGCGCCAGACCGTACCGTTGTGAAGCCGCAGATGGGCAAGCTGTCGTTCCGGCTCATCCATCAACTGGGGCAACAGGACGGGGTAGCGGTCACGATTGGCCCGAAAACAGTCCAGTATCGAATCCACGTAACCGATCCCAAGGGTTACCCGCTTGGTCAGGTCGGTATCCCCCACCTTGATCGCCTGTTCGAAAAGTGGAATACGGGTCTCGTCCCACAACTCGTAACCGAACAGATAAGGGGAATTCGCGCTCAATGCCACCATGGGGGCGGAAAGAATCTTGGCCGCGTTATAAAACCGCCCGGCACTTTCCGCATTGACTTTGAGATGCACCTGAAAGGAGGTCGTGGCCGATTCAAGCATCACATCCTCATGCCGAAAACTGAGCCGCTCCCTCCCCGCGATATCCATTTCCAAAGCGCCGCCGCCCCGCAGCCGCGCCAACTGCTCATCCAGCGCCTGATATCGCTGCATACTGGACATGTTATCCGTGGTCAGATCCTGCTCCACCACCGTCGGCAGAATCCCGATCATCGCCAGACGGGTATCAAAACGCTTCGCAGCCTGATTGCACTTAGCCCAGGTCACCGCCAGTTCATCTGCAAGCCGGCTCAGCGCGGCTCCCTGCAAAGGTTGAGGACTGCCATTCAACTCCAGATTAAACCGGGCCAGTTCGGGTACCACGAGAGGATCCTGCAGCAATCTGAGCAACTCCTGGTTCACCGACTTGGGGCGGGCCTGCCTGTCCAGCAGCCAGGCTTCCAGCTCGAATCCACCTACATGATCGCTTTGTGGAATGTCACCCTCGGTAAACCACTGCTCCAGCAGTCGTGTTTCATTGGCCAGCCGTCTGGAGAAATCCTGAAAATCTTCCGGTTTGAAATGGCTGTCCGCTATCTCTTGCCCCATCTGTACTCCATCCAGGTAATGGTGGTGGAGGTGAGTTTACCAGCATTGATGACAAGACGTGTCCCCCAGGCAAGGGTTATCTCCCCGCACCTTGCTACCAAACCTCATGGGGACGCTGAACCCCTCGAAACAATGTTGAGAAAGCCCTGTCAGGAACCGGCCAGGACCCTGTCAAGCTCCTGGAGTCGTTCGGGGGTGCCCACATCAGACCAGTACCCCCGATGATGCTCACCACTGATACCATCGCGGTCAGCGGCTGCCCGCAGCAAGGGGGCCATACGGAATGTTCCAGCGTGACAGCCTGAAAAAAGCTCCGGCCGGTAAACCCCGATGCCACTGAAGGTCAGACGTGCACCTTCCCCGGTACCAACCTGCCCATCGCTCAGCTGGAAATCACCCTCAGGGTGGTGTTCCGGATTATCGATCAGTACGAGATGCGCGAGCTTTCCCACCGGGCAACCGGCTCCGGTCAGGTCATAATCACTCCAGACATCCCCGTTGACGACCAGAAACGGCCCTTCCCCCAGCATACCCAATGCATTGAAAATCCCACCACCGGTCTCCAGAGCACCACCGGTCTCCGGTGAGTAGCGAATGGACAACCCCCAGCGGGTGCCGTCACCCAGATGAGACTCGATCATCTCACCCAGATAGGAGTGATTGATCACCAGTTCCCGGATGCCGGCCAAGGCCAGTGCCTCCAGGTGGTAGTGAACAAGCGGCTTTCCCCCCACCTCCAGGAGTGGCTTGGGGGTATGGTCGGTCAGGGGTCGCATACGCGCCCCCCGACCAGCCGCCAGTATCATTGCTTTCTTTGGTTTATCTACCCGGATCATGCCGGATGCTTCTTTATTCTTTGTGTAGAATCAGTGGCGGAACTGTCGACAGCCGGTCGAAATACTCAAACGCTTCGGTATCGTGCAACTCGATACCGGTAAGGTCAGAGATAACCCCGGGGTCCCGGGGCGAAACGTCGTTAACGTCGCATCGCCTCAAAGAACTCTTCGTTGGTCTTGGTGACCTTGAGCTTGTCGTAGAGAAATTCCATCGCTGCCAGCTCATCCATGGGGTGCAGAATCTTTCTCAGAATCCACATCTTCTGAAGATCATTGGATTTCATCAGCAAATCTTCACGCCGGGTACCGGAACGGTTGATATTGATGGCCGGAAATATCCTCTTCTCAGCGATACGCCGATCCAGGTGTATCTCCATATTGCCGGTCCCCTTGAACTCCTCGTAGATCACATCATCCATCCGCGATCCGGTCTCTACCAGTGCGGTGGCGATAATCGTCAGACTGCCACCCTCTTCCACATTGCGCGCGGCACCGAAAAAGCGCTTGGGACGTTGCAGCGCATTTGCATCGACACCACCGGTCAAGACCTTCCCGGAGGACGGAATGACCGTGTTGTAGGCTCTGGCCAGACGCGTGATGGAATCCAGCAGAATCACCACGTCTTTCTTGTGCTCGACCAGACGCTTGGCCTTTTCGATCACCATCTCAGCAACTTGAACGTGGCGTGCCGCCGGCTCATCGAATGTCGACGAAATCACTTCGCCACGCACCGAACGTTTCATTTCCGTCACCTCTTCCGGCCGCTCGTCGATGAGCAGCACGATCAAGTGGCTGTTCGGGTGATTGTGCGCAATGGACTGGGCCACGTTCTGCATCAACATGGTCTTGCCAGCCTTAGGGGGCGAGACGATCAGGCCACGCTGTCCTTTGCCAATGGGCGCCACCAGCTCGATAGTCCGCGCTGTTATGTCTTCCGTGCTGCCGTTACCCACTTCCAGGGTGAACTTACGATTGGCAAACAGCGGAGTAAAATTCTCGAACAGAATTTTATTCTTGGCATTTTCCGGTTTGTCGTAATTGATCTCACTGACTTTCAGCAGGGCAAAGTAGCGTTCGCTGTCTTTGGGCGGACGAATCTTTCCCGATATGGAATCACCGGTACGCAGACTGAACCGACGAATCTGACTGGGCGAGACGTAGATATCATCCGGACCGGCAAGGTAAGAACTGTCGGCAGCCCTCAGAAATCCAAATCCATCCTGGAGGATTTCGAGCACACCGTCACCGTAGATATCCTCGCCACTCTTGGCGTGTGCTTTGAGGATGGCAAAAATAAGATCCTGTTTACGGGCACGCGCCATACCCTCGACCTTGTTGGTATGAGCCAGTTCCACCAATTCGGCCACAGGCATTTTTTTCAGTTCGGTGAGATTCATGATGTCTTCATTTGTGCGTTTGAATTTGATTCATACAGGCGGGAAGTGCCTGCAGGGATGCTTACATAAGAGTTGAGCCAGGCGTCCTTCGTCGGTCCTGACCATCAGGGAATTCGGTGCCTAGGGGGTCCGGGGGGCTCTCTTTCTGGCCACTCCCGGACATGAATGGCATTTTTCTGATCGTAGTTTTTAAAGGTTGCTGTCGATGAACGCCATGAGCTGGGATTTGGAAACAGCACCTACTTTGGTGGCTTCCACCTCGCCGTTCTTGAAGAGCATCAGTGTGGGTATTCCGCGGATTCCGTATCTGGGCGGTGTATTGGGGTTGTCATCGATATTCAGCTTTGCAACTGTCAATCGCCCCGTGTACTCGCTGGCTACCTGGTCCAGAACCGGGGCGATCATCTTGCAGGGACCACACCATTCAGCCCAGTAGTCCACCAGTACCGGTTGACTGGATTTCAAAACCTCGGTTTCAAAAGAATCATCACTCAGATGAACAATCTGTTCACTCACTTGAGCATCTCCAAAAAATTAGTCTGGTTGGGAAACTACCTGGCTGTGCGGGACCGCACCTGCGTTCCTTCCTACTCGGAATTGTTTTAAACCGGCAAGCAATCGACCCGAAACACCGATGCCCTGACTTTAATTCAGAATCTGCCGCGTATCCAGCCCAAAGCACTTAATCTCGTCACCTGGTGCCAATGCTGAAATCCTAACGCCTGCTAGAGAA
Organism: Gammaproteobacteria bacterium; assembly: GCA_024227135.1. GTDB lineage: Bacteria > Pseudomonadota > Gammaproteobacteria > Chromatiales > Chromatiaceae > JAHEHQ01. The sequence goes on from JAAELC010000128.1 coordinate 19,881, forward strand.
CGGTGTGTTCTTTTACAAACGCTTAAGCGGGGGGAGGTGTTTTATTCGGATTTGGACCCACGAAAAAACAGGATTACGTATTTGATCCCAATATTATTCGTTTTGCAAGTCCAATGGGGAGTTATTTGCTGTATCCTAGCCGGTTATGAGCAAAAAACACCTGACAGACGTAAAATTCGACAGCTTCGGTTTCACTCCGGAAATCACCAAGGGCGTTCAGGAGGCAGGGTTTTCCCAGTGCACCCCGATCCAGGCAGAAGCTATACCTATCGCCCTCGACGGACAGGATGTTGCCGGACAGGCACAGACGGGAACCGGCAAGACTGCCGCTTTTCTGCTGGTCGCTTTCCAACACCTGCTGACCCACCCCGAGAAGGAAGGCCGACGCCCAAACCAGCCCAGGGCCTTGATGCTGGCCCCCACCCGAGAGCTGGCGGTACAGATCCACGACGATGCCAAGCTACTGGGCAAACACACCGGACTCAAACTGGGGCTGGTGTTCGGGGGCACCGGCTACGAACAGCAGCGACGACAACTGGAAGAGGGCGTGGACATCCTTATCGGGACTCCCGGCCGGTTGATCGATTACTTTAAACAGAAGGTCTATGACCTCAAGGCGATTCAGGTCATTGTGCTTGACGAAGCCGACCGGATGTTCGACCTGGGATTCATCAAAGACATCCGCTACATGCTGCGACGGTGCCCACCACCCCCGGAGCGCCTGGGAATGCTCTTTTCTGCCACCCTCTCCTACCGGGTCAAGGAACTGGCTTACGAGCACATGAACAATCCCGAGTCAGTGACGGTACAAGATGACAAAATCACCGCCGACAATGTTGTCCAGACCTGCTACATGATCGGTAATGATGAGAAGATATCCCTGCTGATCGGCCTGCTCAGGCACATGGAAGCCAACCGAACCATCGTTTTTGTCAATACGAAAAGGGGTGCCGATCTGGTCTGGGGATTTCTGCAAGGCAACGGCTTCGGGGCAGCGGTCCTTTCCGGGGACGTTCCCCAGAAAAAGCGCCTGAGTCTGCTGAAACAGTTCCAGTCCGGCGAACTGCCGGTGCTGGTGGCCACCGATGTGGCAGCCCGGGGACTGCACATTCCCGATGTCACCCATGTCATCAACTATGATCTGCCCGAAGATGCGGAAGACTATGTCCACAGAATCGGAAGAACCGCCCGTGCCGGCGCCAGTGGAGACGCCATCAGCTTTGCGTGCGAGACTTTCTCTTTCTCACTGCCCGAGATCGAAGATTATCTCGGCCACAAGCTGCCAATGGAAAGGGTATCGACAGATTTCCTGGCTGAAATCGACCCCAAAAGCCGGGTCAGGGTGGATCGCCCGCGCCGGGACGGCGGTCGCAAGGGTGGACGCAGACATTCACCCCGAAAGGGGCATAGCAATCGCAGCCGCAGCAAGCCCAGACGCTGATCCAGACCGTTCAAATCCCGGGGACGGTGGCACAGGCCCCACTGGGCTGGAAGGCTTTACAGTCAGTCATCACTTACTTCACACCTGTAAAACATGAAAACAGACTGCCAGCCCCCCCCTGAACCGATCATCGCGCTGGATCCGAAGAACAAGTGCAGCCGCTGTCATAATTCCAAATGCTGCACCTATATCACCGAAGCACTCGGCGCGGCACCCCGTTCAAAAGCTGATTTCGAACACCTTCTCTGGCAGGTATCCCACAAGGGGATAAGCGCCTATAAAGACCGGGATGGCTGGTTTCTTCTCATCAATGCCCCCTGCTCCCACCTGGGACCGGGTGGAGCCTGTGCCATATACGATCACAGACCACAGATTTGCCGGGACTACGATAATGACTGGTGCGAGCTGGATGCTCCCGCGGAGGAGGGTTTCCAACTCCATTTCCGCAACTACGACGAACTGTTGAAATACTGCAGGAAACGCTTTAAAACCTGGGGGAAGTAAGGCCGGACAGCAGCTCGTCGAAACCATGGATGGCCGGATAACCACCCGGTTCCCGGTCCGGCCCCCGGGTATCCGGCCTGAGTATGCTCAACAACCAGGAGATGCCGTACTGATCGGCCGATGCAAGAACGCTGAGATTATCATCCACGAAAAGCGTACGCTCCCGATCGAAGGGTTCCACCTCCTGCAACTTGCTCCAGAACCGGGGATTCTCCTTGGGCAACCCCAGATCGTGAGCACAAATCACTGCATCCAGGTACCCCGCAAGCTGAGTGCGCTCAAGTTTCAGCGCCAGGGATTTCTGGTGCGCATTGGTGACCAGGGCAACCCGCTTTCCCCTCTCCCTGACAGCACCCAGGAACTCGGTAACATGGGGGTGCACCGAAATCAGATGACTGACCTCTTCCTTGAGCAGCGCTACATCCAGTTCCAGCTCACGACTCCAGTGATCCAGGCAGTACCACTCCAGCGTCCCCTCGATGTCTTTGTAACCGGTCAGCAGTAGTTTGCTCGACGCCTCAAGGCTCAACCCCCTTGCTTCTGCATAACGTTTTGGTACATGTTCGAGCCAGAAATAGTTGTCGAAATGTAAATCCAGCAAGGTGCCATCCATATCGAGAAAGAGGCAGTCTATTTTGTTCCAATCGAACATAATGCAAAGCTGACCCAACTGTTCTAACATCATTAAAAAGGCACTCCGCCCCTGTCACGATGACGAAGTGCGGGTGAGACAACCTCCGATACTGAAGGAAACAGAACGGACAATCCACCCTGGACTTCGATTACACCCCGGAGCCGCCGGCCTGGCGGAAACGGCGAAGTAGTGAAACCTCTGGGGTGGAGAACCAGCACCCTTTCAATGAGGCAAACTGACCTTGAAAAAGCCCAGGCACTCAACCGGCATACCACCGGGCCCACGGTATGACGGCAGGAAGGCGCAGACGTCAGTTTTCTGGTATTCGCTGAACACGGAGCACCGTCCTATGGGTGAACACAGCTTCCTATTCCGCACAGACTATGGCCTCAAACAACTCACCTGGCTGATATGCCTGCTTTTTTCTCTATCCGCCGGGGCCGTGACCGACCCGGATGAAGCTTTCGAATTCCGGGACTTCCCCCTGACCGAACCCCTGGATCATCCCGATTGGTTCAAGGAGAGCTTCCTGGATCTCCGGGAGGATTTCGAGGAAGCGATTGATGCCGGACGCAAAGGTATCATCGTTTACTTTGGTCAGCGACGCTGTGCCTATTGCAAGTTACTGATGAAGGTCAACTTCGGTATGGAGGATATCAACACTTACACCCGTTTGAATTTTGACATCATACCTGTGGATATCTGGGGTGTGGATGAGCTCACTGACATGCAGGGGCAAACACTCACAGAACGGGAATTCTCGGTACGCGAAAACACCAACTTTACGCCCTCCCTGATTTTTTACGGCAGCAACGGGAAAGAGGCACTGCGCTTGCGTGGCTACTACCCTCCCTACAAATTTCGTGCTGCACTCGAGTACGTAGCCGATAACCACTACCAGAAGGAGACATTCAGCGAGTACCTGGAGCGGGCAGAGGGCGCGCTGGCGTTCGAGCCCGGAGAACTCAACGATGAAGACTTCTTCAGCCCGCCACCCTACGCGCTGGATCGAAGCCATCGCCCCGGCGAACAGCCCCTGGCGGTTTTTTTCGAGCAGGGGAGCTGCCATGCCTGTGACGTGCTGCACAGCCAACCCATGGAGGAATCAACCATCAGGGACCTCTTTGGACAGTTCGAAAACATACAGCTGGACTACCACGCTGAAACCCCTGTTATCACCCCGTCCGGCGATCGCACGACCGCAAGAGACTGGGCCAGGACGTTGAACCTGTTTTATACACCTTCGGTGGTGTTCTTCGACGAACAGGGGCGGGAGATTATCCGTGTCGATTCAGTAGTACAGTTTTACCGCCTGCGAAATGTGCTGAACTACATCAGCAGCCGTGGCTATCAAACCGAGCCCAACTACCAGAAATGGCGGGTAAAAAGCGGTTTCTAGCCCCGTGGAATCCCCCACCCATGGGATGCTTGACATAGTTGCAGCCGGCCCTGGCCCCATGAGCTATAGTTAGGTACGACCAGATGGCATTTCAAAGGGATACAGGGCACTTTACCATCCAAGGGAACGACCATTCCCTGAACACTGTGCCCCATCGCGAAACGCCACCGGGTCGATTATTCCGGAATAACCACGTGGACGGAGTACTGGTAGCAGCCAGACGGGAAATCACCTTTTGTATTCTCTCATCGCGACCTGCCGGGGCCTTGTGGCTGGAACCGGGCAACGACAGCCCGCCAGGCCGCTATTCCCAATTCTCGCAGAAAGTCCGTTGAAAAGCGGTCTCTTCCCGCTGCTGCTGGCGCAACAATTCCCCCTCGGACGGGCTGTATCCCTTTCGTCGCTGCCAGCGAATGCGCTGCAGCGTCTGCTGTCCCTCCCAGCAACGCCGCTGGATGCCCGGGTTTTCCACCGGCCTTTCAGCCAACGCTTCGCCCGTCGGGGCCTGTTGCCGCTCCGAACTCTGGGAACTGCCGGATGCCCCAGAGGGTTTGATCCAGCCCACCAGAGGAGCAACCACTGTCAATGACTGCTCCGGTCCTTTCGGGCAATGCCCCTGACGAAACTCAACCCTGCCGGCACTATCTATGCAGCGAAACACCTGGGTCCCCGCCTGCACCGATACTCCTGCCTGGGCAATGGCCAGAAACAGCCACAACCTGCTACCGAATTTCCTTTTCATCATCAAACTCCCTGTTGTTTACAAAACGATCTCCGGAATATCAGCCATCCTGGATTCAAATTCCGGACTAAAGATAACTACCAAAGTGCCGATACAGTGATATGCCCCTACCTCAATCATCGCCCACCCCAGATGGGGAAACCCAAAAGCTCCGACAACAGCTTAGTGAACTGACCGCTGAGGCCATTCACAATGAGGAGACGTTCAAGCGCTGCCATGACCGGGAGGTATCCCTGCTCTCGGCAGAGGGGCTGCCCCAGTTGCTGGATACCCTCACCAAGGGCATGCAGGCATCGTTCTCCCTTCACTGCATACACCTGGTACTAGACGACCAGGATCACGAGCTGCGACATTTGCTGCTGAATTCGGGTAATTCCCCCGAGAATTTTCAATTTGTAACATTTTCTGACCAGATCGAGAAGTACAGCCCCGTATACCATCAGCTGAACATGCCCTGGCTGGGGTCTTACGACAGCGACAATCACCAGGCGCTTTTCTACGGTTGCGGGCGTATCCGCAGCATCGCCCTGTTGCCCATGATCCGCCGAGACTCTCTCGTCGGCGTCTTGCATCTGGGCAGCGACGACCCCTTTCGCTTCACCCGCCATCATGCCAGCCATTTTCTGCAACGCCTGGCCACCATAGGTGCATTCTGCCTGGAAAGCGCCGCCAACAGGGAACATCTGGTAATCAGCGGACTCACCGATGTACTCACCGGCCTGCACAACCGCCGCTATCTGGACGGGCGCCTGGAAGAGGAAGTATCTCGAGCGAAGCGCTACGGAAATCCCTTGAGCTGCCTGTTCATCGATGCCGACCATTTCAAACGGGTAAACGATCACCACGGCCATCATGCGGGAGACCGGGTGTTGAGAGAGATTTCCCTGAGAGTTCGGGAATGCCTGCGCGCGTCTGATGTGGCCACCCGTTTTGGTGGAGAGGAATTTGCACTGCTGCTCCCCCAGACCGGGCGGGAAGAGGCATTCAATCTTGCAGAACGGATACGTTCCCAGGTCTGGGGATATCCGATTTTACTGGAGTCGGGAGAAGAACTTCGCATCAGCGTATCTATCGGTGTGAGCCAGCTTTCCCAAACCGACCCCCATCAAACCGGAGAGCAACTGCTCTCTGATGCAGACAGCGCCCTTTATAAAGCAAAGAGAATGGGACGGAATCAGGTCAGAGCCGCCCTACCCGCCTGAACGAGGATATTGCGGGGTGCACGCGGGCCAGACTTCCGGTACGGCCTTTGCGAGACCTGAGATGCTCAGCCATGCTGTATGACAACTCCTCACGCCCCCGAAGCTGGGAAATCGCACCCAGCAGATCTTGAGTAATCAGGAGCAGCTTACCGTAGCGTGCTATCAATGATCGCTGCTCGGTGGTCTGGGGTACACCAATAGCCGCAGCACTGACTTCGATGTTGATGATTTCATCCATCAATTTACGGGTTAATTCCCCCTTGCGTTGATCACCCATCTGTAAGCCCCTGGTTAAACAGCCCTACGAAAATTGCAACCTCATCCTGCATTGAACATCGTAGTCCCTTTTCCCGAGGGAATCTATAGGGAATTACCCGAAATATCGTCCAGCCCCCCTGGCTATTCGAGGGATGGTTTAAAAACCATACTCAAATCCCCATAACCCTCAACCTCCATCTGCCCCCTGGGAACAAACCGAAGGGAAGCAGAGTTGATGCAATAACGCAGCCCGCTTGGTTGTGGGCCATCATCGAACAGGTGTCCCAGGTGAGAATCCCCATCCCGACTGCGCACTTCGGTTCGGAACAGAAACAACGTTCTATCCCTTTTTTCCACAATCTGTTCCGGCTTCAGCACCCGGCTGAAACTGGGCCATCCGGTACCCGAGTCGAACTTGTCCCTGGACGAAAAAAGTGGCTCACCACTGACAATATCCACGTAGATCCCCTCTCGCTCTTCGTCCCAATAGGCGTTATCAAAAGGCCTTTCCGTACCATCCCGCTGAGTGACTTGATACTGGAGCGGTGTCAATGTCTCACGCAGCGCCTTATCCGATGGTTTCACATAACCTCCTGCAGGTTTTTCAGTGTCCGTGGATCTGGGGTCAGGATCACCCCAGGTGCGGTCCAGAAACTGATCCCGCCCGGAATTGGCGCGGTATACTTTGTAACGAAGAGGATTCTTCCGATAGTAGTCCTGATGATACGACTCTGCCGGGTAGAACATCGTCAGGGGTAATATGTCGGTCTGCAGCGGTTTATCAAAATAACCGGAAGCTGCCAGTCTTTCTCTGGAACGTTCCGCCATCCCACGTTGTGGCTCGTCGTGATAAAAAATCACCGGACGATACTGCTCCCCCCTGTCGGAGAAACTCCCGGAGCCATCGGTGGGATCGAACAGACGCCAGTAGGCATCCAGAAGCCTGTCATAGCTGATCACCTCGGGATCGAAGTGAATCTGCACCGCTTCCACATGCCCGGTATTTCCTGACGAAACCTGGCCATAGGTAGGATTGGGGAGATGCCCACCGGTATATCCGGAAACGGCACTGTGTACACCCGGCAGATACTCCAGGTCGGACTCGATACACCAGAAGCAGCCTCCGGCAAACGTGCCGGTCATCAGGCCGGCCGGGAGATTGACGGAATCTTTGTCTGCCCCGACACTGGGTTTCGATCCCCCGGGCTTCGAGACCAGACCCGCCATCACTGACAGGCCCAGAGCAACCAACCCAATACCCAGGAGGATCTTTTTCATCGCAATTTGAATCGCTATTGCCCGTTGTTACTTCCAACAAGACCTTTCAGCCACCCGGTTTATTTCAAGTTTCAAGTTTCAAGTTTCAAGTTTCAAGTTTCAAGTTTCAAGTGACAAGTTCGATACACTCCCTGGGTCTGGAACCAAACCGAGCCCCCAATGACAAACATGCCTCGCCTTGTCTCTTGAAACTTGCCTCTTGCTAACTTAATAATCAAGCCTCCTTCGAATAGGGTACCCTGAAAAAGATGGCATAGAGCACCGGAACTATGACCAGGGTCAGCAGGGTGGCGAAGCCCAGCCCGGCCATAATGGTGATGGCCATATTGACGAAGAAGGCATCCTGAAGCAGTGGGATGAGACCCAGTATGGTGGTCGCCGCTGCCATCACCACCGGACGCAGACGACTGGTAGCCGCATCCAGAATGGCGGCCAGCTGCTCCTTCCCTTCATCAATCTGCTGGTCGATTTCGTCGATCAGGACGATAGCGTTCTTGATCAACAACCCGATCAAGCTCAGCGCCCCCAGCAGGGACATGAAGTCGAAGGAAGCATCGACAGCCAGCAGGCCGGCGGTGATGCCGATGATAGCCAGGGGGACGGTCAGCCAGATGATCAGCGGCTGCCTTACCTTGCCGAACAGCAGGATCGTGACGATGATCATGATCAGGAAGCCACCCGGCAGCGCACCGAAGAGGGCGTCCTGAGCCTCGAAAGTATCTTCGTATTCACCACCCCAGTCCAGCTCGTAGCCCGGTGGCAGTTCCATTGCCTCGATCTGGGGTCGCAGACGGTTGAACAGGGGGGTGGCCAGTTCTCCAGTGGTATTGCTCGAGGCGATAATGGTCTGCATCCGGTTTCGGCTGCGTATCACGGTATTTTCGAACACCGTCTCGAATCCGCTGACCACCTGCGCCACGGGGACCGCCCGCTCCAGCACCGGGCTCCACACCTGGATATCCTGAATATTGGTTACGTCCTGGCGCTCCTCCACAGGGGGCCTGAACTTGATCGGTAACAGCCGGATGCCGTCTCTGTAGAGCCCGAAGGTGTAACCTTCGAAAGCCACTTGCAAGGCAGCCGCCAGGTCATCCCGGGTAATACCCAGCTGCCGGCCAACCTGCTCGTTGAAGACTGGTTGGACCAACTGCACCGGGTTACGCCAGTCGTCACGCACCTCCTTGGCCTCGGGATCGGCGCGCATGATGCTCATGGCCTGCTCCGAAAGCTGGCGCAGCACCACCGGATCGGGTCCACGGAAACGGGCTTCTATTTTACTGTCCCGCCCGGGGCCGATGCGCAGCGCTTTGATGATGGGGTCGAGCTGGGGCATCTCAGACCGCATGTAGGTGTCCACCGCCTCCCACACGGCCGCTATCTGGTCCCGGGTCTCGGTCTGCACGATGATCTGAGCATAAGCGTAACTGTCTTCCTTGGGAGTGTACGTCAGGGCAAAGCGCGCCGGCCCCCCGCCAACGATCGAGGTCGTCTGAACCACTCCCTCCTGCTGGCGTAGAAATTCGGCGACCTGCAATGTGTCATCCCGGGTCACGCGAATGTCCGAGCCCTCGGGCTCCCAGATATCGACAAAGAAAATAGGGGTGTTGGAATCGGGAAAAAAGGCGTTCTTGACAAAACCAAAACCATACAGCGACGCGGCAAAAAGCCCCACCACCAGGCCCAATGCAAGCCAGCGTACCCGGATAACCCGCTTCACGAACCCGCGATAGACCAGGAAGAATCCCTTTTTATAGGGATCATCATCTTCCTGGCCATGCTGTTTTTTCTTTGAACGCATCAACAGTGCGCACATCAGCGGCGTCGTACTGACTGCCGTGATCCAGGAAAGCATCAATGATATGAGGATGACGTAGAACAGGGAGCGACTGAACTCCCCGGTATTATTCTCCGACAAGCCAATGGCGGAGAAGGCCAGAATACCGATGACGGTGCCCCCCAGCAGCGCCCAGATACTCTTGGACACCACCTCTTTCGCCGCCTGAACCGCCCGCATGCCTGCCTGAATACGAATCAACATACCCTCTGCCACCACGATGGCGTTGTCCACCAGCATGCCCAGGGCGATGACCAGGGCACCCAGGGAAATTCGCTGCAGTTCGATACCGTAAAGGCTCATGATCAGCAGGGTTCCGGCGACGGTGATGAGCAATACTGCGCCGATAATGAGCCCGGTACTGATCCCCATGAAGACCAGCAGCACCGCGATAACGATGATCACCGCCTGGCCGACGCTGACCAGAAAACCGTTGACCGAGTTGTCCACCTCTACGGGCTGGTTGAAAATCGGCAGCAGTTCGATACCCACCGGAATGTTCGTCTTGAGTTCCCCGCGACGCGCTGCGAGGGCGTCACCCACGGCCACCACATTCTCCCCCCCCCGCATGGAGATGCCCAGCGTCAGGGCCTGCCGCCCGTTGACGTAGTTGAGTTTGCCGGGAACCTCATCATAGAGACGGCGGATGGTCGCAATGTCTTTCAGGTAGATCAGACGCTTACCCTCAGAGCTGATCAGTACGCTGCCGATCTCCTCCACCGACGTGAATTCCCCGGTAGGGTGGATGCGGATGTAATCATCACCGACCTTGACGTTGCCCGCATCCGCCACCAGATTCTGTGACTTCAGAACGTTGGCAATACGTTCGACCGGAATTCCCAACTCCCCGAGTCGGGTACGGGACATCTCCACATAGGCCACCTCCTGCTGGGCGCCGCCGATCACCACTTTGCGAACACCGGGCACCAGTACCAGCTGCTTTTTCAGCTCGTCGGCCACATCCTTCAGATCGCGATAGGTATAGCCCTGGCCGGTGAGGGCTACGAATACCCCGTACACGTCCGCAAAATCGTCCACGATGACGGGATCCTGGGCACCCGGGGGCAGCTTATGGCGCATATCCGCAATCTTGCGCCTGAGTTCGTCGTAGATATTCGGAAAGTCCTTTCCCACGTACTCGTCTTTGAATTCGATTTCGATGTCCGACATCCCGGGCCGGGAAATCGACATCTTGATGCGTTTCAGCTGCCCCATCAATTGCAGCGCGTCTTCAATATGATAGGTCACCTCATCCTGCACCTCCTGGGCGGTGGCGCCGGGGTATTGGGTGATGATCTTTGCCTGCTTGATCGTGAACGCCGGATCTTCGAGCTTTCCCATCTGCTCGAAGCCCCAGATTCCGCCACCCACCATAATGATGACGAGCAGCCAGGAGATGACTGGTTTGTTGATGGAGTATTCACCAATATTCATTGCTAGTTACCTCAGCACGTGGCTAATTCGCGTGACTGGGGTCACTGTTTCAGCATAAATGGCAGGTCACCCGGGCGAGGCTGTGCCTCTTCCCTGGGTTCCATCAACTTCACCTTCATCCCTTCCGCCAGGTAAGGCGTACCCGCGGTGACAACCCGTTCCCCTGGTTTGATTCCCTCCTTCACTTCAATTTCCGCACCCCGCATCTTGCCAATCTCCACCGGCCTGGATTTCACGCTCATGGTGCCCTCGTCAACCACCCAGACACGGGGTTTGAGTTCGGCATCCGCGGCAATACCTGCCACCGGGATGTAGTAAATGGCATCGGTCCCGGTATATTTACTGAAATCCGCTACCACGTTCGCGGTCATTCCCGGCAGAATGCTTACTTCACTGGGTGCGTCCATGGTGAAAGTGACTTCAAACGTCTGGGTCTGGCTGTCAGCCTGGGTGGCCACCTCCAGGAATTCCAGTTCGAACTCCCTACCCGGCAGGGTTTCGAAACTGGCCCGCACCGGAACCACGTCCCTTGCCTGTGCGTCACCGGGCGTGATGGTCCGGACGATGTTCTCGGGTACATCGAACTGAACTTTCAGCAGCGAATTGTCACGTAGTGACAGCACCGGCTGCTTCGCATCCACCTCCTCGAAGCTTTCGATCATGCGCTTTGAGACTGTTCCCTTGAATGGAGCCTGCAGTTCTGTGTAAGAAAGATCCTGGCGAGCCTGCTGCAGAGAAGCCTCTGCGCTCTTGAAATCCGCCTCGATCTTGTCGAAATCCCTGCGTGAAATATTTCCTTCCTTGACCAGCTGGGCGGCCCGTTTGTAGTCCTTACTGGTGCGGTTAAACGTTGCCGTGCGATCGTTGACCACGAGCTGGAAGTCGGTTGGATCCAGTTTCACCAGCACCTGATCTTTCTCTACCGGATCGCCTTCGGCAACGAGCAGTTCCGACACTTTTCCCGGTACACGGAACGAAAGCTCCGCCTTGTTGACCGCGTCAATCCGGCCGGGAAAACGGCGCATCCCACCTTGCTCCGCACCCTCGACCAACATCGACTTGACCGGGCGCACAGGATCCCCCTGCGCGACCGGTTCCTTATTGCCACAAGCGCCCAGAAACAGTGGGAGTAGCAGTGAGGCAGCTGCTGCAACGTGTCGTGTTTTATGCATGTTTTTCGATCCGAAACCAGTTGGGGTGCGCACAGCAGCGATAAATCATTCGCTTCCACTACTCTGCAGATAGAGTTACTTCGGGCCGAGTATAGTATCTACTTCGCAGGATTATAACCCCCTGATTTCACAGGAGACGGTGTGGAAAATCTATTTCGACCGGTTCAAGGAACCTGGGAGAGGGCATTTCGGGCACACGGAAAAACAAGTATCTTGAATACTTCAGTCGTCATGCCAGCCAGTGGAAACACTCGGTATAGACGAGCGGGGATAAACCCCGGAATCGCTGGTGCAGTAGCGACCGGATTGGCGTCACCGGGCGTTGTTCGTCGAATCTTACCTGTGCAGGAGTCTACCCATCTGCACCCCAGATCCACCGCAGAGGACAGATAAGCACTTGTTACAGATAAATGAAATCTGGAAATCCTATCTCCTTGGGCGTGAAAAGCTGCCGGTCCTTCAGGGCTTGTCCCTGTCCCTGGTCGCTGGTGAAATCTTGATCATCATGGGGCCCAGCGGATCCGGAAAAACCACCCTGTTGAACTGTATTTCAGGAATCGACACACCGGACAGGGGCGATATAGTGATCGGTGGTAATCCTGTTGATTTCTCCTCCCAGCGGGCTCTGACCCTGTTGCGCCGCCACGACATCGGGATGGTATTCCAGTTTTTCAATCTGATACCCACCCTGACAGTCCGGGAGAACATCGCGCTGCCCTTTCTTATCGTCAATCGCTCAAAAACCGAATACCAGGAGATAGTCACAGAAATGCTCCAGCGGGTCGGTATGAGCCATCGGGAGAAACACTATCCCTTTCAACTCTCGGGAGGGGAGATGCAGCTGGTATCCATTGCCCGCTCCCTGGTACACCAGCCCCGTCTGCTCCTGGCCGACGAACCCACAGGAAACGTCAATCCCCGGATCGCCCGGGGCATCATGCAGATCCTGCGCGATACGGTCAAAAGCAGTGATGTGGCCTTCATTATGGTTACCCACAGCCCGGAACACGCCGCATGGGGAAATCGCATTGCCTTCCTCCGGGACGGACGAATCATCGATGAACTGGAACATGACGGTGACCCCCAGAATCTGACACTCATTTACGACCGGCTGGTGGAACTTGAGATATAACAGCCATGACTAAAAGCGGGAGACACCGTGGGCTGAATCTGACACTCGCGGGCAAACTGGCTGTTCGCAGCCTGACCCATCACCGAATGATCAGTCTGGCAACCATACTCGGGGTGGCCATTGGAATGCTGGTGGTGGGGGCGATCCTGATCGTCGATCACAACACGCTCAGCGGCAAAGCATCGAGCAAAGACAGCAGCCGACAGGTCTTCGTCGGCAATAGTGCGGGTCAACCGAATCAGGCTGGAACCAGGAGAAGCTATGGCCTCCACTCCTTCGCGCCTGACATTCAACGGATTGCGATTCTCCAGGGGAATCGGCCGCGAAAGCCACAGATCGAGCTGATCCGTATTCCCAGCCAGCGGGGTTCGGCACCAGCCACCCGTTCTGACGAAGCCACACTGCCCCCGGCAGGGGCAGAGGACTATCAGGCCATGCGGCTGGCTGCGCGACTGTCTTCGCTGCTGGCTTTCATGGTCAGCGCTGTGGTGGTCTTCTACACCATGCGTTATTCCGTGGTATCCCGGGAACGGGAATTCAGTCTGCTGCTCTGCCTGGGTGAATTTCGCAGCAACATCGCATTCTCGATAGTGATCGAGGCACTGATTCTGGGTGCCAGCGGCACCCTGATAGGGCTCATGCTCGCTTTACCCACGGCCAGGAGCCTGTTGCAGCAAGGCATCTCAACAACCGGCATGAACCCATCGGTGATCTTTTCCATCCCCCACTCCGAACTGATCCTGATGGCTATAATCGGAATGGGTGTTGCTTTGCTCGGCGTCTGGAGCCCCATTCGGAATTTCTACCGACTGCAGATCGCCCAGGTGCTCCAACCCCGCTTCATGGAATCGACCACCGGGATCGAGAGACCCGAGGCGGGCTTCACTTGGTTGATACCCGCCCTGCTGGCCGCAAGCTACATCGCCATTCGCCCCTTCATGCAGGAATGGTTGTCGGTGGTCTATTTCTTTCTGGTCGAATCGACAGTGGTTGTTTTACTGGCCGCCGCCACATTGTGGTGGGTAAAACCACTGCTGCGCGGGGCCATCGGCATCTCGGGCTGGCTGCTTCGACGGGGATGGGCGCTGGAAGGACTGCTCACGACCCGCCGGATGCGCCTGTCGGCCCACAAGCTGGTATTCACGGTGGCGGGAGTCACCCTCGTGTTCAGTCTGCTGACCAGTCTGCATGACATCACACGGTCGCTGAAACATGAAATTTCTCTGTGGTCACAAGAGGCCATGGATCCCTACGGTTTTCTAAGTGCTCGCACTCGCTCCGGCATTCCTGAAGACAGGATTCAAAACATCCTGGGGCAACAGGATCTCCTGCTGTTTCGACTCTCTCACAAAATTCCCGGCACCCTGCCGATCCGGCTGGCAAAATCTTCCGATATCAATCCGTACCTGATCTCCCGGCAGCGTAAACCGCTGGTACCCGGTACAGTGATCTTCTCCACCACCCTGGCACATCGGTATGGCGTGGGAATCAACGATGTTCTGGAGCTGGAATCGGGCGATGGAACCGTTCACCGGTTTCAGGTTATCGGTGTGGGGGACGACCTGGGTTTCTACGCTGAAGACGGTCAGTACGTTGACCTGAAGTCTTACGCCCTGTTCAGTGACGGCAACCCGCTGTTCGAAAACAACCTGGAACGAACACTGGGATGGATTGCAAAGGTACGCGCCAGTGACAACCGGCACCCGCATCTGACAAAACGGGATGTAGATCCGCTGCGCCCGTACTATCACTTCAACAAATGGGGCAGGGAACAGGGGCACTGGCAGAAGAACGAGATCAACAGAGATTTTCTGATATTCGATTTCATACTGACGATGACCCTGCTGCTGGCCGTAGTCGGCGTCGCAAATACCATGTTTATTCGAGTCCATGCCCGGATGCGGGAGTTCTCGGTTCTACGCACCATCGGCTGCAGCCGGTCCCAGATCACCCGGATGCTGCTGTTGGAGGGTGTGATTATCGGATTGGTCAGCGCCTTGCTGGCAGTGGTGCTCGGCAACCTGCTGGGCGCGGTGAGCATCGCATTTCTCAATCGATTCACCCTGTTCGACTACCAGCTGATATTCTCCATCCGGGTCAGCCTGATCATTACCGGACTGGCAGTAGCCGCCTGCGCGGTCGCCGCCATACTGCCGGCCATTGCGGCCACCAGAACATCATCTGCGGAATCCCTTCACTACGAGTAACTTATCGGAATACCTTATCGATCGAAGCCGGCATTCCCCTCAGCTTTTTGCTCACAAACCAGTCAATTCCAGTTGATTGATGCGAGCATGCCCCTCAATTTTTTCCCGCGTTTTGGATCGAGATACATCAGGTAACTGACCCGGCCTTCCAGGTGTCGTAAAAAATCGGGATGCCGGTCCCGATTCTGGGAATCCGGGCCAAACCGGATACAGTTGTGAAGTGTGGCCTTGAGTCGATCGAAGTCCTTACGACTGAGATTCGGACGTTGATTGACGACGATACCGCAGAAACGCTGCTGTTGAGATGACCTCATCCAGCGGGTTTTTCGACAGTTGATACGAAACCCCTCTTCCAGCGCGATGGAACCGATCAATGGTTCGATAAACCTCCTCCGACGATAGAGTAAAGAAGGACCGGAGAACGCCAGATCATCAGCATACCGGGTGTAGGTCAGCCCCAACCGTCCGGCAAGCCCGGTCAGCCGTGCATCCAACCGCCAGGTACAAAGATTCGACAAAACCGGAGACGTGGGCGCACCTTGAGGCAAATGCCACTCCATCAATCGCTGACGCAGGCTGAAAGGCAATGACTTCGCCTCATCACCACAGCCAGCCAGAGGGGTTCGATGGGTACAAAGTGCAGCGAGGTAATGGGCGACGGACTGGGGATAGCCGATCATACGGAAGATACCCGCTACCCTCCCACGGGTTACGGAAGCAAAAAAATCCTGTAAGTCCATACGAAGCAGTACGTTCCGACCCGAGTGGGGCTCCGCCCCCGTCCGGCAGGAACGATTACGACGAAAACCGTGGGCACTGTCGTGTACCGGAACCCGATCGAGAATCTTCTGTTGAATATCCTTCTGCAGGGATTTCAGGCACGGCTTAGGCTTTTCCAGTAACCGGGGAAATCCGTTGGATCGATCCCGCCATTCGTATCGATAGTGATCGAGCCTGGCATCGATGCTGGACGAATAGCGTCTGTTCAGGCCGGCGTACCAGTCCAGCTCATCCCTTGATATGCCCAACCACTGCGCCAGATCAAGGCCGGTCGGCAGCCTTGGCAACACCAGGGTCACCAGATGTTCGGGCTGGGGCTGCATTCTGGCACGAGCCGGCTGCAACCGAATCCGGCGGACAGAGGAAAAGTGCTTCCGAAAAACGGTGTCAGTGACAAGGATATGAACAATCTGTTCAAAGCGTGGAGACCGGGCATCCCCTCCACACAACAGTAATCGCGCCGCCAGCTGCCCGGGATTGGGGGGGCCTCCATCGAGCACCACCGTCAGTCTCTCGATCAACGCTTCCTGGTTCCATTCACCATCGACAAGGCACCAGGCCAGTTGTCGGGCATTATCGACAAGATGACTCACAGCGGATCCTGAAATCCAGAAAAAGTGATTGGAGATTCCCTCAAGGACAGGTTGACAGAATCACAATGGCGTATTTAAAAGACAGCCGGCACTTCGACCTGTCTCGTATGGCGCGGGCGTTCCTGCGCGCGGCGCAGTGGCGCCCGTGCGATGAAATGCCTGAATGAAACCCAACCCCGGGGTATCCCCGGAGGGCCTGGCGGTACCGGCAAGGGCACGCCCGGGCTGACTCGAAGGCCGACTGTCGGAAATCATGCTATATCGTAGACCGGTGGATTGGCAAACCCTGAAGGCAAGGATTGCCATATGAACCCGGCAGCAGGGCGCTTTACTCCAGGAAATCATAATCCGCCGGAAAACCCTACTATCCACCCGATACCGGAAAGAGGTAAGATCTCAGGTCCGCCTTCATTTACCCGCTCCTACTGGAACAATCGTGGAATTCGATATCTGGCTGGCTTTTTTCATTGCATCGCTGTTGATCTCGATCTCACCGGGGGCCGGGGCTGTCAATACCATGAGCAGTGGCCTGCAGTACGGCGTCAGAGACTCGCTGCCGGCCATCTTCGGCTTGCAACTCGGCTACGGCGCACAAATCCTGCTGGTAGGGGTGGGACTGGGAGCCCTGCTGGCCTCCTCCAGCCTGGCGTTCAGTGTTGTCAAGTGGCTGGGGGTAGCCTACCTGGTATGGCTGGGATACCAGAAGTGGACCCAACCGCCGATTTCCCTGGAACAGGCTGACCATAACCGGGAAAGTTCACAACGGCGCTTCTGGCAGGCGGCATTCGTCAACCTGACCAACCCTAAAGCCACGGTTTTTCTACTGGCCCTGTTTCCCCAGTTCATCAATACCGCTGCCAGTTCCCAGGCGCTGCAGTTCAGCATCATGGGTGGAACGCTGATCCTGGTGGATATTGGAGTGATGCTGGGCTACGCCAGCCTGGCCGCCCAGCTGTCGAGATGGATGAAAAGCCAGCGTCACCAGATATTGCAGAATCGTATTTTTGGCGGAATGTTTATCGGCGCCGCCACCCTGATGGCCAGTTACCGGCACAGCGGATGAAATTCAATCAACTCAGCATCGGTGATCGTTTCATCTACAACGACCTGGCTTTCACCAAATCCGGACCTCTTCAGGCCGTGGCGGAAGGCAGCAGCAACCCCCGTCTGATACCCCGATCCGCCCTGGTGCGCCCCCTGGACCTGGAAAAGCCTGGGGAAAGAGACTTCGGCACCCTGGATATCAGAACACTGCAAGCTGAGCTGGAACATTATCA
Source organism: Gammaproteobacteria bacterium (assembly GCA_024227135.1). GTDB lineage: Bacteria > Pseudomonadota > Gammaproteobacteria > Chromatiales > Chromatiaceae > JAHEHQ01. Next base: position 37,768 of record JAAELC010000128.1, read on the forward strand.
CCAGCAGTGCCTTGCCATACTCACCCTTCCGGATGGCGGCTCACCGTCATCCGGGGCGCGGGAACAACTGGAAAAACTCCACGCCAGGATGCAGCAGCTACTGTCCCAGCATTAGCTTGACCGTCTCCCGATAGAAGGGGCACCGGCAGACAGTTTCCCGACGGAGAATATCATGTTTCATCCGGGGTCATTGCTCACGCCCCATGGGTAGTCTGTTCCGGAAGACGCTGTCAATACCTCCATGCAGGCTTGGCTCTGGCATCCCTGCCAAAGACACTTCCTCCACACACCAGCCATGGAGGTAAACCTCTGGGGGGTGAGCAGTTACCATCCGGGAACAGAAACCAGGAAAAAACCGGGTCGGGGTACAACGGTTCAAGCGGCGGCACTCTCCTCTTTTACCGCGCCGCCTTTGACCTTCTCCCGCACCGATTGAATCACAGCGTAGAACACCGGGACGAATAAGGGCACCATCACCGTTGCCGCTAACATGCCACCGAATACCGCGGTGCCCAGGGAGCGACGACTGGCTGCCCCGGCACCCATGGCGATCACCAGGGGTATCACTCCCAGAATGAAGGAGAATGCGGTCATCAGCACGGCACGAAAACGCAGACGGGCGGCCGTGACAGCAGCCTCCAGGATGGGCATGCCCTCCTCCCGCTGGGACTTGGCAAACTCAACGATCAAAATAGCATTCTTGGTTGCCAGCCCCATCAACAACACGATACCCACCTGCATGTAGACGTCGTTCTGCAATCCCATCGAACTCTGGGCAACCACGGCACCGAAGATCGCCAGGGGCACTGAGAAGAGCACCGAGATGGGTATGGACCAGCTCTCGTACTGGGCCACCAGAAACAGGAAGACGAAAATCAGTGCCATCCCGAATACCACGGGCGCTTGATTGCCCGCCAGGATCTCCTGATAGGCCTGCCCTGTCCACTCGTAGACATAACCCGGCGGCAGGGTTTCATCTGCCACTTTTTCCATGGTCTGGATGGCCTGACCGGAGCTGAAACCCGGTGCAGGGGAACCATTGATGGTGATCGAACGATAAATGTTGTAGCGACTGACCATGTCCGGCCCGAGCAACGACTCCGTGGTCACCAGGGTGCGCAAAGGCACCATGTCCCCCTGATCGTTACGCACATAGAGGTTGTAGATGTTCTCCTCGTTCTGCCGGTATTCTGCATCCGCCTGGGCCAGCACCTGGTAGGTTTTCCCGAATTTATTGAAATCGTTGATATAATTCTTGCCGGTCTGGCTGCCCAGGGTATTGAAGATACTGTCCAGGGGCACCCCCATGATCTTCGCTTTCTGTCGTTCGATATCCAGGTAAATCTGGGGGACCGAAGCCTTGAAGGTACTGAATACCGCATTCAGCTCCGGCGCTTCGTTCGCCGCGATAACCAGCCCGCCGAGTACCCCCGCCATGTTGGCCGGAGTATCCCCGGCGGTGGACTGCAGGACGAACTCGAAACCACCGGTGTTGCCCAGACCCGGAATCGGTGGCATCTGGAAGGGGAAGACCGTGGCCGAAGCGATGGTGTTGAGCTCCCCACGCAACTTCTGGACGATTCGGGCCTCGTGCATGTCCGGTTCGCCTCGGGCAGCCCAGTCATCCAGCACCACGATGGAGAGGCCACCGTTGGAGGCAATACCCTGCTTGAGAATGCTGTACCCGACCACGGAAACGACATCCTGCACACCTTTCTGCTCCGAGAGAATCTGCTCGACTTCCGCAACCACCGACTGGGTGCGCTGCAATGTGGCACCATCCGGCAACTGGATATCGATCATGAACGCGGCCTGATCTTCAGAAGGCACGAAGCCGCTGGGCATTTTCTGGAAGAGCACCAGGGTGCCGGCGACGAATCCGGCAAACAACAGCATGATCAGGCCACGCTTGCCCAGCAAGCCGGTGACCCACTTCACGTATCCAACGGTGGTCTTGTCGAAAACCCGGTTGAACAGCCCGAAAAAGCCCTTGGTGGCCAGTTCACCGCTACCGGGTTTGAGCAGCGTGGCACACAGCGCCGGGCTGAGGGTCAGTGCATTTACTGAAGAGATGGCAACCGCAATAGAGATTGTTACCGCGAACTGACGATAGAGTTCGCCGGTGAGTCCGGGAATGAACGCCATGGGGACGAAAACCGCCAGCAACACCAGGGTCGTGGCGATGATGGCACCGGATATCTCTCCCATCGCCTTCTTGGTCGCATCCGGCGGGCTCATACCATCCGCCATGTGGCGCTGGGTATTCTCCACCACGATGATCGCATCATCGACCACGATGCCGATGGCCAGGATCAACCCGAACAACGTAATCATGTTGAGGGAGTAGCCGAGTGCGAGCATCCCGGCGAAGGTACCGATCAGGGAAACAGGGATGGCAATCGAAGGCACCAGGGTGGATCGCCAGTCCTGGATAAAAATGAACACCACCAGTACCACCAGTGCAATGGCAATGAACAGTGTCTCTTTCACTTCGTCGATGGAGGCTTGAACGAAGCGGGTGGTATCGTAGGCGACTGCGAAATCCAGATCATCGGGGAAGCGTTTGGAAAGCTTCTCCATCTCGGCTTTGACCGCATCCGCCACTTCCAGCGCATTGGCACCCGGCAGCTGATAGATAGCCAGTACCACCGCGGGCTTGCCGTTATACAACCCGAAAGCATCGTAAGATTTGGAACCCAGCTCGAGTCGGGCAATGTCCCGCACCCGGACCGTGGAACCGTCTTCGCCCACCCGGATGATAATGTCACCAAACTGCTCGGTGGTGCTCAATCGCCCCTGGGTTCGCAGGTTGTACTGAAACTGAGAGGCATTGGTCGAAGGCTGCTGACCCAGCTGCCCGGCGGCCACCTGCACATTCTGTTCCCTGATCGCCGCGGTGACGTCATCGGTGGTCATGCCAAGGGCGGCCAACCGGTCCGGATTCAGCCAGATGCGCATGCTGTAATCCTGCACCCCGAGTATCGAAGCCTTACCCACCCCGTCGATGCGGGCCAGAGAATCGGTCACGTTGATGTTGGCGTAGTTGTTCAGAAACAGGGTGTCGTAAGTTTCTTCAGGAGAGAACAGGTTGACCACCATCAGCATATTGGTTGACTGCTTGGTGGTGGTCAGCCCCTGGCGCCTGACCTCTTCGGGTAGCTGGGCGGTGGCCTGGGCCACCCGGTTCTGAACATTGACGGTGTTGATGTCCGCATTACTGCCGACCTGAAAGCTCACCGTCAACGTGTAGCTGCCATCGTTGGCGCTGTTGGAGGACATGTAGATCATCTCCTCCACACCGTTGACCTTGGACTCGATCGGACCAGCCACCGTATCCGAGATGGTCTCTGCATCGGCCCCGGGATAAGTGGCTGAAACCTGAACCTGAGGGGGGGTCAACTCGGGATACTGGGCAATGGGCAGCGCCTGCAGCGCGACCAGCCCGGCAATGGTGATGACGATGGAAATGACGAAGGCGAACTTCGGCCGGTCGATAAAGAAAGCACTGAACATGGACTAGTTCTCCGCTTTATCCATCTCGGGTGAAGGAGAAGCCGACTCCTCTGTCTGTTTTTCCGGCGTGCCGGTTTCATCCGACCCGGTCGCTTCTTTTGAATCTCCGGATGCCTCCATCCCCGCTGACTCGGATTCGGTTTTCTCCGCCTTACCAGATGCCGCTGTTTCAGTTGTGGACTTTCCCGCCCCTCCAGCTTTACCGCTCTTATCAGCCGCCGCACCCTTGTCAGCAGCCTCGCCCTGCAGATCGTCATAACCGGGAAGCTCAGCCTCCTTGGGCGCCACTTTCATCCCGGGTCTGACTTTTTGAATACCCTCGACAACGACGCGCTCATCGGGTTCAAGGCCCTCCCTGACCACCAGCATTCCCTCATGGTGTCTTCCCGTGGTGATCGGACGGCGCTCGATTTTATCGTCAGGATCGACGACCAGAACGAAGTTCCCGGCCTGATCCTCCTGAACCGATGCCTGGGGAATCATCATTTCGGTTTCCCGCTCGGTGGTTCCCAGAATGGCATTAACGAACAGACCCGGAACCAGCAGTTTCTCCGGATTGTCGAATCGCGCCCGTACTGTCACGGAACCGGTTTTGGGATCCACCACGTTGTCCAGGAAGTCGATCTTCCCTTTGTGATCATAGATCTCTTTATTGGGCAGCCGCAACTCGACTTCAACTTCTGCCCGTTCCACCACTTGATCGGCTTTTTCCCTGGCCCGTCGCTGTTTGACGTTGAGCAGATCCCGCTCGCTGATACTGAAATTGACGTACATGGGATCCAGTTCCACCAGCCTGGCCAGTTCGCCGCTCTGGGGGCCCACCAGGTTTCCAATACTGACCAGGGCCCGCCCGATGCGGCCATGGATAGGCGCCCGGATTTCGGTAAAGGAAAGATCGGTCTTCGCGCCAAGAAGACTGGCCTCCGCCGCTTTGAGCTCTGCTGCGGCCTGGAGTTTGTTGCTTTCAGCCTCGTCTACTTGCTGCTGGCTGACTGACTGCTTTTTCAGCAGTATCCGATAACGTTTCAGATCCTTGTCCGCTTTGCTCAGCGCCGCACTTGCTTTGGCGACGGAGCCTTCTGCGGCAGCCACCTGGGCTTCATAGATGGCAGGATCGATAGTGAACAGGAGATCCCCGAGATCGACCTCCGCCCCTTCCTCGAAATGTCGCTCCAGCAGATAGCCGCTGACCTGGGCACCCAGGGATACATCGTTGACCGCTACGGTACGTCCGATAAACTCAAGGGTCTCCCGCACCAGTTGTTTCTCCACTTTGGCAGTCAAAACGCCCGGAGGGGGTGCGGCTGGCGGTTCTTCTTCGTTCAACAGGTCGCAGGCGCTCAACATCAAGGCAAAGGGTACTATCAGGAGACTGGCAGGCATTCGGGTCATTGGGTCGATCCGGAGGGTTTCAGTTGAACAGATAATCGGGAGTCTATAGTTTACGCTACTTCATGGAAAGCAAAACGGGGCCTCAGGCCGGTTCAGCCCCTAACTGGTGCTGGCACAGCTCGGTGTACTCTCCACCCCGGTCCAGCAGTACGTCGTGCCGGCCCTGCTCCACGATACGCCCGTCTTTCAGCACCAGAATGCGATCGGCATGCTTAACCGTGGAGAGCCGATGGGCGATAACCAGCGTGGTACGGTTTTCGGTGAGCCGCTCCAGAGCGGCCTGCACATGGCGTTCCGATTCGGTGTCCAATGCCGATGTAGCCTCGTCCAGTAAAAGTACCGGTGCATCCTTGATCAGCGCCCTGGCTATGGCCATCCGCTGCCGCTGCCCGCCGGAAAGCCGCACACCGTCCTCACCGATCATGGTGTCGAATCCCCCGGGTAACTGCTGTATGAATTCTAGCGCATGGGCGTCAGTTGCAGCCCTTACAACTTCGTCATGGCTGACCTTCCGGCCTGCTCCATAGGCAATATTGGCTGCAACGGTATCATCGAACAGCACCGACTCCTGTCCCACATAAGAGAGACTGCCGCGCAGAGATTCGAGGGTCAGTTCCTGAACGTCCTCTCCATCCAGTAAAATGGTCCCTTTGACAGGCTGGTAAAATCGGGGAATCAGTGCCGCTACGGTGGTCTTTCCACCGCCCGACCGCCCGACGAGGGCGATCGTCTCCCCGGGTTCAACATCGAAGCTGATATCTGTCAGGGCATCTTTTTCCGCGGTGGGGTAACGGAACGTGACGTTCCGCAGGGATATTTTACCCTTGACCTGTGCCAGCTCCCGTTTACCCAGATCCTGCTCCGGAGTTTGATCGGTCAAATCGAACACGCTTTCGGCCGCGGCGAGTCCCTGCTGCAGCGACTGATTGATACCCGTCAGCCGCTTGATGGGAGCAAAAATCAAGCCTATCGCGGCAATCAGGGAAACGAACCCACCCACCGACAATGTCCCGGCAATGGTATCGTGGGTACCCACATAGATGAGTACCGCCAGCATCATGGAGGCGGCCAGTTCCACGGCCGGGGCGTGGGCCATGCCGGCAACGGTGTTCTTGAGGTTGTAGAGCCTGACCCCGTCTGCCAGTTTCTCGAACCTGGACTGCTCGTAGGCCCGCCCGGCAAAAACCTTGATCAACTTGTGTCCCCGGACGCTCTCTTCCAGCACATGGGTCATATCACCCATGGTCTCCTGCAGGTTTCGACTGATCCTTCGTAACTTTTTCGCCAGCAGGGAGACCACCAACGCGATCGTAGGCAGCAGCACGAACATGATGGTGGTCAGCAGCCAGTTCAGGTAAATCATGTACCCCAGCAAACCGATAACGATGATGGTATCTTTCACCAGGATGGTGAGCACCTTGGTGGAGGCCTGAGCCACCTGGTGGACATTAAACGTCACCTTATTGATAAGATTGCCCGTGGAATTGGCATCAAAATAGGCGGTCGGCAAGGTCAGAATACGTTCGAACATCTCCCGCCGGAGCACCAGCACCACGCGCCCGGCCACCCATTCAAACGCGACCTTACTGATAAAAGTCATGGAACCCCTTATCAGGAACAGCCCCACCAGCACGAAGGGTGTCCAGAGAATGACGTCCGGATCCCTGTCCACGAAGGTCCCATCCAGCATCGGCTTGATCAGTGCGGGGATCGTCGGCTCGGTAGCCGCCAGCAGCATCATCGCGACGATTGCAACGGCAAACTGTCGCCAGAATGGGCGCACGTAGGAAAGCAGGCGGAGATAAAGGTCTTTTCCTGTCATGGGATCGTAGAATTCTCTGGGGGCGGCACGCGACAACAGCGCTTAGCCGGCTATCTTAGAGGCTAACCCCGGTCCCGGACAAGCACTGCTCCAGTTGCCTGAAGAGCAGCCGGACCATGATGCGGCTGGAAAAAACCGCCTGATTTCTCTATCCTTGCCTATCTTGGCTCGTGCCGATTTCGGTCAGCGCCACCCTGGTGGCCTGCTTCCTGTGCTTAACTCAATGGAAAATCAACCTTTTTTTGGAAAAGTAGCCCTGGTGACCGGAAGTTCCCGGGGGATTGGGCTCGCTATTGCCACTGCCATGGCCCGCGAAGGGGCCGATCTGGTGGTCAATTATCGCCGCAGCGGAAAATCCGTAGAGAAAGCCGAAGCGCTGTGCCAGCAAATCCGGGATATGGGCCGTCGGGCCATTGCCGTGCAGGGCGACATCTCCGTCAAGGCCGATGTGCAGCGAATGGTCAAAGAGGGAACGGAGGCGATGGGCCGCCTGGACTTTCTGATTCTGAATGCCGCCATTGCACCTTTCAAGCCCATCGAAAAGCTCTTCGAGAAAGAACTCAAGCAGTTGGTGGGGGTCAATTACACCGGCAACATTCTCTGCCTCCAGGCGGCCCTGCCCCACCTGGAGAAGACCGACGGAAACATCGTCTTTGTCTCCAGCCTGGGAAGCCGTTTCTACAACACCTCCTACCCGCTGGGGAGTATGAAAGCGGCCATGGAAGCGGTAGTCCGGGACTGTGGTGAAAGTCTTCGCGACAGGGGGGTGAATATGAACGGTGTCTGTGCCGGCCTGGTCAAGACAGATTCCTTCAAGGTGTTGCGCCAGTTGTGGGAGGGCATCGAACAGATCCCCGAAGAGTTGTTCCTGCAACCGGAAGAAGTTGCCGATGTGGTGACTTTTCTGTGCTCCCCCTCCGCCAGGGCCATCCGAGGGCAGACTCTCGTGGTGGATCACGGGATGAGCAACCGGCTTTATCACGGCGGCTGAGGAAGTACCGCCATTGGATCGCCCTGGGATCGAATCGATTTCCTGTCTATTTATATTTTTTGGGGTTCAGTAGATGAAACAGCAGTTGATAAGCGAAGAAGACGTCATCGTCGAGATGAAGAAGGCCCTCGCCGAGACACTTCGTATCGAAGAGGATACCATCCAGCCGGACAGTTCATTGATCAATGACCTGGGAGCCGAGTCACTGGATTTTTTGGATGTGGTCTATCAGATGGAGCAGACCTTCGGCATCAAGATGGCACGCCACCAGGTCCTGGAGCACGTCGAGGAGCTGTTTGGTGAAGACGAGGCCATCGATCCCGACACCGGTGAACTCACCCCGGGTTCGGTAGCCCTTTTAAAATTGCGATTCGGGGAAGAGGGGAACCAGATCGAAGACGGTATGGATATGGACGAAGTCCCGACCCTGGTGACCGTACGTTCCATGGCCCGTGCGGTTCTGGATATTCTGGATACCCTGCAGGAGAAATGCGAAAGCTGCGGCGCCACGGAATGGAAGCGGGATGGAAACAAGATCGTCTGCGCGGTCTGTGGCGAACCGGGTGTCTTCGAAAATGGTGATGATCTGACCCAGGCCTGGTTAAAGAAAGCCCAGGAAGAACACAAGCTGTTCTGACGTTGACCATGCCAGAGACAACGATGAAACGCCGCATCGTCATTACCGGCTACGGCACCATCAACCCGCTGGGCAAAAATGCCCGGGATACCTTCGAGCGTGCCAGCAAAGGGGAATCAGGGATCGACTTCATCAAAGCCTTCGATACCACCGGCCTGCCCTGCCAGGTAGGTGGGGAGGTCAATGAAGCCTGGCTTGAAGACCTGGAACAGCTCGATCTGTACCGGGAGTCCCGACTGGACAAATTCACCTCCCGGGCGGTGAAGCTGATGACGCTGGCAACCCACGAGGCGGCGGAGATGGCCTCCCTTGATCAGGTAGTCGATCGCCGCCGGGTCGGTTTTGCCCTGGGGTCACACGGAGAGAATCCCACCATCGACGAGATGAAGTTCCTGCACCGCTTCTACAGCAAGGAGAACGGCTGGGATATCCAGGCGCTGGAATCCGCCGGCGGTTACTCGTTCATGAGCCTGCTGCAGCGCAAACCCGATGTCGCGCCAGCAGTACTTGCGCGGTTGTTCCGATGCGAGAGCAGCAGCGTTTCGGTGGTTTCCGCCTGTGCCGCCGGAGCCCAGGCTATCGGCGAAGCCTACCGGCTGATCCAGGACGACAAGTGTGACCTGATGATCGCCGGAGGTTGCGAAGCCACGCTCAACTTTTCCGGCTTTATCGGTTTCGTCCTGATCAAGGCCATGGCAGAGAAATACGGCACTCCCCAGACGGCCTCCCGCCCCTTTGATCGCAAACGAAATGGATTCGTCATGTCAGAAGGTGCCGGCGCGGTCATTCTCGAGGAACTCGAGCACGCCAGAGAAAGAGGCGCAACGATTCTGGGGGAACTGAAAGGCTACGGGGATTCAGCCGACGCTTATCGGATCACCGACACCCACCCCAAGGGTGAGGGTGCCATGCTGGCCATGCAGAAAGCCATAGCCGATGCGGGACTGGAGCCCGGTGACATCGACTACGTCAACGCCCACGGGACGTCCACCACACAAAACGACCTGGTCGAGAGCCGTGCCATCGAAACGGTGTTTGGCGAACATTCGACCACGATCCCGGTCAGTTCCAATAAATCGATGCTGGGTCATACCATTGCCGCTGCCGGCGCCATCGAATTCATCATGACCCTGATGGGGATTAACAATTCCCTGCTGCTGCCCACTATCAATCACGAGTTCAAGGATAAGAAATGCCGTCTCGATTACGTGCCCAACGAGGCACGGGAGCAGCATCAGAACAACGCACTTTCCAACTCATTTGGCTTTGGTGGCCAGAATGCCAGCCTCTGTATCGGTCGTTTCGAGCCCTAGCAGCCTGTCCGAGACAGCAACCGATGAAAATTGACCGAAATCGTACCATCCTAGTACTCCGTCAATGTAATAGTGATGGGTACAGTGAGCTTGTCAGCGTTCATGGCAAGGCGCGCCTCGCAGGCAATGGCCGCTTCCCTTGTCAAGAGGCGCAACGCCGTCCATGGGCGCTGACAAGCTCACCCGCAGGGCGTCCCCGTGGGGTCCCGCAGCCGCGTTGCAGTGTTTGGAAAGGGAATGGCCATTCCCTGCACACTGCGCCTTGCTGCGAAACCCCACGGAAACGCTGTATCCATCAATATCACGTTGACGGAGTACCAGTTGGGCCTGCCCTATGACTGAAGACGTCGTCATCTCCGGACGCTCCCTGGCCACAGCCCTGGGTAACAGCCTGGACGAGACCTGGGAATCCCTGCTTGCCGGGCGGCGCGGTATCCGTGCTGTCGATACCTTTGAGGGTACGGATTTCCCCTGCCGCCAGGCTGCGCGGATAACCGGTATCGACGAGCAGAGCCTGGACCTTTCACGACGGGAGTCCAGAATCATGGACCTGCACTCCTTCATCCTGATGAAATGTTCCGTCGAAGCCATGGACGCTTCCGGTCTGGCAGGGCTGGAAGGCGCTGCCGGGGATACCGGGTTCTTCGCTGCCATCGGTATGGTCGACTACCGCCCGGAAGACCTGACCGGTGGGATTGCGGCTTCCCGGGATGAACAGGGGGAAACGGATTACGATCGGTTTTTTGAGAAAAACTACCGGGAGATCTTTCCTCTCTGGCCCCTGTCCATGCTCAATAACATCGCTCTTTGCCAGGTGGCTGTCAGACTCGGGCTGCGCGGTGAGAATACGGTTTTCTCTCCCCATGCCGATTCAGGACTGCAGGCGGTGGCGGAAGCCACCGCCACCATCGCCGAGGGCAGAAACCGGGCGGTGCTGGCTGCCGGTACCGGAGAAAAGGTATCGGATGCCAGTCAGGCCCGGGCACTCCTTCACGGTATACTCGATACCCGCCACCAGGCCAACCCCTGCCAACCCTTCAGCGTGAACCGGGAAGGCAGCGTACTCGGGGAAGGTGGAGGTGTGGTGCTGCTGGAACCCCGGAGCCGGATTATCGAACGGGGACTCGACCCAGCCGTGGCCATCAGCGGCTACGGCGCAACCTTCGGCCAGGCCAATCCGGCACAGGGCACCACCGGCCCTTCGAGGGACGCGATTGCACGCGCCATGAAGACCGCCATCGAAAGTGCGGGCCGCAGGCCCGAAGAGGTGGATCTCGTGATTGCCCACGGAGACGGCACCCTGAATGGGGACCAGCAGGAGTGGGATGCCATCGATGCACTTTTTTCGACGCCTCGATCGAAAATCAGGCTTTACAGCTCGAAAGGCAATCTGGGGAACCTGCTCGCAGGCGCCCCTCTGGTGGACCTTATCCTGGCCGAACGTATGATAACCGCGGGGGTGATACCCCCAGTCTTCGGAACCGACGAAACTGAGTCCATCGCCGGTTCCCGGCTGGTCACAGGCGAACCCCTCGCCATGGAACCCCAGGTGATTCTGATCAATGCCTTCAGCTACGAAGGACAAGCCAACTCGCTGCTGATCGAGGCTGTGGGATAAACGGAGTGCTGATATGAGGTTTCTCTACTACGACCGGGTGGACCGGCTTACCAAGGGGGAATCCATCGTGGGCATCAAGTCGTTTCCCCTGTCCGAAGAGTTTTTTCGCGGCCACCACCGCAAGGTGGCGCTGGTACCCGGGGTGATCTTTATCGAAGCCATGGCACAGTTACTCGGCTGGCTGACCATCTACTCCTACGATTTCAAATTCACCGCCGTGATGTCGCTCATCGAAGGGGTGAAAGTCACCTCCACGCTGCGGCCGGGGTTTACCGCAGAAATTCAAGCCGAGTTGATATCTGCCAATCGCCGGGATTCCTATGGTTGTGCACGTTGCCTGGTAGACGGCCAGGAAGTGGCTTCAGTGGACCGCATCCTCTACGCCCACAGCCGGCAGGTGGATCCGGAAGCGCTGAAACAGCTGTTCAGCTATTACAGCGGAACCGGTGGCGATACCCCATGGCTGAGTAATCCCGGCAGGATCTGAGAGGGCAGGATGGGCGGAATCAAAAATAGAAACAGACGCGTTGTGGTCACCGGGCTCGGAATGGCAACCCCCCTCGGGCTGTCAGTGTCCGAAAGCTGGGACAAGGCACTTCAGGGAATCAGCGGTATCGGCCCCCTCAACTACCCGGACGCCGCCAGTGCTCCCGTGCAGGCCGTGGGACAGGTCAGTGAGAGCGACTGGAACGAGATTGTCGCCGCTTTCCCGGAACAGGCGGCAACCCAGGGTGAAAAACGCACCCTCTATGCCCTGTGGGCGGCACGCTCGGCCCTGGATGACAGCGGGATCGATGCCGGAAACTCCGACCCGGGTCGCTCCGGCGTCATGCTGGCAGCGGGAGCACCGATCAACCGGCTGGAGGATATCGGCCCCTGGATCGACCCGGAGGGCAACTTTGACTCCAGGCGCTTCAGCAACGAGTTCGAGCAGGTACACCGGGAATCCATCATGCGCAACAACACTCACCGCCCTTCGGCGCTGGTGGCCGCGCACTATGGGCTCGGAGGACCCAACGGCACTATCAGCTCAGCCTGTGCTTCAGCCACACAGGCTCTGGGACTCGCGTTTCGAAGCATCCAGCGGGGTGAATCGGACGTGATGCTCGCCGGGGGAGCCGATTCCATGATCAATCCCGTCGGACTGGTATTCTTCGTCCTGCTGGGAGCAGCCAATACCACCCGGGATGATCCGGGTTCAGCCTGCCGCCCCTTCGATCGTAAGCGTGCCGGCCTGGTCATGGGTGAAGGGGCCGGTGTGGTCACCCTGGAAGAGGAGCAACACGCCCTTGAACGGGGTGCCCGAATCTACGGCGAAGTCACCGGCTACGGATCCTCCATGGATGCTCACCAGGTAACAGCGCCGGACCCCAAGGGGGTGGGAGCCGCCCGTTCCATGGCGACAGCCCTGTCCGACGCCGGCATTGCCCCGGAAGCGGTGGATTACATCAACGCCCACGGAACGGGAACGAAGCTCAACGATATGGCCGAGACGCTGGCGATCCGAAATACCTTCGGTGAGCATGCGAACCGGCTGATGGTCAATTCCAGCAAGCCTCTGACCGGGCATCTGCTGGCGGCCTCCGGTGGCCCTGAGTTCGTGTTTACTGCATTGAGTGTGCACCAGGACCGGGTGCATCCTACCCTCAACCTGACCAATCCCGATCGAAAGTGCGATCTGGACTATGTGTCTGAAGGACAGCGCCAGGCCGTCATCGGAACAGCCCTGTCCAACTCCTTCGGATTCGGGGGCCAGAATGCATCCATCATCATCAGCAAGTATCGGCAGTGAGACTCCATGCAAATTGATCTGAGTGGTAAAACAGCCCTGGTAACCGGCGGTTCCCGGGGTATCGGGCGTGCGATCTGCACCGGACTGGCTGAATCCGGTGCCAGGGTAATCGTCAATTTTCGTTCTTCCGCAGAAGAGGCAGAGGGCCTGTGCCGGGAAATCGAGCTGGCAGGTGGTGAAGCGGTCTGCCGCCAGGGAGATGTATCTGACGCGGACGAAGTGGAGGCCTTGTTCCAGTTTGTGGAGTCCGAGTTCGAGCAACTGGATATACTGGTCAACAACGCCGGGGTGATTAAAGACACCCTGCTGTTGAGCATGAAACTCTCGGATTGGGACAAAGTCATGGATACCAATCTGCGAAGCGCTTTTCTGTGCAGCCGCCTGGGCGCCGAAATGATGTTCAGACGCCGCTCGGGCAAAATTATCAACATGTCGTCGGTGAGTGCCATCCGTTCCTCCCGGGGTCAGGCCAATTACGCCGCCTCGAAAGGAGGCATACTCTCTTTCACCCGGGCCTGCGCCGCGGAACTGGCGGGGCGGGGAATTCAGGTCAATGCCGTGCTGCCGGGGTTTGTTGAAACCGATATGACCCGACGGGTGATGAGCCGGGCCGGCAAACAAACCCTGGAGCGGATCCCGTCGGGCCGATTCGGCCAACCCGATGATATCGCCGGGCTGGTGGTTTTTCTGGCCTCCCCCCTGGCCGATTACATTACCGGACAGGCTATCCCGGTGGACGGCGGCTTAAGTATTTAGGATCGAATTATGCGTTATCTGCTGGTTGACCATATCACCGGGATCGACCCCGACAAATCCATTCGTGGAATCAAAAACGTGGCGATGACCGAGGATTTTCTCGAGTTCCATTTTCCCAGGAACCCCATCATGCCCGGTGTCATGCTGCTGGAATCCCTGGCACAGATGACCGGCTGGCTCAGCGCTGTCTCCAGCGATTTCGACCGCTGGTTCGTCATCGGCAACGTCCTGCAATGCAAGTATTACGGCTTCGCTTATCCCGGAGATCAGGTGGAACTCGAAGTAACGGTTTCCGGGGAAGACGACCAGGGCTCACCGATCTACCTGGGCATGGCAAAAGTGGGGGGAAGAAAAAAAGTGGTCGCGGAGTTTTCCGGCCAGACCCTGCCGTTGTCCGACCTGGACGAAGTCGAGGACAAGCGGCGGGAGTATCAGGTACTGACCCGTTCCCTGCCCAGACGATGAGTGACCGCACCATGAACGACAATCGAGTAGCTATCACGGCGGTGGGACTGGTTTCCCCTCTGGGTATGGACAGTGCCACCAGCTGGGAAAACCTCAAAGCGTCCCGCACGGGCATCGGGCACTTTCCCCGGGAAAACCTCCCCTCGACCTACCAGTACCTGGGTCAGGTCAATGACCCCTGTGACGTACCCGACGACATCTCCCGGCAGCTGACCAGCCAGATACGCTTTCTCAACCGTGGCAGCCTGCTGGGCCTGTCCGCGGCGCGCCAGGCGTTTCTCTCATCCGGCCTTGGGGATACCACGATACCCCCCGACCGCAGAACCCTCTATATCGGCTCCGGGGATTTCACCAATGTGGGATACGAGTTCATGTATCCCGCCATGAAGGCCGCAGCCGACAGTCACTGGCAGCAAGTGGATCAGGCCAGGCTGAATCAGGCGGCAATCGATCTCGTCAACCCTTTCTTTCTGCTGGAGTCACTCAGCAACAACCTGTTCAGCTTTCTTTCTGCCTACCTCCAGTTCATGGGATCGGGCACCTCACTGGCAGCCCAGTCACCGGGCGGTTCCAATGCTGTGGAACTGGCCTACCGGAGTATCAAGCAGGGGCGCGCGGACATCGCCCTGGCAGTGGGATGCGGAAACTGGAACAGCGATGTACCTCTTTATGAGATGCGGGGCCTGGGACTCCTGTCGGAGTGCCGCCAGGGAGCAGACTCCTATCGCCCCCTCTCCAAGACGAGGGATGGTTTTATTCCGGGAGAAGGGGGCGCTGCTCTTTTGCTGGAGAGCCTGGAGTCGGCCAGATCACGAGGGGCTGAGATCCTGGGTCTGGTGGGAGGGGTGGGCAACACCTTGAGTCCGGACCCGGAAAACGGGCTGGGTTTTTCTCTCGATGCCTACCGGGCAGCTTTCAACTCGGCCCTGGACGAATCAGGGAGACAGCCAGCCGATCTGGGATTTGTGATCGCCCATGGCAGCGGAACCCGGAAAGGGGACGGAACGGAACTCGAAGCACTTGAAACACTGCTCGGAGGATCCACCACATCCCCTGGGATCGCTGCACTGAAAGCCCAGACAGGGCACATGGCAGCGGCCAGCGATGTGGCTGAAATCATCTTTGGTCTGATGTCACTGGGGGAATCCATGGTTCCAGGAACTCATAACTTCAATGGAACCGAAAACAAGTACAGCCATCTTCCCATTTCCGCCAGCCCCCAGACTTTTTCCCATCGGAATTTTGTCAGCATGAGCATCGGTGTAGGTGGCCAGGTGTCCTCGGTGGCGGTCGAAGCCCCCTGAGCCCCACTCGATGGCGAAGCAGCACCAGTCCCGAAAACCAAAGTTCGTGCAACGGCTGGAATATGCCGTTGCCTACCTGCTGATCGCGATAGCCCAGTCGCTGCCCTTTGCCGCAGTGCGTGTTCTAGGGAGCTTTCTCGGTAACCTGTTCTACAATCTGGCCCGCCGGCGACGGCGTATCGCCCTGGAAAACCTCCGTCACGCCTACGGCGACAGCCAATCGCCAGAGGAACTCAAACGTATCGCCCGGGAAAGCTTTATCTCCTTTTTTTATACTTTTCTGGAAATTTTTAAATTTAAGAAGATGCTTCATGATCCGGATCGAATTCTGGATCTCTCCCATGAAACCGAAAGCATCGAAGCCCTGCTCCAAAGGGTACAGGAAGTACACAAAGCATCCGGTGGCTGCATTTTCGTTACGCCCCACCTGGGCAATTGGGAAGTACTGCCCCACGCCAGCGCCTATATCGGCGTACCCCTGGTGGTGGTGGCCCGTCCCCTCTCAAACGCCTACCTGGAAAAACTGCTGTACAGCGACCGTACCGCCACAGGGCAGATTTTGATTCCCAAACGCAATGCCATGTTCATGTTGCAGAAAACCCTGCACAAAGGAAATTCCATCGGACTACTGGCGGATCAGGCAACCAGAAAAGCCATATCCGTGGATTTCTTCGGCCGCCAGGCAACCACCACGCCGGTACCCGCCATCCTGGCCGTGTCCTACCGACGTCCCATCGTCGTGGTGGCCTGCTGCCGCAACGCAGTGGGTAAAGGATTCGACGGCTTCATGGCTGAGCCCATCTGGCCCGGGGAGTACCAGAGCGAGAAACAGGAGATATATCGCCTGACCCGGGAAATGAACGCAGCGATGGAATCCATCATCAGACAACGCCCGGAACAGTACCTGTGGATGCATAATCGCTGGAAAGTTTATTCCGATCAGCGACAACTGGGCATCAACGGTAAAGGCTGACCCGGAGAGAGACTGTTGGAATCCGAGATACAGGCAGATATGACGAAAAAAGGGCTCAGCGGGCTCCAGGTGCTGGGGATAGTCCTGGGCGCCATGCTGGTCACAATCGCACTGACCCTGTGGCTGGTAAAAATCTATTTCTTTCCTTCCGACTTTACGCCGGTGGTGCTGAGTGAACCTGAGCTACAGCTTCTGACCCGGAAACTCGATCACCTGGACCCCGTCCCGACAAACGCCCCTGCCCGCAACCCGGTAACCGAAAGCGGGACACTACAACCCGAGGCCTACAGCGAAACAGGCGCCTCCCGGGAAATCAGGTTCAGCGAACGGGAACTCAATGCGCTGCTGGCCAACAACACCGACCTGGCGCGCAAGGTGGCGATCGATTTATCTGACAATCTCATCAGCGCCCGGATACTGATGCCCATGGATCCGGATTTCCCGTTTCTGGGAGGAAAAACCATCCGGGCGCGGGCCGGCATGATGTTTTCCTATAAAAACGATCGTCCCGTGGTTATCCTGCGGGGTGTGTCCATCATGGGGGTCCCTCTGCCAAACGCCTGGTTGGGGGGACTCAAGAATATCGACCTGGTCAATGAGTTCGGCAATGATGAAGGATTCTGGAAAGCTTTTGCTGAGGGTGTCGCGCTGATCAGGGTCGAGGAAGGAAACCTGATGCTCAAATTCAATGAATAAACATCGATGCAACAGCAGCGGGAATCACGGGGTGAACTGGCACTCCTTCGGCCCTGTATAAGGGCCGCGGCCCTAACCCGATGATTACAGGGAGGAGGTATTGGCACCTGTCAAGGCTTGCCCCCCTCAGTGATCTCCCAGTAAGGGACGCCATCCCGCACACGCTCCCGCAGACCCGTCCGTTGAGCTGCCCGCTTTCCGGCCCCCAGTAACTCCACCAGATCCGCCGTCACTCGGGGATGAAAGAAAAAATACTCATGCCCCAGAAACTGGTAACGACCAGCCGGCGTAACATCGATGGTCTCCATCCCTGCTGCCACCGTTAGAAATTCCCCTGCCTCCCCTAGACGCGGATACCCACTCAACCTCCGCGACACCTTAAGGGGCGCATCATTGTCAGAGGCATAAAGGGTTATACCTCCGGTCAGAGGTCTGAGCTCCGGCAATATATCAACAAAGGTCTGGGAGTCGAAATCCGGGGCCAGCAGCGTCAAAGCCCCGATTGCAGGGCCCACCTGCTGCTCCCTGCCCATTCTCTGCAGCGCGAAGAATATTCCGCGGGAACCCAGGCTATGGGCCAGAACCTGCACATTGGAACGTCCCAGCCGTTCACCCAACTGCCCCAGCAAACTGGCCAGATAGGGTACGCTCCACTCCACATCGGCCTGGTCGCGGACATAGTCGGTCGGGCGACCGTTGGACGGCCAGCTGAACATGAGAAGTGTGGCCTTTCCCCCCAACGCCCGCTGCAATGCGGCCGACATTTTACAGGTGCGCTCGAACCCGTAGTTGTAGCCATGAAGGAACACCACCAGACTCTTCGACTCCGTTCGTTCCACTGCGTCGGCCAAACCCTTCCAAAACAGATCCCCATGGGTTTGATCCACGACCCGAATATTCGATGTTTCGCCCGGTAGATAAAAGTTAACCTCCCGGGCGAGTTGCTTCAGATAGGGAATGGGTTCGAATTCAACCTCGCAACGACCCACCTGGGGAGTCCCCCGGTCACCGCTGAAGACTTCCGCCGGCTCTTGAGATGCCTCCCGCTTCCGGTTGGTGGCAAACCAGACGCTCACTTTGACCGATTCCTCAGCGGATTTTGTCTCGGGGGGCTGGGGTGACGAGCCCTGTTCAGTGCTCCACACTTCGGCATTCCCCCAAAGGAGCAGCAGAAATAAAACCACCAGGCCGCTTGAAAGTCGCCATGCTATGATCGGGTAAGCCATGCTTGTCACTCATCCTGCTCCAACTGTAATGGTAACATGAGATTCAGTCAGGGAACCCGGGTTATCGGCAGCTGAAAGCAAACGTCACCTGAACCTCTTTACAAGGGGATAGTGACGGGTGAATGCCAACACACCCTGTAGAGACTATGCTGTTTGAGTATGCCAGCCCCGGGCAACAGGTAACGGCATACCCGTCACCGAATCTACCGGATTGATAATGCAGTTACCACACAGAATAGTACTCTCGACCCTCACCCTGCTCCTGGTGCTCCCGGTGCTGGCCGGGCTGGTGGTCTATACCCAGCCTTCCCTGCTGCGTTCGCCCCTGGAAAGTCTGGTGGGGCATTTTACCGGCCTGCGGCTGAAGATCGACGGAGAGTTCCTGTTGACACCCACTTTGTCGCCTCTCCTGACTGTGGGAGACGTCAGCCTGATCAACCCGGAATTACCTGATCATCCTCCTCTGGCCAGCATCAGAAATCTGAAACTGGGTCTCGAGCTACTACCCCTGCTCGACGGTCATATCCGGATTCCCTTACTGAAGCTGCAGGGCGCTTTCATTCACCTGGAAAGGGATGCTTCCGGGAAAGCAAACTGGCAAGTAGGCCAAACCGGCCCTGGGGCGCCCAACTCGACCAACAAGGTTCGCATCCCGATCGTCTGGGAACTGCAGGTCACAGATCTGGATTTCACCTACCTGCAACCCGAGCGGGAGCCCATTCACGAAATCATCAAAACCGCTACCGCGTCCATCAGTCCGGAAAGCGGAATTCAGGCACACATCGAGAGCATTTTGGACGGCAATCCCTACGTTCTGGATGTTTACAGTGACATGGAATCGATCGTCAATACGCCGGACCGGCCGTTCCCGGTGCTCGCCACCCTGGACGGAAAAGAGGGTGAGCTGAAGATCGACGGTACCGTAGGCTGGCCTCTTCACAGCGGTGATACCAGCCTGGAGATCCACCTGCAGGGTCAGAACCTGCCTTTACTGGGTGGTCTCTTTGCCATGAACTGGCCAGACCTGGGTAATTTCTCCCTGAGAACCCGGTTTCGGGGCAACGACCAGGCCATGGCAGTGGAAGGGCTCTCCGTCAATCTTGGAAACAGTCTTCTCACCGGGGATATTTCTTACCGCCGTGAAACCCCCAGACCCTATCTGGATATCAATCTGGCACTCAATCATTTCGTTGTGGGACAGCTGGGGAGGAAGACCGAGCCCAGGGTGGAGACCGAAACCAGCGGTGCCATTCCCGAAATCGGCACAGACTGGCAGGTCTTGAACGAGCTGGATGGCAGGCTGGCAGTGGATATAGGCCTGCTCGGTTACCGGGGAGAGGAGTTCAAAGATCTACAGCTCAGGGCAGATCTGAATGCCGGAAAACTGTCGGTAAACCTGACACCCCTGGCGGCATTTTCCAGACGACTCGCCGGTCAGTTGCTGTTAAACGGATCCACACCCGAACCCACCTATCGCCTCCAGGCGAGCAGCAAGGGACTTCGGATTCACGACCTGGTTCGTTTCATCTCGGGCAGCACTCCGGTTTCAGGTCAACTCCAGCAGGTGCAGCTGGATATTTCTGGAGCATTGGGCACCGGGGCACTGCTGGAAGCTGTTGACGCCCTGGAGATGAGCGCATCAGGATTCAAACTGCGGAAAAAGACCGACCAGGGTGGGATGACCCGCCTGAGCCTGAAAAAAGCCCAGGTATCACTGGATCCGAAATCCGGAAATCTTCATCTTGAAGGACTGGGGGCACTGGACGGGCAACCACTGACACTGAATCTTCAGACCGGAACCCTGAGAGAACTCAGCTCATCGGCCCGGCAACCCCTGACCCTCAAACTGACCACGGGAAATACCCGGCTGGTTGCAAGCGGCCACACATCCAACAAAGGAGGCAAAGTCGACTACCAGTTCGATCTCAATGCCTCTGCCGACACGCTGGAACAGACGGGTCACCTGCTGCTCATGGATCTCCCTCCCGTCGGCCCGGTGAGTTTAAAAACAAAGGTTACCGGCAACGAGCGGGACCTCAACTGGACCGACCTGGACCTGGGCATCGGAGAGAACCACCTGGCCAGTAACGGATCCATGCGATTCCCGAAACACGGGCTGGTTTACTCAGCCCGCGCAAAATTGACATCGCCCGATTACGAACTTCTTATCAGCGCGCTGCTGCCGGGCTTTCCCCACCTCGGTAATGTCGTCCTGGACATGGACCTGAAGGGTGACGACCGGAAGCTTGATTTAAAGGTATTGCAGGCTTCCGCAGGGCAAAGCCGGGCTACCGGCGAAGCTCACCTGGATTTCAGTGGCGCGAAACCGAAACTGTCACTCCAGGTCGACGCAGACCCGGTACAACTGACCACCGTTTTCGAAAAAGACGCACCCGCGGATCCCCCTCCCCCTGCAACCGGGCCGGAGAGGCGGGTGATACCGGACATCATCATCAATGCAAAGCCACTCAGGCTGATCGACCTGGACTTCAAAATGGTCGTGCGCAATCTGCTGCATGGACAGAACAACCTGGGCGCATACACTTTATCCGGGATTATCCGGAATAGCGTTTTCAAGATGGATACCCGGTTCAGTTCTGCCTATCTGCAGAAAGCGACATTAAGTACCAAAATTTCGGGCAAGGGTGCTAAACCCGAAATCTCGGTCAACCTGGAATGCCAGGACCTGGATCACGGGGGGTTATTGAAGGCATTGGGAGTTTCCGACAACGTGACGGGTAAACTGGATATCCAGTTCGATGCTCGGGGCCGGGGCAGCGATTTACAGGAACTGCTCGCCGCAACGGATGGAGAATTGAAGATCAGCGGTGGTCCCGGCAAGATAAGGTATGCGCAGCTGCGCTTGTGGGGGGGTAACCTGATGAATCTGCTGATCCCGGCGAGTATCAGCGGCCAGGATGTGTCTCTGGTCAATTGTCTGGCAGGCCGCTACAAGCTCGAGCCGGGGCTGTTCAGCAGCGAGGGTTTCGTGATGGATACCGACACCGCTACCATCGCCGGAAAACTGGAAATCGCCCTCCCCTCGGAAAAACTCGCGGGGGGAATCAAACCGCAGCCCAAAGGGGTGCGCCTTTTTACCATCGATACCCCGATCCGCTTCGGGGGCACGCTGGCCAATCCGACAGTGGAGCCGGTTTCTGACGAAAATCTGTTGATGGTGGGAAAACTGGCGGCGGGAGCCTACAACCCGACCTTCCTGATCGCCTTATTCGGGTCAGTGGGTACCGGTGTGGACAATCCCTGTGAAGCGGTGCTCAGCGGTGCCTGGCCCAAAGAGCAGCAGCCCCCTGAAAGGGAACCACTGAAAAAATCAGTCAGGGGACTGGACAACGTCGGCAAAAGCGTAAAAGACTTGATAACCCTGCCATTTGGAAAGCTGCTAAAGAAACAGGCAGAGAACGCACCCCCTGCAGACCAGCCCACACCCAGGCAACAGAAACCCCGGGAGCACCAGTTCCCCGATGGCAATTGAGTACCCCAATGCAGTCTGGTTGGCTTATAATACCGCGTCATCCAATATCGGTCAGCGGAGTCGAAATAATGAACAACAGAAAAATCAGCGTTATCGGCAGTGCACTGTTAGCCACATGTTTCCTGGTTGGCTGCGGTGGTGGTGGCGCCAAAGTGGAGAGCAGCACAACCACCACGACCATGGGTCAGGAACTGATGGACCTGAACTCCAGCTATGAGCAGGGCATCATCACAGAGGACGAGTACAAGAAAGCAAAAAAGAAAATAATGAAGCGTTACAACTGATCGGTTTGAGGCTGCCCGACAGAACCCTGTATCTTTACTTCAGCATCTAGCGGGCAATCAGCCATTTGCCGTCTTCCTGGCGGCAAAAGTCATAAGTGGCACTGCTGCTTGTAGACTTGGCTCTGTTGACGATAGTCAGTTGCCTGCAGCGTTGATTCTGAAGGCCCTTACCCGTTGCCGGCTCCGCAACGAAGCTTCCCGAGTTTCCCGACTGGGGGTTTTTCCAGGCGTACTCCCGCCCATCCTCCCCTTCGTTGAGCACCTCATCAGCCTTCTGCTCCATCATTGTCCAGTCCTCATCGGTAAAATACCTGATGGGAGCATCGTTGAGCCAGACAAAATTGGCCCCGCTCACGGGTAAGGTCAACCCACTGGAAAGCAGAAACAGGAGAGCGGCCAGCTGACTCCCGGTTTTATTAGCGAACATGCCACACCTCGTCACTTCCGACTGTATTGCTTTGAGATCCGTTGTTATTCACATGATAGATGCAGAGAGCCGCAATTACTAACCCTATGAGAAAGTATTCTGAAAGGGCAGACCATTACTTCGGTTTTTCGCCAGAAGAATCGACTCACCGAGGTATCCTGCCAACCTGCCCAACGGATCCTTTCAAGTCATAGACTGGAGCACACTCGGTGAATTCCGGTATTGCACCCAGCCCGGCACCAACGATAGGATACCGCCATGAATGCCTCCACACTGAGCGTGATACTCGCTGGCGGTTACGGTTCCCGCCTTCTACCACTTACCCGGGAACGTACCAAGCCTGCAGTCCCCTTCGGCGGAAAGTACCGGATTATCGACTTTCCGCTGGCCAACTGCCTGCACTCCGGACTGCGGCGGATCCTGGTTCTGACCCAGTACAAATCCCTTTCCCTTCATAAACACCTGCGAGACGGCTGGTCGCTCTTCAACCCGGAACTTGGGGAGTTCATAACACCGGTACCACCCCAGATGCAAAGCGGTGACCAAGCCTATGAAGGCACCGCCGATGCGGTTTACCAGAATCTCAATATCCTGAAGCGCAGCGGTGCCCGCTGGATGCTGATACTGTCCGGGGATCAGATTTACCGCATGGACTATGCCCCGCTGCTCAAATACCACAGAAAACAGAAAGCGGGTATGACAGTGGCCTGTATGAGCGTACCCAAGGAGCGGTGCAAGGAGTACAGCATCCTCTCCTGCAAGGGGGACGGCCGTGTAACCGGTATTCACTATCAACCTTCGTCACCACACCCGGACCCGGAGGCCTCCAACAAGGCACTGGCCTCCATGGGCATGTATGTTTTCTCGGTCAAGAAACTGGCTGCGGTGCTGGAAGCGGACGCGCAAAGCACAGACTCCTCCCACGATTTCGACCGGGACATCATCCCCAGAATGGTGGAATCCGACAGCGTGCAGGCCTACCGGTTTGGAATTGAAAAAGGGCGGGTCACGCCGGATCGCTACTGGTGCAACCTGGATTCCCTGGACAGCTACTACCGGGCCAACATGGAGCTGCTGGACCCTGTACCCTCTCTGGACCTCTATCAACGTGACTGGCCGATACACACCTATCAACCCCAGTCCCCCCCCGCCCGCACAGTGCCCGGGGCCTCCGGCAGTGAAGGCATATTCATCAATTCCATCGTTGCCAGCGGGGTGGTCATCAACGGGGGCAGTGTTCAGCATTCAATCCTGTTTCCCCAAGTCCATGTGGGTGACGAGGCGGTCATTCATGATGCCCTGCTCTTTAACGGCGTACAGGTCGGTGCCGGTGCGGAACTTCAGCACTGCATCATCGACAAAGACGTCGTCATCCCCCCGGGGGAGCGTATCGGTTTCAATATCGTAGAGGATGCTGCCCGCTTCACTATTTCCGATGAGGGCGTGGTGGTAGTGCCGCGAGGTTACAGGTTCTGATCCAGGCAGGCCCCGGTCAGACGAACGAACCACCCGAGGAAGTCACTTGATGCCCTCCAACCGGTCCCTGACCGTTCTGTTTCCATTACTGGCTGCCCTGGTGTTACAGGGCTGCGGTTCCACCTTGGAGCTGGACAGTGATTACCAGCCGGACTTTCCTTTCTCACAGCTCCAGACGTACGGCTGGCTCGCTTCCAGAAATTCGCCCAGCGCAGATATCCGCATCGACAATGACCTGGTCATTCAACGGGTCATCGCAGCGGTAGACCACGAACTGGCACGCAAAGGGTACAGGAAATCGAAACCGGCAGATGCTGATTTTCTTGTCACCTGGTCTGGAGTGGTGGATAAAAAAATGCGTGTCGATACCTACAATCACTTCCACGGATCACCCTGGGGAGGCTACTGGAGCAGCCTGCACCGTCCCTGGGGCCCCGGGATGTCGAGCAGCCATGCCACCGAGTACGAAACCGGTACCCTGATCATCGACTTCCTCACCCCCGAGGCACAACGCCTGTTCTGGCGGGGCAGCGGTCGGAACTATCTGGAGGAGGGACTGACCCCCGAAGAGGCTACCGCCTCAGTCAATGACACCATTCGAGGAATTCTGGGTCAGTTTCCACCCTCTGACACGGCTGCGGAGACCGCAGAAAAGCCTCGTGGGACTCAGACCCGGTAAGGCAGGATGCCCCTTGATCAGGCACCGGACATCAATCATATTCCAGGTATTTGAATGACGGGTTATCGGGAACCCCTTCCAACGTCCCGGACGCCTTACCCGGCTGCCACATGAGAAATTCCTCGATCTTCGCCGCCAGTTCGAAGTCTTTTTCTGTCAGCCCGTTCGCTGAATGGGTCTGGAGCGCGACTGTCACCAGACTGTAGGTGACCAGCATTTCAGGGTGATGAAAAGCGGCTTCTGATAGATGCCCCACCCCATTGGCAACCATCAGGCTGGCCCTCCAGCCACCGGTCCGGAATTTTCGGCAGATCTACCCGTTCTCCAGATACCAGTGGACCAGCTCCCGTTTAAGCCGGTCCTGTGCATCGGCAATGCTCAGCACCTTATCCCGATCGGTTTCTTGATTTGTCATCATTCTCTCACTCACTCAGTATTTGTAGGCTAACTCTACTTCCCAGAACTTGAAATCCTTTTGCACAACTCTAGTTACTTATCTAACCTATTAAAAAATATACTAATTCCTAATCGATCGCAAGAAATCACAAAAAGTCAAAAAACTGTCAAATAAGCGCTTCTGAGGGGTAAAGTTTTCGTTACCACGAACGAGACCAAAGGCATAGACAACAGTTATCGTGCACGCCTCCAGTCATCGCAGGCGACTCACCAGGACATCAATCGGACACAGCATCGCGATTGTCAGTCACCTGGTCAACGATCAGGGCACACCCCAGCCCGATGTCCGGGGCATTAGTGGAAAGAGTGGACATTATGAAGTTTTCCCAGAAATCATCCCGAGGATTCACCCTGACGGAACTGGTCATTGCAATTTCCGTGATCTCGATACTGGCAGCAGTCGGCTATCCCGCCTATTCGGACTACACCTATAAAGCGCGTCGCACCAGCGCCACCGGATCACTGTTGAACCTGGCAGGACGCATGGAACGGTACTATGCCGATCAGAATACTTACGCCACTGCCACCATAGAAGATCTCATGGGCGAAATCGACGTCGAAAACAGCTATTACGACCTTAGTTTCAAGATGCTGGCCTCCAATGCCTACACCCTGCAGGCCACCCCGTCGGGTATCCAGAGGGGTGACAAATGCGGTACTTACACTCTGGACTCATTGGGTGCAAAGGATGTTGAATCTGCCACTCTGGCAAGAAGAGATTGCTGGTAAGAGGGAAACAGGTTTTGAAGCGGTCCGGGGGTTCCCGTACCTGGAGTCACCAGGAAACAGTTTCCCGGCTGACGTAAATGAAAAACCGGGGGGCAGCCCAGCTACCCACCCCGGTGACTTCAGGGAACCCCTGCACTTGTTCAGGGGTTCCTCAGCAGGCTTCCGCCTTACCTGACCCGGCCAAGCACCAGTACTTCCACACGCCGGTTCTCAGCACGACCCTCTGGGGTACTGTTGGTGGCGATAGGCATTTTTTCACCGGCCCCGACGGTAACGATCATGCTGTCGTCCGCTCCGGATTCCACCAGGTATTTACGCACCGTTTCAGCGCGCTGCTCGGAAAGTTCCTGGTTGTAATCGTCATCGCCCACATCGTCGGTATGACCCACGATCTCCACGTAAGAAGCCCGGGACAGTAATTCCCTGGCCAGTTCACGATTCTCTTCGATGAGTTTTACGCCCTGTTCAGTCAATTCCGCACTGCGACGTGGGAAAAGCGCAACGCTCGGGAAGAGCATGGCATCCAGGGCACGGGCTTCACCCACCACGATAACTTCAACACGCCGGTTGGTTGCGCGTCCTTCATCGGTGTCATTAGAGGCAATCGGGTCGTTAGCACCCCGGCCTACCACTCTCAGCTTGTCAGCTGATACACCGGTACCGACCAGATATTCACGCACAGCCTCCGCGCGACGCAGAGAAAGCCCTTCATTGTAGGTGGGATCACCAATGCTGTCGGTGTGACCGATGATGATACCGAGGTAGGCTTCACTGAGTTCGGGACGCAATTCTTTTCGATTCTCCTCGATGGCCTGCTTGCCCGCTTCCGTGAGATCGGCTTTATCGAAATCGAACATGGCGGCGGCAGGAATCAGGATGGCCGAAACCAACCCGGAGGGAGCACCCTCGACCACTTCGATATCCACATCCAGCACCACGTCATCGCAACCGACGACAGTTGCTTTATCGGCCGTCCAGTCGCCAGTTCGCAAGCAACCACCATCACCGGTTCTGGTAATATTTCCTTCGATACCGCTGGCATAACCCGGCGTATCATCCCGTGACTGAGCCTGGGCTCCGCTGACGGCCAGCAGCATGGAAAGCAGGGCCGATGACAGCAACCCGGTGTTGAGTTTCAGATACATGTATTTCATCTCCTGGATTGATTATTCAATTTTCTGGGTTACTACTTACCCCACACGGGCAATCTGTTGCGGAAGACGCCGTCAATAGCTGACTGCAGGCTTGGCTTTGGCATCAATGCCAAAGACACTTCCTCCACAGACCTCCCATGAGGGGTAATCTCTGGGGGGCGAGCAGTTACTTTTCTGGAACATTAGTCACTGTTCACCGGCACGACAGGCGCCTTGAAAAGCGACCTGTCATTAAGGTTATCGATAGCAGCAGAAGGATCGCTCAACCAGCAGGCCTGTCGATACCGCCCATCGGTTTCGGACTCTGGATCAGCTGCGAGCACTCCACCGTCAGCGCGCATTATCATGCAGCACCCCATTCTCAAACAAGCCCCGAAAGCTAATCGATACCCAAAGAATTTTTTATCGGATTCAATTAGACTGGCATGGCGAGTCTCGACCTTCACCTTCCTCACCTCCAAAAAGCCGTGGTTTTTTCTTCACTGATACAGTGTTCATTCAATGTAACGGTCACCGGTTCAACGAGTTGGTCTGCATTCAAGACGAGGCGTGCCTGCGGGCATTGACCGCTTATGCTCGAAAACCATAAAACCGTGATAATGGACTGACTAACCCCATGCTCTCACCGAGATCCGTCCTGACGACCTCTGTCATTGCCGCACTGGTCGCCCTTGGCCCCCTCTCCACCGATATGTACCTGCCCGCATTCCCCACGCTGATGCAGGATTTTGATGCAGGCATCGGTGACGTTCAGCAGACACTGAGCATATTCCTGATCGGCTTTGCCCTGGCACAGCTGATCTATGGCCCCCTGTCGGACCGATTTGGACGCAAACCGGTACTGACCGCAGGACTGGGGATATTCGTTCTCAGCAGTTTTGCCATTTCCTTCGCACATTCCATCGAAACGCTTTCCCTGCTAAGGCTGTTCCAGGCCATCGGCGGCAGCGCGGGGCCGGTGCTGGGGCGAGCGATAGTAAGGGATATTCACGGTCCGAAGGAATCGGCACGCCTGCTTTCTTATATCAGTACGGCCATGGCCCTGGCACCGGCAGCAGCACCGATTCTCGGCGGCTACATGACCATCTGGTTCGGTTGGAGTTCGATTTTTCTGTTTCTCGCCGGCTACGGGGTCCTGGGACTACTGCTCCTGACAACCCAGATACCGGAGACCGCCCCACAGACAGACCGCTACCGGATTTCACCCGGACAACTCGCCCATGATTTCGGACTGCTGCTGGGCCACCCCACCTGGCGATGGTATGCCTTGTGCTGCAGCTTCGTGTTTGCCGGGCTGTTTTCCTTTCTCTCGGGCTCAGCCTTCGTGATCATCGATTTTCTTGGCTATGGAGAGGAAGAGTATGGCTTGCTGTTCGCCCTGGTGGTGTTTGGATTCATGGCGGGCACACTGATCGGCGGTAAGCTGGTACGACGGGTCGGTATCGACCGTCTCATCGGCGCAGGTTCCATCATTGCCACCCTGGGGGGCGTTGCCATGGCATTGCTGGCACTGCTCGAGATCTACACTGCGGCAGCGATCGTGGTGCCGCACATGGTCTACATGGTCGGTGTGGGTATCGTCATGCCCCAGTCGATGGCCGGCGCACTGACCCCATACCCCCGAATCGCAGGCACCTCTTCAGCATTGCTGGGCTTCATTCAGATGACTCTGGCTGCCGGGATCGGGGTACTGGTCGGGCACTTCCATGACAGCACGCCCCGGTCGATGGCCATATCCATCGCTGTTGTCGGCATACTCACTTTAGTGAGCTTTGTGATGCTCTCCCGCCGCCTGAAGCAGCAGTTAAGCCTGCCGGATTGACCAACAACCGGCCGTGCTGAAATCCATTCGTCATCACGATGAATTCTCTGTTCCCTGGAAAAGGTTTTATTTATAAACAACGTAACTGCCCACCCCCGGAGACTACCCCCATGGGCGGTCTGTGGAGGAATTATCTTTGGCATGGATGCCAAAACCGAGACCAGGCATTGCCATTACATTTCGATGCGGCCAGCCACATCCAGGCCCTTGGGCAGACCATCGACAGCAGAACCGGAAAGGTAAAGATTACCCCCTACCTTGAGTTTCCCTGGAATTTTCTGTATCCCGGTGCCTCTTAAATCCAGCCAGTCAGCCACCAGCAACCGCTGGGGCAACTTGGTAACAGCTGTGCCGACCAGATTCAGCCAACTGTTGAGCCGAACTTTCTTCGGTAGCCTGGCAACCGCGGTAGCGGACAGATCGAGTCCACCACCCAGTTCGAAATCCTCCGGAAACTCTTCCAGCCAGCTGGCATTCAGGTAGAGGTCCCCACCCACATACCACCCGCCCGTCAGACAACGAACCATGGTACCGGAAAGATCCAGATCACCTTCCACCCGCAGCCCCTTTCCAAGTTTGAGAATTCCACTGGCACGCAGATCCAGACTACCCCCCACTGTCAACCCCCGGGGAAGCCCGGTCAACCCGGTACCCAGCAGCACCAGATTACCCGGTATGCTGAGATTGTCAGGCAGTCTTTCGATGCCGGACTGGGTCAGGTCGAGATCTGCACCCACGCTGAGATCCTTGGGCAGGCGCTTGATGGCGGTACCCGAAAGATCAAGACTGCCGGTGACCTGAAACTTTTTAGGCAGTTCACTGATGCTGGACTGACTCAGGTCCAGGTCCCCCTCGATTAGGGTACCGGGCTTGAACTGGCTGCCGGAGGGCTTGTTCTGATTCGAAGATCGCTTTTTTTTCTTTGCCATGAGCTTCGAAAAAGCTTTCAACCCCGAAAGAAAGGCTGGAAACACTCCACAGGGTCAGCGGTATACCGGTGCCCGGGATAACGAAACCGACAGTGCCATCGATCTGTGCCAGGCGCCTCTGCAAAGAAAGACGGGGTAGCAGACGGCGCTTCAGACCCGCGTCGGCGTGCAACCCTCAGGTGGCTGAGTAACAAGCCAGTCACTCCATACACCACCATATGTCAGCCTCCTTTAGCAGCGACCGGTGCTTTCCAGCTACAATCGCTTAATTGTGGTTACAAGGTCAAACTGCCATGAACCGAGTCATTATAGTCACAGGTGCGAGTCGAGGCATAGGTGCGGCGACAGCCCGGCTCGCCGGTTCAAAGGGCTATTCGGTGTGTGTCAACTATCTGCACAACGAGGCCGCAGCCCGGGAAATCGTCCGGGAGATCGAGAAAGCGGGAAGCAGCGCGATCCAGGTTTCGGCCGATGTCAGCTCGGAACCGGATGTAAAACGCCTCTTTCATACCACCCGGGAACGGCTGGGAGGAGTGGACGCCCTGGTCAATAACGCCGCTATTCTGGAACACCAGACACGCCTGGAAGACCTGGATGCCTCCAGGCTCTCCAGAGTATTTGCCACCAATGTATTCGGTAGTTTTCTCTGTTCCAGGGAGGCGGTGAGGCGCATGTCCACGAAGCACGGTGGCCAAGGGGGGGCCATCGTCAACGTGTCATCGGGAGCCGCTCGCTCAGGATCACCGGATGAGTACATCGATTATGCCGCCTCTAAAGGTGCGGTGGACACCCTCACCGTCGGACTTGCCCGGGAGGTTGCCCGAGAAGGCATCCGGGTCAATGCGGTACGCCCCGGGTTCATATACACTGATATGCATGCCAGTGGCGGTGAACCGGATCGGGTTGACCGGATTGCCCCGTCGATTCCCCTGGGGCGTGGAGGCCAATCCATAGAGGTTGCCCGGGCAATATTGTGGCTGTTATCCGACGAGGCGTCCTACACCACCGGCAGTTTCATCGATGTATCGGGAGGGAGATAGCTCTGTGGGTAACTGCTCAGCCCCCAGAGATAACCCCGCATGGGCGGTCTGCGGAGGAAGTGTCTTTGGCATGTATGCCAAAGCCAAGCCTACAGGGACGTATTGACGGCGTCTTCCGCAACAGATTGTCCGTGCGGGGTGAGTAATTACCTTTACGGAACGAATCTGGATCAGGACCACAATGATATTTGATTACCCGGGAACAGCTCTGATTGCTGTTGAGCGCTTGCCTCAACAAGCCTGTCGGAGTCAGACTGATACGCCCACCCGGAGAGTAAGGGCTGTGGCCCCGATATTCACCGAATAAACCGAGCCAGATGACCATCGATGTTTGACCGTTTATTTCCGCAGCCCCCAGTCGGTTTCCGTATCCAGTGAATCCCACCCATCACCCCCGAACCGCCAGACTGCTGCAACTGCTCATCGGCATTGCTGCGCTGCTGCTGTTTATCGGGCTGGTGGCGCCCATTATCACCCTGAACAAGTTTGTACTGGTCCACAACACCTTTTCGATTCTATCCGGAATCTACCAGCTGCTCGAGGAGGGTCAGTATTTTATCTTTCTCATCATCACCGGCTTCAGCGTAATCATCCCGCTGCTGAAGCTTTCGGTCCTGTATCTGCTGGTCAGCAACACCCGGACCAGCAGCAAGAGGACGAGAAAGTACCTGCACTGGATGCACCTTTACGGCAAATGGTCCATGCTTGACGTCTTTGTGGTGGCGATTCTGGTGGTGTCGGTAAAACTCGGGGCTATCGCCAGTGTGGATATGCACTACGGCATTTATGCATTTGCAGGCTCGGTCATTCTGACCATGTATGTCACCGCACGGGTGGTACGACTGTCGGAATAGGGGCATCCGAACCGGCGGGTCACCGGTAAACGCACCAGCGGTGACCCTGTCCAATCTACGCTTGCTGTCGGCAATGGGTCTCCCGGGTGAACAGAATCAACAGCAGCGAAAGGGAGAGCCAGCCCAGCATCAGCCTGAACCCGTTCCGGTAAGCTTCCAGGTCATAGACCCGCACCCCGTCGGCCATTTCTCCCTGCCAACCAAAATCCAGCATCCAGCCCACGGCAGGCTGCAATAACATGGGTCCCATCATCACCCCCATATTCACGACCCCGGAAACCGTACCCGCCAGACGTGCCGGCGCCGATTCCCTGGCAAAAGCGAATCCGATAATCATGTTCCCGGAAAAAAAACCGACCAGAACCAGCAACCCCACCAGCAACCAGAGATCCAATCCGGGCACCATGACCACGACCGACCAGCCCAGCAGTTGAACCACGCACCCGATGACATAAAGGGGCTTGCGATGCCCCAGGTGATCCGACAGCCAGCCGAACACCGGCCCTCCCACCGCCCAGGCCACCAGCAACGAGGAACAGATCCCGGCAGCCAGGGTATTCTCCATAGCGTAATGAGTGGTCAGAAAGGGAACCCCCCAGAGACCGGCAAAGGTGAGCGCAGTACCGACGACTCCCCCGGGGATCAGGTATAAAAGCCAGGTATTTCGATACTGCAGTACCTTCCGAATACCCGCCAGCACTCCTCCTGATTCCTGCTGACCGGAATCCTCGTGAACAGTGGCATGACTGGCATACCCTTTGTCCACCGGGTCATCCCGTACCAGCAACCAGATTCCCACTGCCACGACAAAGGTGACCAGCGCGGAGCCAAACATGATGGGGCGCCAGCCAAAGGAATCCACCAGCAGACGCAGCGGAACACCGGCAAATACGGCACCGATGATGCCAAAGAACAGCGCCATACCCGAAGCCAGAGCATAGTGGCGTGACGGAAGCCAGTGCCCGGCCAGTTTCAACATACCGACAAAGGCCACAGCCACCGAACCACCGACCATCAAGCGTCCCATTCCAGCCCAGACGATATCGGGCGCCAGCGCGAATACCAGGGTGCCCAAACCGGCAATGGCGGCCCCCAGCGTCAAAAGGCGGCGCGGGCCCCAATGATCCGCAAGCACCCCTGTGGGTACCTGCATAGCGACATAACTGTAGAAATAGAAAGCGGACAGATTACCCAGGGCGGCCGCACCCAGGCTGAAATCCGACATCAGCTCCGTGGTGATCACCCCGGGCGCGACCCGTTGGTAGAAACCGATCAGATAGAGCATTGCCCCCAGGCCCCAGACACTCCATGACAGTCTCAGGGGCGGATACTGGAGCTTGCTCATAACTGGCTCACTGGGGGTTTCCCCCCGGCCCCGGGACTGACCAGTGGACAACTGTGGAACAGGGACGGGAAAGACGGCAGGAATCAGTCATCCCGATATTTCCAACGGGCCTCTGCATCGTTATCGCTCTGGCGGGCATCCACCCAGCGATCCCCCCTGTGGGTGGATTCCCTCTTCCAGAACGGGGCTTTGGTCTTGAGGTAGTCGATGAGAAACTCGCACGCCCTGAAGGCTTCTCCCCGATGCGCACTCGCCACCGCCACAACGACAATGGGATCCAGGGGTTCCAGTCTGCCCACCCGGTGAACCACCCGGATACCCAGCAGATCCCATCGCTGTTCCGCTTCCTGAACGATTGCCTGTATCGCCTTCTCGGTCATTCCCGGATAGTGCTCCAGGATCATTCCGGCCACGGAATCTCCGTCATTCATATCCCGCATCAATCCAACGAAGCTGACCAGGGCACCGATCGCCGGGTTTCCCGCCCTGAGATCGTCCTGAATGGCGTGAATGTCCATCGGGTGGGTTTGAACTTGAATCTGATTCATTTCAGCTTGATTGCCATTAAACGTATCTACTCATCCCCCCATGGGCGATCTGCTTCGGCAGAAGCCTTGGGGCTCAGCTGGGAACCCGCCGGATCTGGGCCCCAAGACCCGAGAGTTTTTCCTCGATGTTCTCGTAACCCCGATCGATATGGTAAATACGATCCACCACCGTTTCGCCGTCCGCGACCAGCCCTGCCAGTACCAGACTGGCGGAGGCCCGAAGGTCGGTGGCCATCACCGGCGCACCGTTGAGCCGAGGCACACCACGGCAGATGGCCGTGTTTCCTTCGAGGCGTATATTGGCACCCATTCGCTGCATTTCCTGCACGTGCATGAACCGATTCTCAAATACGGTTTCGGTAATCATGCCCACTCCCTGGGAGATGGAATTAAGTGCGGTGAACTGGGCCTGCATGTCGGTGGGAAAAGCAGGATAGGGGGCCGTGTGTACATCCACCGACCGGGGACGTTCACCCTGCATGTCCAGACTGATCCAGTCCTCTCCTATCTCAATCTGCGATCCGGCTTCCCGGAGCTTGTGCAGGGTCGCATCCACCAGGGACGGCGTGGTATCCCGAACCTTGATACTGCCACCCGTCATCGCTGCCGCCACGAGATAAGTGCCGGTTTCGATGCGATCCGGGAGCACCCGGTAGCTGGCGCCGGAAAGCTTCTCCACCCCTTCGATCTTAATCAGGTCAGTGCCCGCACCACTCACCTTTGCCCCCATGCAGTTCAGGCAATTAGCCAGGTCCACCACCTCCGGCTCCCGTGCGGCATTTTCTATGAAGGTTTCCCCGTCAGCCAGGGTTGCCGCCATCATCAGGTTCTCCGTCCCTGTCACGGTCACCACATCGAGCACCAGCCTGGCGCCCCGAAGGCGCTTTGAAGTGGCATGGATGTAGCCATTACGGACATCGACGTCGGCCCCCATGGCACGCAATCCCTCGATATGCAGATTGACTGGCCTGGAGCCAATGGCGCAGCCCCCGGGAAGGGAAACATCGGCGCGACCGAAGCGTGCCAGCAGGGGCCCGAGCACCAGTATGGATGCCCGCATGGTCTTGACCAACTCGTATGGAGCACTGAAATTCTGAATACTGCTGGAATCCACCTCGATGTGCATCTTCTCATCGACGGTCAGATGCACACCCATCCGGCCCAGTAACCCCATGGTCGTGGTGATATCGTGCAGATGCGGCACATTACTGATGGTCATGGGACCTTCGGCAAGCAGCGTGGCGGCCAGTATTGGCAGTGCTGCATTCTTGGCACCGGCGATACGCACCTCGCCGGCCAACGGAACACCTCCGTTGATTGTCAGCTTATCCATCGGAATTCAGTTATCCTGGTAGTCAGCCCACCCGAAGGGGGAGTGTCTGAAACGCTCTCGAAAGAGCTATTAATTGGCATTTCCCCATCAATGGGTTCTCTGGAAACCAATACCGAGGAAACCAATACCGAACTTCAAGTCTCCGCGAAATCGACCACCAGAAGAGGACTGTTATGGGGCTGTCTGCCTCAATCGGCAGCCACCGGCAGAAGATCACTCACATTACTGAGCCCTGCTATTCTCAATATATCCTCGGGAATCCCCCGAAACCTCACCTGCAGGCCTTTGGATCGCCCCAGTTCCAGCCATTCCAGGAGCAGTGCCAGTCCCGCACTGTCGCATTGGGCCACTTCGGTCAGATCGATCACGGTACCCCGACCACTTTCCAGCAGTTCGGAACCCTGTCTCAACAAAGGGCCTGCGGTGGAGAAAACCAGATCTCCGGATACCTGAAGATCTCCGTCATCTCTTAACCTGATGTGGAATTCCGCCAAACTATTATCTGCCCTTTTCGTTCAGGCTGTTGAGTTTCGTGATCAAGCCATCCAGTTTATAACGTCGAATCTGGGAGGCGAAGCTGGAGCGGTAGTTTGATACCAGGCTGATGGTGTCGATAGAAACATCGTACACCTTCCAACCGGCACCCGACAGATGGAGCCTGTAGTCCACCGGCACCGGTGGCGCCCCCGCCTCCCTTACCTGGGTATTCACCGTCACATCTTTCGGATTCTTACCAGCGCGCAGGGGCAGGTAGACGATCTCCTGGCCGGAATAATTAAGTAGCGCAGTGGCGTAGGTGCGAATAAGCAGTTCCCGAAACTCCCGGGTGAAGGCCTCCCGCTGCTGGGTATTGGCCCTGCGCCAGTACTTACCCAGCACCAACCGGGACATGCGAAGAAAATCGAAACGGGGTAGCACCACCTGTTCCACCAGTGCGTAGATCTTTCTTGGATCCGCCTCGAGTTCCTCCTTTCTGTCCAGCACCTCGGCGAGTACCTGGTCTGCGGTGGATTTTACGAACTGGAGCGGGTCTTCTTCAGCAAACGCGTTCATCCCGAACCCGACAGCCAGCCACAGGAGCAAAAATTTTATCGATGGGTTATTCATCTTTAACACCTTCCTGGGCCTTACTGAACAAGAACTGGCCGATAATTTCCTCCAGCACCAGGGCAGACTGGGTCAATGCAAGTTCGCCACCCTCGGTGAGATAACTCTCGCTTCCCCCCGGATCCAGGCCTATGTACTGCTCGCCGAGTAGTCCGGCGGTGAATATTTTAGCGAACGAGTCTTCGGGTATTTGATCGAATCGGCCTTCTATGTGAAGACTGACCACCGCCTCGTAGGTTGTGGAATCGTAATCGATGGCACTCACACGCCCCACCCGAACCCCCGCCATGGTGACCGGCGACCGCACCTTGAGGCTGCCAATATTGTCGAACCTTGCAGTCACCCGGTAGCCATCCCCGGTGGAAGTGGAACCAAGATTGCTCACCTGCATGGCCAGAAAAAACAAGGCTACCAGGCCGGCTGCCATGAAAGCCCCTACCAGAATTTCGATATGTCTGCTGTTGCGCATTTAAATCAATCCCCGAACATGAGCGCGGTCAGAATAAAATCCAGCCCCAGAACGGCGAGGGAGGAGTGTACCACGGTACGGGTGGTGGCGCGGCTCACCCCTTCGGCCGTAGGCACTGCATAATAACCTTGAAACAGCGCGATCCAGGTGCATACAAAACCAAACACCAGACTTTTGATCACGCCGTTGCGAACATCACCCTGCAAATCGATCTTGGCCTGCATCTGAGACCAGAAAGCGCCGTCGTCCACCCCAAGCAGGCCGACACCGACGAAATACCCCCCGACGACACCCAAAGCGCTGAATATTGCTGCCAGCAGGGGCATGGAAATAAAGCCGGCCAGGAATCGCGGCGCCAGAATTCGTTTGACAGGATTGACCGCCATCATCTCCAGACCTGACAGCTGCTCTGTTGCAGCCATCAGCCCGATCTCGGCCGTGAGCGCTGAACCCGCACGTCCGGCGAACAGCAATGCGGCCACCACCGGTCCCAGCTCCCGCACCAGGGAGGCGGCAACCATCACACCCAGGGTCTGTTCTGCCCCGAACTGGGAGAGAATATAGTAACCTTGCAGGCTCAGTACCATGCCGACAAAGGTTCCGGACACGGCGACGATCAGCAGCGAAAGCACGCCCACCGCATATAGCTGAGCGATGAGCAATCGGGGGCGCCGGGCCAGGTCGGCAAAACCACTCAGGATACCCAGCAGCAGGAGGTGTCCCCGGCCTATCTGTTCCAGCGTGTCTATTCCGGCCCGACCGAGCCGCGCAAGTGGATCTAACACAGTCTGGCCCCGTTGCGACCGATCTCTGATTCAAGGGTCATCCCATGAGATCCTGTTCCAGTTCCGGCGCCCTGTAGTGGAACGCTGCAGGCCCGTCGGGAAGCCCCTTCATAAACTGCCTGGACCACTCGGACCGGGAGTCCATCATCTTCTCCGGCACCCCCTGATCAACGACTTTACCGTCTGAAATCAGATAGATATAGTCCGCAATACCAGCTGTCTCCTGGACATCGTGGGAGACCACGATACTGGTAAGGCGACTGGCATCGTTAAGGGAGCGGATGAGCTTCACCAGCACGCCCATGGAAATGGGATCCTGCCCGGTAAAAGGTTCGTCGTACATGATCATCCCGGGATCCAGGGCGATGGCCCTGGCCAGTGCAACCCGCCGCGCCATGCCACCGGAGAGTTCGCTCGGCATCAGGTCCCGTGCACCGCGCAGTCCGACGGCCTCCAGTTTGAGCAGCACCAGCTTGCGAATCATGGACTCGGGAAGCGGGGTATGCTCACGTAGCGGATAGGCTACGTTTTCGAAAACACTGATATCGGTCAGCAGTGCGCCGCTCTGAAACAGCATCCCCATCCGCATCCTCAGCCGGTAGAGATCACTGGTCTTCATCTTATGCACATCCTGGCCGTCGATGTGGATTGTGCCCGAATCTGGATAGAGCTGACCGCCGATCAATTTCAGCAGGGTGGTTTTCCCGGTGCCACTGGGTCCCATCACTGCGGTGACCCCACCCCGGGCGATATCGACATCAACGCCTTTAAAAATGTGGTTTTTATCCCGGGAATAGTGCAGATCCCGAATTTTGACCAGCGGTTCCCCGACACTCGCCAAAGCCAACCACTCCCGTTTCACGTTAATAACCCAAAGGGGCCAGATTTTCCACCCGAGCCAATCGGGCGTCAAGGGATCAATCAGCGGGAATCCCCATCTGCATGCTGACAAAGGGGATAGTATACATGGCCGGACAGGACGGATACCGGGATTCCCGATCTGATTCTCTACTGAGTAAAGGGCTTCCCTGCCCCTGTCATCGTAGAGGTTTCCGGGAATGCGCCTTACTCGACAAACTTGATTTTCATTCCACCCGGAGCCAGGGTCAGTTTAAGCCCGGATTTGTCTGAAATCAGTCGAATAATGACACCATTCGAGTTTCTCAACACCGCACTCGACACACCGCCGACCATGGCGATACTGGCTTCTGCCCGGCCATAATTGCCCTCAAAGTCTTCGATATTATTCAGGTTGTAGACGTAGCCTTGGGTCTTGGATTTGGAAACCCCGATGTCGATGACAGAAAGACCGTTGACTTTCAAATTACGGCTCTGGCCGTCTCTCAGGGTCAGGGTGCCCGTACCCCAGTCCACGCCCACGATGAAGGCCACCGATGTGCTTTCGAGCAGCACTTCGGCGTCCACATCTGCTGGCGGTTGCACCGATATGGCATAGGCCCTTTCATAGCGTGCCAGCACAGCATCCCCAACCGATATCTTTTTCAGATCCACTTCTTCTGAGACCTTCAGCGAAATCGTACGCTTCGGACCTTCCAGGGTAACCACCCGATTTTTGTGATCAATCGCCTTGACCCGGCCTTCTGCGGTTATAACCTCTGCGATCGCCATCGAAGGCTTGTCCCCCTTCTTCGCCCGCGCAGCCGCAATTTTATCATCCCGGGCGGGTACACCTTCCACGGAGGGAACCAGCGCAATGGCGAGTCCTTCGAAGTATTCGAATACCACCAGATCGCCTCGTTTGATGCGATCGAAGTTTCTCACCTCCGGTCCCGCAGTGATGGTCGCGCTGCCATTCTCACCTTTCAGCGTGATTTCCCGGGTCTGGCGATCGATGGATTCCACGGTCGCAACGCCTGCCGCAACCTGGCCCACCGCACCTGCCGGTACGTCTTCAGCCGCAGAAACCAGAGGCATCATCAGGATCGATGCGATCAGGATGCCCGCCGCCGTTAAACTGTATAGTCGTGTCATTCCATTCCTCCTGGGGAATTGGTTATGTCTGTATTCCAATCGGATTTCTCAACGGTCAATGATGCGCCCTTGTCCTACCTGCCGCATTATAGCCGTTACTATCATCCAGCGTACCTACTCACCCCGCATGGGCGATCTGCTACGGAAGACGCTGTAAATACCTCCCTGCAGACTTTGCTTTGGTATCCCTGCCAAAGATACTTCCTCCACAAACCACCCATGCGGGGTATGCTCCAAGGGGTGAGCAGTTACCTGGCCGTCGGCTTTGCACTGTCTTTCTCTTCAGCTGATCCGCGAAATGAGGAAGATCAGACGCCAGCATTACGACCAGACCCAACAACAAGGCTACGAGATATTACCCGACCTGGATCACAGGAAGTTTACTATCACCGGAAAGTTGCGCCTCAACCGCATCCGACAGTCACTGTTCAACTATCGTTCCCCGGGGCACCCCACTGGGCCGTTCTCCCGGTAAATCCCGCATACCGACTACCTCTCAGGATCGGGGCATCTGCAACGCAAGCCCCTGGAAACAGGTTTCATTCATCGTCCTGAACCCGACCCTCCGTCTTCCAACTCCGTTGTACCACCAGAAATAGAAACGCCGTTGTCCAGCCACCCAACAGGATGCCATTAAGCGCTTCCACACCGCTCAACAGGCGCCATGTAGGCTCCGCCAGAGTGATGTCACCATAACCCAGGGTAGTAAAGGTAACCAGGGAGAAATAGATCGCTTTTTCCAGGGTATCCAGATGGCTGAGCGGTAACAGGAGCAGGTATGCCACTGCCCAGAGCACGACCTCCAGCAGATGCAGCAACATTAAAACCACGGCGGTCGACATCACCGCCGGTAATGCTCTGTGGGCCTTGAAAAAACCACCCGAATCAGTGAAGCGATAAAAAAGATAGCGCATCCACAGGTGGGTACCGGCTGCATGGATGGCCACTGTGGTCGCCACCAGGCCTATGGATACCAGCATGACTTGCAACATTTAGGAAGCCTCCCTTCTCTTCAGGTTCGTCGGATCAACGGCTTTTTCGACTACCTTTGATTCCGACCCAAAAAAGCGCACATTCGCGATACTTATACCATGGAGCTACCCCCAATCCAGCACCAGCATCAGCCCTGGCCAATATACCCGGGCATACCCGCGGCCTCCGGCGACCTTGCCAATGCCATCGCCTCGTCGATGACCTCTTTCCTGTGTTCCTCAGAAAGATTGCCGATCAAAACCTCAGATCCCTTGATCTTGTCCTTGAGAATCCCGTTGTCAATGATGATCCGGATACGCAAGAAATCCGCCCACAGAAATTCCGCGAACGCATGGGGGCTCTTGGCATACCCGTATCGGGAGCGCACTTCCCAGGCCAGACTCCGGTAGGGGTCGTTGGCCAAATCCTTGATGTGCCCGCAGAGTTCTTTCGGGCATATCGGCCCTCCGCCATAGTTGTCAAACAGGTAAACCAGCCGGATCTTGTGCATCTCTTTCCAGAAGTGATAACCCTTCAGGGCAATGGCATATTGTACTGAACTTTGACAACGACCCGGACGTTTTTAGTGTCGATACCGGCCTTGTTTTTTACCCTCAGCCGTCTTCCATAACGCGTTGGTCAGATGGTGATGATCGGTGAGATAGAACCTTCCGCCGTTACCGATAACCACAGGCACCGGATGCACCAGCAGGTAATCTTTGAGGTCTGCTCTGGATTTCGCACTGTAGCGAGCGATTTTATCATTGACCTCGTCCAGGCCGACCGCATTTTGCGTCGGATTGAGCTTGCTGACCTTAATCTGACAAAGCCTGCCACTGGGTGTTTGGGGGGTTATCTCTTCCAAATTAAAATTCATTAGTCTTTCCTCTGGTGGTAGGCGCTTAACAGATCGTCACCGGTGGTGTAAAAAGCATCCCTTCCAACCAGGTCGGTAATACCCAGACGATCCAGATCGGCCCTCACCTCGTCGCTGACCAGCACGAAAACCAGACGAATGCCCTTTTCTTTCAAGATACCGAAACTGGAGCGCAGGGTCGCGGCCGCGGAATAGTCCACGTCGTCGATTCCGGCGGAGTCCAGACAGAACCAGGCAAGATCCGGGTCGGCGCCGTTCGCCAGTTCCAGTACCTGCTCCGAGAACAGTTCCGCATTGGCGTAGTACATGCTGTGAGAAAAGCGGTACACCATCAGCCCGGGCTCGTATTGATCGGCGCTGCTCACCGGGGTGTTGTGCCAGCCACCGGACTCGGCCTTCGCGATCAGGGGGTTTTTCGGGCGATACCCCCGGCGGACGTGGTCCAGCAACGACAACACCATGGCAAGAATAATGCCCTGCTCGACACCCACCACCACCACCACCACGACCGCGGTGATCAAGGCCACCCAGAACTCCGAGCGGACTTCCACGAAAATCTTTTTCATTCCCTGCAGATCGATCAGGTCCAACCCGATCATGAACACGATGGCCGCCAGCACTGCCTCGGGCATATACGATAGCGGGCCGGTCAGAAACAGGATCACCAGGAGGACGACCACCACTGTCGTCAGGTGGGTCAACTGGCTGCGTCCGCCGGCGCCGTCGACCATCTGGGTCTTGGTGGGGCTGCCGCTCACCACGAAGGTCCCGGACAAACCGGCACCGATATTGGCCATACCCAGACCGACCAGGTCCGTGTTCTCGCTGAAACGCTCGTTGTAGCGCGCAGCGAAAGCCCGGGACGTTGCCGCGCTCTGGGCGAGTATGACGACGAACATGGCAAAAGAGATGGGTATCAGCTTCAGGATCAGCTCCCAACTCCAATCCACGTGAGGCAGCCCGATGGTCGGCAAACCGCTTGGGATGGCACCGAGAACATGCACCCCGTGGGACTTCAGATCCAACGTCCAGCTGACGACCAGGGCACCGATCACCGCGATCAGGGCCCCGGGGATTTTGGGTGAGAGTTTTTTCAACCCGATAATCAGGACCAGCACGGCCACCGCGATCGATAAGGCGTAGTAATTGGTCTCGCCGATCTGCCCGAAGGCGACCTGTATACCGACACCGGTGAGAAACCCCACGAGCACCGTGCTGGACAGAAAGTCCGCGAGAAATCCCAGCCAGATGACACGGGCTAGAATCAGAAACACCGCCACCATAAGGGCGAGCA
>JAAELC010000129.1 GCA_024227135.1 Gammaproteobacteria bacterium
CAAGCTGTCCGGTCTCGCCCCCCATTGCCAGTGCTACGGTGCAACGTACCCATCTGGTCTATGACGAAGA
Source organism: Gammaproteobacteria bacterium (assembly GCA_024227135.1). GTDB lineage: Bacteria > Pseudomonadota > Gammaproteobacteria > Chromatiales > Chromatiaceae > JAHEHQ01. Next base: position 71 of record JAAELC010000129.1, read on the forward strand.
GGGGCGTGTTACCCAGCAATCAGAAGGTTTCGGCAGCACCGAGCAATACGACACTTTTTTTCAATACGCCTCGACGGGTGAGCTTGGCAGTGTTTGTGGCCCGGGAAGTCCGTCAGAACAGCGTTGTACCGACTACCACTACAACCATGATTCCCAGGTCGAGTGGCTGGATCGGCCAGATGGTCGCAGAGATCGTTTTTATTCCCATTCCAGTGGCCTCGTGCGCCTGACGCGTGAGAACAGCAATCTGATGGCTGGCGCTTCGGACCTTATTACCCGCCTGGCCTATGACGGTAACGGCAGGCTGAAAAATGAAAGTTCCTGTAGTTCTATCGAACAACCCGAAACCACTTCCAGCGGCTGTGCTGTCGACGAAGATCAAGTCAGAAAACAATATTTTTATGATGCCCTGGGGCGTATCACCCAGGTGCAGCTGTTTATCGATACCTCGGATCCGAATCCAGTAACGGGGAAACGGGTCTACAACTACAACTACTCCCCGGACGGCCTAACAACCACGATAAAAGTGGTCGGCGCCCAGCAGGAGACCATTTTAAGCCATGATGCGTTGGGCAACCTGTTACAGGTGGTAGAAAAGAACGACAGCCAAACTCTGGAAGCCAACTATGAATACGATGGTGATGGCCGCCTGACTAAAACTACTGACCCGGAAGGCCTGGTCACAACTTACACCTACGATAGTTTAGGTAGAATGCTGACCCGTGGTGATCTGAGTGGCACCACTAGCTGGACATATAACGATACGGCCGGTTCGGTTCGTATCAGCCGGGGTGATGGCTCATATACCGATGTGAGTAGCGACAGGCTGGGGCGTGTTTCCACTATTGCCACCAGTGACGGTATCAATTTTGGTTACACATACGATGCCCTGGGTCGCCTGGACCTTGAAAGCTGGAGTGGAACGGGTGGCAGTGGTTCCCGGGATTATGACTATACGCTGTATGGTGAGATTGAGAAAGTGACCGGCCCGTTTGCTAAGGTGGTGGACTATCGTTGGGATGAAATGGGGCGCCAGATCCGAGTGGCGTTCGATTCCTACCAGATCGAAACGGCCTACAACGGCCTTGACGAAGTTGATCAGTTGACAACGCCTGCCGGGGTTTTTGAGTTTGGTTTTGACGACTATACCGGAGCCCTGCTGAGGACGACTTATCCCACGGGTTCAGGCTTGAAAACCATATTCACCCGCAACGAACTCGGCGAACTGACCCGCTTACAAACCACAAAGCATAGCACGACCATTGCCGACTATCAGATCACCCTTGATGGTTTGGGGCGTCGCAGCGAGATAGCTTCTGAGCAACCGATGGCGCCTGGCTTTGGCAGCGACCCGCTGCAAATCCTGCTTAAGAGCGACGGTGCAAACAGTGGCTTGCTGGACAAAATCAACGGCTTGTCTGCCACATACGACGGGCGTGGTAACCTCGTCAACCTTCCTGCGCCATACGCCGCCAGCTTTAGTTACGACGGCCTAAACCGACTTACAGCTGCAAGCACAACCGAGCACAAGTATGATGCTGCAAGAAACCGGCTTGAGACGCTCAGGAGCGGTGAAACAACTCGCTACCTGCTGGATATGTCCGGCGCACTGCCAGATATGCTGGCGACCACGGACGATCAGAACGTAGTGGAGAATGTCTATATCCATGGCCCGGGTGGGCTGCTGGCCGAAGTCAATAAGGATGGAACAACCCGCTTTGTGGCCCAGGATTTCAATCATAACGTGGTTGCACTGACAGACAGCACAGGTGATGTGGTTTCATCCTACGCCTATACCCCGTTTGGCCGAAATGCCGGGCTGAGTGGCGATATGGATTTCCCTTTCCGCTTTGCCGGTGGTGTCGGGGCGATGACCGACCCGGAAGGGGTGATGTATATGCGTGCCCGTTACTACCACCCCGGGGTACAGCAATTCACCTCGCCCGACCTGGTGCCCGGCACGCTTAGCCGCCCGCAGTCTTTGCATCGCTATGCCTATGTCGAGGGTATGGGACTGGGTGGGGTTGATCCTAGTGGATTGGAGACTGAAAAGGAGTGTGTTGAACGGCGTTATAAAAAAACAGGGAAAAGGTTATCTCCGGGAGGAAGAAAAAGAGTCTGCCGGGGTTTCTCTCGACTATCGGGAAAAGATCTGGGCGAATTAGCTATTGCAGCGATAGATTTCGGGGTAAGTGAGTATGCCGCTGTTAATAATTATCCAGTTGCTAGTACTGCAAGCTCAATCTCAGGGGGAGCTCAAGTATACATTAGAGTTGGAGGAGAGGCATTGTCAGAGGGAAATGCCAATATAACCCTTGGCGCCAAATTAACAGAGTTTAGAGATGATTTGTTTATGAATTCACTTCAAAACAAGACTAAGCTCGAAAAGCTCGTGGATGATTTTAATAAAACAAAAG
>JAAELC010000130.1 GCA_024227135.1 Gammaproteobacteria bacterium
GAAACCGTTCGGTTGACCACCTTTTTTCTGATCTGGTGAATCGCGAGCCGCCGCTTCCCGAGCATCTGCGGTCACTGGTTCATAAGTCTGAGACTTAGGAACCGCCGGAATTTGCCAGTTACCCTTTTTATTGTGTGGGTACCCAAGCCGGGGACTCCCTGTCAGGCGTCCCGGCACCCACGCTCTGCGTGGGTACCAGTCTCCCTGATGCTCTGGGTCATTCCACCGCGGGGCATGAGCACCGGAGGCAACTCAAACCCCTTTCCCATCACGCTGCAACTGCCTCTTTCGCCACTTGTTTGGCTCGGCTGAAATCACTTTTGCCACTGCCCAGTTTGGGGATGGCATCCACCTGTATCAGTTTGGAGGGTCGCATCAGGGGGTTGAGCCCGGACTGTTCCATGACGGATTTCAACGCCGCTTGATCGATTCCGGCATACAGCAGGACGACCTGTTCCCCTTTCTTGCCATCGGGAAGCGCAGTGGCCAAAATTTCTGCATCCTCCGCAAGCAGTTTGCTGATAGCCCCTTCGATAGCGCCGAGGCTGATCATTTCACCGCCGATTTTGGCAAAACGGGAGTAGCGGTCCACAATGGTCAGAAAGCCGTCTTTATCCAAGTGACCCTTGTCCCCGGTTTTGTACCAGCGCCTGCCTTCCATTTCCAGAATGACGTCAGCTGTTTTTTCGGGATCATCCAGGTAGCCCAGCATCACCTGGGTACCACCGAACAGAATCAACCCGTCCTCGCCGGTGGGTAGTGGGTTCAATGTTTCTGGATCGACGATACGGAAGCTTCCCCCGGGTAGAGGCAGCCCTACGGTACCGGGTTTATTGCCCTGCTGTACCCGCCAATCCCCGGAATCGATACGATCCGGAAGATTGACGCTGGCCACCGGGGTGGTTTCCGTGGTGCCGTAACCTTCGTAAATCTCTTTGTTGAACTTCAATTTGAAAGCATCACGGACCTCCGGGCTCAACCGTTCGGCACCGGCTACGACCACCCGCAGGGACTCGAGCATCAAGGGGTGGACTTTTCGGTTGCGGGTGAACAGCCGCAGGAAGGTGGCAGTAGCACAGAATATGCTGGCCTGATGCCGGGCCATCCCCTTTGCGATGGTCACCACATCCGTGGGGTCCGGGTGAAAGACCGCCGGAATGCCCTCGATCACCGGCATCAGTCCGGTGGCTGTCAGGCCGAAGGCATGAAACAGGGGCAGTGTGGCCATCACCACGTCTTCGTGACGGGTATCCAGTACATCCGATACCTGGCGAATGTTGGCCATGATATTGCGGTGGCTGAGAACTACGCCCTTGGGTTCCCCTTCGCTGCCGCTGGAGAAAAGAATCGCCGCCGGCTGTTCGAGATCCACTTGCTGACCAAACAGGAGATGGAGCAGCCGGGCTGGCAGGCAGATACAGGCAGTCAATATAGCCAGTTTACCCAGGGTGCTGATTTCGTTTTTCAACTCTTCGAGTTCGTACACTTCAACCGATTCCAGAAGCGGATCCAGGTCGATGCCCCGTTGCTTGAGTTTCTTTAGAAACCGGCTGGATGTGTAGATGGTTCGGATCTCGGCCTTGGCCACCGCTGAAGTCAGGGCCTGAAGACTGGCGGTGTAGTTCAGGTTGACCACGGTCTTCCCTTTCAGCAGCACCGCCAGATTGGTGATCACCCCGGCGCTGCTGGTGGGTAGCAGCAATCCTACATTCTGTTCCGGGCTGCGTGCGGCGATCAGGCGGGAGAAGGCGATAACGCCGGTCAATGCCTTATATCCGGAGAGCAGGGTGCCACCCTGGGCATCGGTCATGCAGAGCGCGTTTCCCCGCTGCCTGGCGGTTCGAATCCATGCCAGTGGGATCGGGTCCAGCGTTCGGGTGTGTTGTTCCCAGGCATCGATGGAGAGATCAAATATGTGGCGCTTCAACTCCGGGGCAGGGGTATCCAGGGGCAGGGGCTGGCCAAAGGCGACGATAACCTGTCCCCGCATGCGTTCGTTGCGTGTTGCCTGGAGTTTCTCGCTTGAACGGGAGAAGCGGCTTCCCCAGAGACCTCGAAGATAAAAAGGCAGGATTACCCCTTCTGCGCCTTCGGCGGCATGTTCATAACCTGTTTTGAACACTCCAAGCTGGCCGTTGCGGCTGATAGTACCCTCCGGGAACAGGCACACCACTTCCCCCGCTTTGAGTAACTGGTTGATTTTCCCCAGGGACTCTCTACTGTGTCCCCCCGCAATCGGGATAACCCCGAACAGATCGAGAAACCACTTCAGGTACCAGCGCTGATAAATACCGCGATACATGACAAATCGAACCGGGCGGGGGCAGGCGATCTGAATCATGGCCCAGTCCAGCCAGCTGATGTGATTTCCCAGCATCAGTACTCCCCCTTGAGCCGGCAGATTGTCAAAACCCAGCACCTCTATACGATAGGAACCAGCCAGCAGACGGGCGATCACATAGCGCACCAGGGATTGTGGTAGCTGGTAAACAGTGTAAACCGCCCCTGCCAGGGCGATAGCTGCCATCAGGTACATCAGTTCGCCACCATCGAGTCCCTTTACGGCGAACAGCACGGTCAGCCCCAGAAAACTGAGCATCACGATATTCTGAACCCAGTTATTACCCGCAAGTACGGTCCCCAGTTCGTGGTCTCTGGCATTGAACTGGATCAGTGCATTCAGGGGAACGATGAAAATGCCTCCGGCGATCCCCAGGAGTAGAAAGGCGAGGGTTACCAGGGGAAGAGCGTTCAATTGGGGTACAAAGAACAGGGCTACGACGATACCCAGGGCACCCAGGGGTATCAGGCCGGTTTCGATGTAATGTCGGGATGCTCTGCCGGCAATGAGAGAGCCGATGATGATGCCGATTCCGGAACAAGCCATCATCCCCTGAATCACAACAGTGTTGGTCAATCCCAGGTTGGCCTTGGCATAGGCGGGAAAAGCGGCGAGTACCACCTGGGAAATGCCCCAGAAAATCGAGAGACCGATGATGGAGAGCCAGATGGTGCGGTGACCGGAGATTTTGTTAATGTTGATCTTTAAAGAGCGGCCGCGTCGATAGCTGGCCCAGTCAAACTTCAGATTGGGCGCCTTGGCAGGTGTGGATGGGAGTCGCAGAGTCATAAACCATTCCAGCAGTGCACAACTCACCAGTATCCAGCCAATAGGAGCGATTGACTGCAGTAATTCCTGCTCGTTTCGGTATTCCACGCCAGACAGTCCCTGTTCAAAAAGCACGGAAAAGACAAAGATTCCCGAGAGAATGGCAACGATGGTTATCGCTTGTACTGCGGCGTTGGCAGTGGCCAGCCGCTCTTTGCCTGCCAGTTCCTTGATATAGCCGTATTTCGCCGGCGAGTAGAAGGCGCTTTGCACCGCCAGGATGAAGGTCATGGCAAAGGCAAACTCAAACCACCCCAGGTAGTAAGAGAGGGTGATCAACAGGGTAAGCACCACGGCCGCTGCGGCACTGATCTGCATCACCCGGGGTTTGCGAAACCGGTCAGAGAGAAAACCGGCCGGTGTGAACAGTAATACGAAAGGCAGCAGGATCAGTCCGTTGACAATAGCGGTAAGAATGATCTGGGTCTGACCATCGTGGATTTTAAAGACGGTATTCTGGATCAGAATCTTATGCCCCAGGTCGATGAAGGCGTTGAGAAAGAGGACCAGGATAAAAGGGGCGAATCCGGTTAGCCTGAAAAGCTTGTCCATGGAGTGGGGCCTCAGTGGTTGGTTGAAGATGGATATAAGATTAAAGCTGTGTATCCTTGAGTACTACGATAACAGACAGAGTCCCGAAGGTTGCACCTTTTGGTGTCACCAGGTGCTACTTTCCAGGGGAGTCCGCCCATGACCCAGACCGTTCAGTTGATCGATGAATTGAAGAAGGCGCTAAAAGCCCATGGCCGGACTTATGCTGATATCGCCAAGTATCTCGATCTTTCGGAGGCCAGTATCAAACGCTCCTTTTCCCAGAGAAATTTTACCCTTCAGCGTCTGGATCAGATTTGTCAAATGATCGACATAGAAATATCCGACCTGGTTCAGCAGCTCAATGAAAATACGGCAACACCACTTTCCGGGTTGACTCTGGAGCAGGAGCAGGAGATTGTCGGTGACCTGGAGTTGTTACTGATCACTGTGTGTATTCTGAACCGCTGGACCCTTGTACAACTGATGGAGCGCTTCGATATTCCGGAAGTGCGGTGTATCAAGCACCTGACCCGGCTGGATCGGCTCAAAGTGATCGAACTGCTCCCCAGAAACCGTGTGAAACTGCGGGTGGCCTCTAACTTCAAGTGGCGGGAGAACGGGCCCATTCAGCAGTTTTTTCTTGAGAAACTCCAGCAGGCGTTTTTCAACTCCCGGTTCGACCGCAGACACGAAAGGTTGATTGTGATCAACGGCATGCTGGCAGACAGCTCCCATGCGGTATTCCAACGAAAGATGGAGCAGTTGGCCCGGGCATTCGATGAACTTTCTGCTGTTGATGCTGCGTTACCCTTTGACGATCGTGACGGCACCACCGTGGTGTTGGCGATGCGTCCCTGGCGCTACGGCCTGTTTCATCAATTTGAAAAGTAACGGCCCCAGGTATCGTTAATTAATACCCTCGGTCGTATTTTTCTGGACTTTTTTTTAATCAGTTGCAAATTCTGATCCTGGATCAATACTCCCTCTCAAGCCCCGGGGTATTTACCCCCCTTCACCAACCTCCGAGAGGGAGATGCCACAATGCAAGAAATCGATATTCAGAGTCACTCCACATCCTGGCTTTTCTACGTTAAAGCGGCTTTTGTTATCTCACTGGCAGCTATGGCGGTCGGTATCACGTTCATGCCGGCTTCGCTGGTGGTGCAAGGTTACTTCGCCCTCAGTTCCCTGTTTCTGGTCAGTTCCACCATCACGATGGTCAAGACGTTGCGTGACGAACATGAAAGTCATCGCCTGCTCAACAAGATCAGCGAAGCCAAAACCCAGAAGATCATCAATGAGTTTTCGGAATAGGGGAGCGTATAACATGGGATTACTCGACAAACTGGCCACTGCGGTGCGTGGTGGCACAAGAGAGGTATTGGAGCAGGCAGTGGATGCCAACGGTCTGCGAATCCTCGCCCAGGAAATCCACGAATGTGAAACATCGGTCCGAGCGGCCCGACAGGATCTGTGCCGTATAGCGGCGGAGCGCATACAGATGCGTCGGGAAGCGGATCAGCTCCATGCATCCATGAAAGAGAAGGAGCGCCAGGCGGGTGTGGCTTTGGATCAGGGGGAGGAAGCACTGGCTCGGGAGGCTGCCCAGTGGATTGCTGAACGAGAACCCCTGCTGTCCGATCTGCGCAGGAAACAGCACCATCTGGAATCCCAGGAGACGGGCTTGAAACAGCGACTTCAAACCGTCATCGAACAGATAGCTGCGTATCGCAGGGAGTTGCGCATGGTGCAGGCGACTGCCAATGCCCAGTCGGCAACCCGACAGATTACTTGTCATGCCGGCAGGCTCCCGGACCAGCTCGATGAGATCCAGGTATCCCTGCAGCGAATCAAGGGACGCCAGCAGAACCTGTCAGATCGACTGGAGGCTGCGGAGGTTATCGAGCGGGAACTCGGTGACGGCTCACTGGAAGCCCGTCTCGATGCTATGGATTCAGATTCCAGACCGGGTTCCACAGAAGCCGTACTCGATCGAATAAGAAATCGACAGGCCAGGGGAGGGTGCCCTTCGGGTTGATCAGCCCGAAGTGGTGATTTCCTGTTTCATCGTGAGGGTGCGACAAGGGCTGCATAGTGGTTCCGCACAACCCTTGTCGTAATCCGCTAAACGGTCTCCCGGATGACAGTTCCCGGTACCACTCGGGGAAACACCACTGCTGGAACCGACCACTGCTTTGAAAGCACTGAAGGCGTAATCGCCGTCGGTCTGGCTGAGGTGTCGTTCGGGACTGCGGGCAACTTAGGGCCGCGGAAAAAATGAATCATCCCATCCTGCTGGTCTCTCAGCTCAGCTATCACTACCGGCATCCTGCCTCGCGTGAATCCAGTCCATCCATGGACATCGCCTGCGTTGCAGATTCATTTACATAATCAATGAGATGCGCTTTCATCTGCGCCTTGAATCTGAGCTGATATGCTGCGCAGTCTGGGACAATACGTTATTTCCGAGTAACTACTTACCCCGCACGGGCAATCTGTTGCGGAAGACGCCGTCAATACTTCCCTGTAGGCTTGGCTTTGGCATCCATGCCAAAGACACTTCCTTCACAGACCGCCCCTGCGGGGTAATCTCTGGGGGGTGAGCAGATACATTTCCGAGGCCCTTACCATGGAATGGGTTTCCGATGCCGGAAGAAACCACCCGTGGGCCCATCATCAGGCAATGTAGCCAGCCACAGGATGCCGTCAACGCCCTCTTCGGGAGTCAGTTCAGCATTCTCCCCGCCCATGTCGGTGCGAACCCAGCCCGGGCATGCGGAATTGACTTTCACCTGAGTCTCTTTCAACTCATCGGCAAAAATGCGGGTCAGTGCATTCAATGCGGTCTTCGAGATCCGGTAACCGGTACAGCAGCCATTCATATCGCTGAGTTGCCCCATTCCCGAAGAAACATTCACTACGCGGCCATAACCATTCATCAGCGGGATCAATTGCTGACACAAAAACAGCGGAGCATAGGTGTTTGTTTCCATGGCGGTGCGCAGGATGTCCAGTCCGGTATCAAACACACTGCTGCTTTTGCCTGTCGCCGGGGAGGGGTCCGGGAATATTCCGGCATTGTTTATCAGGATGTCCAGACGCCCGGTCTGCTCTCGAATATGATCTACCAGCTTCCGTATACTTTCGGGGTCGGTAACATCCAGTGGATGGTATCTGAAATCATGCCCGGAGCTGGACAATCTCTGGACTGTCTCCTTACCTTTATCTTGATCTCTACTGGTCAGAAAAACAGTAAGGCCCAACGCACCCAGTTGTCGACAGGTTTCCAGTCCGAGTCCACGGTTGGCACCGGTGACCACAGCCACTTTCAGTTCTGACATGAAATTTAACTCCCTGAATTTGTAGTTGAAGGCGAAGGTATTCCACTCTCTCGCTCCCCCGCAGAGATTACTATATTCTGCTCAGTTGCCACAACGTAACTGCTCCCCCAGAGTTCACCCCCCATGGTGGGTGGGAATAGCGGGTTATTGCGACACCCCAGACGCTTGCCTGGGGACTCTTCCCGTGGGAAAAAGTTGTACAGACCCAAACATTGTACTTGAATAGTATTGAGTACCTGTTTTCTGGTTGGCGGGCAAACCGCGGTGCCTGTCACTGAATCCAGATGATGAACGCCGTAGGATGTCAGAAGGTTCACTATCAGCACGACGCTTTAAGCTCGAATGCAGGTCTTCGGAGTAAAGTACCGGGGGTGGCTGTGGAATGGTGCAGCAGGAAACTGCGAGTTCCCGGCGGATCGGGTGAATCGGACTTCCGGGTCTGCACAATGCAGGTTTTCACTTGGTATGAGGGTGTGAGCGCATCAGGGAGAACAGTTGATGTCCAAAGCAAGCGACAAATGGTCTGTCCAGAGTGGTCCGGGTCAATCGACCGCTGCAACCGGAAATCGACTCAGTGTGGGAATGTCCAGGGGCATACAACAGGTTGCCGGGTCCCGTGTCTTCGTGGCGATGCCATTCGGAACCAAGAGTGCGGAGAGTAAAAACCCCGGTGACAGGATCGTTGCCAGCAGTCATATCGGTAAAAAAATACGAATAGATTTCGATAGTATCTGGAAAAGGCTTATTCGTCCCGCACTGGAACAGGCAGGGTGCAGACCCTATCGGGCAGACGAGGAACCTGGGGCGGGTGATATCCGTACCGATATGTACTTTGAACTCGTTACCGGAGAGTTTGTACTCGCTGATATTTCCACGCTCAATGCCAATGTATTCTATGAGCTTGGTGTCAGGCACGGTGTATCACCCCGCGGCGTGCTTATGATCGATGGGGGATGGGACCGGCGACCGTTCGATGTCGCCCCGGATCGTACCTTCTCCTACAAGGGCTCTTTGTTTGAATTGGGTGCCGATCCGGATGATCCTCTGTGGGCAAAGGAAGTTGGAAGGGAAGTGGATGCATTGGCCGCTCAGTTGCAAGCTGCTGTCGCTAACGATGTGAGTACCACGAGCAGCCCGGTTTATAAAGAGTTGAGGGGATTGAAACCGGCAGACTGGAGCGAAATCCAGAATGCAAAAGCGCGGTATTTTGGCAATCAACTCCAGGAATGGAGTGCCCGGGTCAGCAAAGCACGGCGCCGAAGTTATGTAGGGGATATTCTCACTCTATCCTGCGACGCGCCGAATCGGTTCACAGAGTGGCAATTGCGGCTTGACGCGGCCCATGCGTTGATTGATCTGGGGCGCTATGAGCGGGCACGTGAATTGCTGAGAGCCATGGTCACAGAAAAACCAACCTGTTCCGAGTCCCGCTACGCACTGGCCAAAACCCTGGCTTGTCTTGCCAGGGGGGCTGAACATCCGCAAATGGTGCAAGAGTACCAGGCAAGAGCAGAGCAGGAGATTGAAGAAGCACTGAATTCAGGAGGAGATACCCCTGAGGCACACCTGCTACTGGGTCGGATATACAAACACCGCTGGCGCAATCGTTGGGAAAATGCAGAGGGGGAAGAGGAAAGGAAGCGACTGGCTATTCAGTATCTGGAATTTGCGAAGAAGGGCTTGTCTCACTACCGGGAAGCGTTGATGTGGGATCTGAGTTGCCTGCACGCAGGTTTGAATCTTGTCAGTCTTTCCTGTCTCTGCACCCGACTGGCTCCTGACGAAACCATCGAAAAGGTCGCTGACCTGGAGGATGTCATCGGATTGGTAAGAATGGCTGCCCGCCGTACGCTGCTGATGTCCAAACGCCACGCATCAGCCACAAAAACTGAAACAGAGCAGATCTGGGCTATTGCATCCTTGGCAGAGACAGCGCTTTTAACCGTCAATCCGGATGAAGCCGGGAAACTCTACCGGCGGGTGGCCACCCATCCGGATGTATCGATTTCCCAACTCAAGTCGTTCGATGATCAGTTGGAAATGTATGAAAAGCTCGGTATTGAAAAAGAGAGTGTCCAGCATGTACGCAGGTATATTACGGCACAACTCGATGCACAGGTTGGTGATGCCAGCGGAATCCTGACCGATACATTGGTAACCTCTTTACCCGGAATCTTTGTTTTTAAAGGGGGAGAGTTTCATGGGAAAAAAAAGGAGGAGCAAGGGGTTCGACATCGGCTCAGAAAACTGTTGCAGGAACAGTGGCACATACAGGAAGGGGATGTCGTGATATGCGGTGCACAGCAGGGAATTGAAATTATCCTTGCTGAGGAGTCTGTGGAACTGAAGGCCAATGTCCGTTTGGTTTTACCATTGAACAAGGCAGAATTCATCAACCGCTTTGTCAGAAGAATCGGCCCGGGTTGGGATAAACGGTTCTATAAACTGATGGACAAGTGCGAGGTTCTCGAGCAACCCCTCCGCCTGGGAGTTCCTCCCGTCGATCTGAACCCTTATGATCGAAATGACATCTGGTGCCTGGATATGGCAAGGACCGAGTTTGGTCCGTATGTGAGGCCCCGTGTCATCTCTCTGTCGATCGGAGAAAATGAAAACCAGGAGACGATACTTCGGGACGACAGGCTGGTTCACTATGAGCAGTGCGCCCGGCATCGGGATCTCTTAGTGGAAAAAGTAGTGGTCTGGGGTTATTCAGAAGAGACGACTCTGATATTCCCAGCCTGTAATATGGTGATGTTCGTTCACTGGTTGAACGGAAAGGTCGATGCGTTGCCACTGTTGAAGGAAGTTCGAATGGGCCGTTCCGATAAGAACGACGTGGTTCTCAAAGACCGTCGAATTTCTCGTTATCACCTGAAGCTAACCCCGGTGGAGGAGGGATTGCAACTCACGAATCTGAGTGAACACCCGAACACCACGTTTCTGAATGACGAGGCAATGGCCCCTCTTATCGAAGAAACGCCCGTCATGATTACATCGGAGCAGATAATCAGGCTGCCCGATGGAACTCGTATCACTTTCAAGGACAGGAATACCATCACTCCTTAGGGCTGGCGCAAAAATAAGTTCACATTTCTGAGCGTCGAGGCACCCGACTGCCAAGGCGTGAGGAACACGAATAGTGAACTATTCAAGGGACGAACAACGCAGGCAGACGGGATGGATCGGCGGTCATGAATGTGAAGTTATTTTGAAGCGAGCCCTTAGCTGCGGCACTCCGTCAACCAGTATTGTGCTATTGACGGAGTGGCAGCCACAGAGACTGTTTTGCAAATTGCCAGCGGGTATTCACCCCTGGGTTAATCCGGCTGTTCCTGATTGAGTGACTATCACTCGGACTCAGCTGCGCATATCTCCAGAGATTCGGAACTGCTTGACCAGATTGTCCAGATCCAGCATGAGCTGATTCAGTTCTCCGCTTGCGGCAGCCACATCCCTGGAATGTTGTGTCGTCGTACCCGAGGTCTGTCTGATGTTGTTGATATTTCGATCGATTTCCGCTGTCACTGAACTCTGCTGCTCCGCAGCGCTTGCTATCTGGGTATTGAGTTCACTGATGGTTCGCGCCGCAGTTGCAATGGACTCCAGGGAGTCACCTGCAGCCTTGGCCTCCTGCACGCTTTTCTCGGCAAGTTCGCGGCCACTCTCCATCACCTGTGCTGCATTGGATGCCCCATGCTGAACTTGCTCGATCATGGTCTGGATCTCTTCAGTGGACTCCTGGGTTCTTTTTGCGAGGGTACGTACTTCATCGGCCACCACTGCGAATCCACGACCCTGTTCGCCGGCACGGGCTGCTTCGATCGCTGCGTTCAACGCGAGAAGATTGGTCTGGTCAGCAATACCCCGTATGACATCCAGGATGCCACCGATCTCCTGAGAATCAGAAGCCAGCTTTTCGATAACATTGGTTGCCTTCTGAACCTCTGCCGCCAGCCCGGTGATCGACTGGGTGGTATCCGAAACGACTTTTCGCCCCTTTTGTGCCTCTTCATCGGAGTTTCGAGCCGCCTCAGCCGCACTCTCCACGTTACTGGAAACATCCTGCACGGTCACTGTCATCTGATTCATGGCGGTGGCCACCTGCTCGGTCTCTCCGTTCAACTGCTGCATGGAATTGAGACTCTGGTTACCACTGTTTGACAATTGCTCGCTGGCAACCGACAGCCTGGAGCTGGCGGATGCCAGTTCACCGATCACACCGCGGATCTTACCGACAAACAGGTTGAAACTCCGACCGATGGCGGCTATTTCATCATTACCTGAGCTTTCCAGTGTCTTGGTCAGATCGCCATCACCCTCGGCGACCTCGTGCATACGCGCTTCCAGGGTGTTGAGGCGACTGACCATGGACCGCATGATCAGAATGACACCCAGCACCAGAATGGTTGCAAGCACGATCGCGGCGCCGAACACCAGGGTGCTCAGTGCGGTACGGGTAGAAGTCAGCGCGACCGCCAGGGATTCACTCAGGCCCTTTATCTGGTCTTCCGATTGATGCACCGCACCACGCAATTTCCCCAGCAGACCCTCTTTTTCGTTGAGTCCCCGGTTCTGGACCGCTTCCACCATCGACTGGAAATCCTTGCGGTACTGTTCCATGCTCCCACGGATACTTTGAGTTGTTTTCTGGGAAATCAATGCCAGTTCCAGGTTCTCCAGCAGCGTACCGTAGTTCTTTTCGAATTTTTCCTGATATTTGAGATTTTGACGCAGCATAAAGTCTTTTTCGTTGCGCCGCAGCATCAGCATGTCCCCACGCAGCTGCTGATCACCGGTCTCAAGGATTTTCTCTTCGGCCTGGCGGACGGCGGCCCTGAGACTCCCGTACAAGCCACTGCTGTAGTCCAGGCCAATCACTTCCTGAAGCCCTACCAGGTTGTTGAAATACTCTGCATAGTTTTTCAGGCGGGAGCCCAACGTCTTGGTTGCTTCATCGTCTATATCCAGTTTGCCCAGGGTCTCGGCCAGTTCCGTAATATCCTGTTCCATGGAGGTGACTCGCTCACCAAAAGCATCGCGGTACTTCAATGCCCGGCGCGCCAGAAAGTCTTTCTCGCTGCGTCGCAGACTCAGCATGTCCGTCTGGATTTCGGTGACGAGAGTTTCACCATGCCCCAGGAGTTCAATCCTGCTCATTGAGTAGGCCATCAATCCTATCAACAATATCATCGCGGTAACGATGGCGACGGCAACGCTTATCAGACTGTTCTTTATAGTCACTCGATGTACTCCATTCTATTAAATTACAGCATTGATCACATCGTTCGCGATTTGATGTCTAGTTCTCCCAGATCAGACCGAGTCGTGGATTTGCCTTGCAGAGAAAGCGTCATTCGTACCACGACAGAATCAGTATCAACCCATTTACTTATGCAACTAGAGTTAGCGTGCTCTGACCGGGAAGCTTTAGCCTTGTTTTCGCTGGTTTTTCGAATTCGAAGTATTGATTTGGTGTATCCACTCACCCCCTATGGGCGATCCGCTCCGGAAGACGTCGTCAATACCTCCCTGGTGAGTGCCGTTCTGGTAGCTGTGCAGATCTCCGCACGCAGGGGCGAATTATCAGAAGCCATGGACAGTAAGGGCGAGGGCATCGTTATGTTGCTGACTGCCGCGGTGACCATTTCCAGCCTGGAAGGTAGTACCGTGAAGATCGGGGGTGTTCTGGATGTTATCAATGACATTGCCGAGCAAACGAATCTGCTGGCATTGAATGCCGCCACCGAAGAGGGTCGCAACAGACCGAAGAGTCCGGGCAAATTCTCAGTTCCCTGGTTGAAGAGTTGAAAAGGGTCACCGCACGCTTTAAAACTTGAGGCCAGAGCGATCCTGTCCGGTTATTCGCGCCAGGTCTGGCAGATTCTTCAATACTGCACCGACCGGTGAAACCATTGCCACCCTGAGTGAAACACTCCCTGGGACAGGCGATACCTGTTTTGGCACAAAAAGTCCTGGTCCCACCCTGCACCCCAGCCCTTGAATAGCATTTCGGCAGTGGACCTGCCAATGGGGCCGGGGGTAATCCTCCCCCTGAGCCGTATCATACTGCCCACTCTCGGTAAGTGTTTGTCACACGGGTGAAACAGATAGATGTCAGGCTGAGTCATACAGGCTGTAGAAAGCGGGAAAGGACGGCTGGTCAGCCAGTGATTCCACAGCTATTTCAGGTAATATAGAATGTTATCAGTGGCAGATGCATTGCCATGAATTCATCCGGTTCCCGGTTACAGTGTTACTGCATGTACATTCCATGAGCAATAGATTCGACCATGTCTGAAACCCACTATATTTCCGATATTCTTATTCTTTTGACAGCTGCTGTTTTCGCAGTGCCGCTGTTTCAACGCCTCGGTCTTGGGGCAGTATTGGGATTTCTCATTGCCGGTGCTTTGGTGGGGCCCTGGGGAATGGGGTTCATTGTCGCCGTGGACGAGATAAGGCACCTGGCGGAGTTCGGCGTTATCTTCCTGCTGTTTATCATCGGCATCGAACTCAAGCCATCCCGTCTGTGGGTTATGCGGCGAAGCGTGTTTGGTCTCGGTACCGCTCAGGTGCTGATTACCGGAGTCATCATCACACTGGGTGCCCTGGCATTCGGGGTGCCGATACGTTCTGCCCTGGTTGTGGGCTTCGGGCTGGCGCTTTCATCCACTGCCTTCGGCCTTCAGTTACTCAGTGACAAGGGCGATCTGGGTACTGCCTATGGCCGCTCCGCTTTCGCAATTCTGCTCCTGCAGGACTTGGCGATCGTGCCCCTGATGGCGCTGTTACCGCTGCTTGCGACCCGGGGTCTGACCATTACACAAGACCTGGAACTGGCCACGCTGGAGTCAGTACTAATCATCATCGGGGTCTTCATCCTGGGTCGTGTTCTCCTGCGCCCCGTTCTTCGCCTGGTTGCCGGAAGCCGTCGAAACCCCGAAATTTTTACCGCCACCGGAATACTGCTCGTTCTGGGTACTTCATGGCTTACGGATTGGGCCGGCCTGTCCATGGCTCTGGGTGCCTTTCTCGGTGGACTCCTGCTGGCCGATTCCCGCTATCGCCATCAGATCATGGCCGATATCCAACCCTTCCGCGGTCTGCTGCTCGGGCTGTTTTTCATGAGCGTGGGTATGTCCATTAATTTTAGTTTGCTCAATCAACAAGGAATCCTCGTAGCCGTGCTGCTTGGCGGTCTGCTGCTGCTCAAGGCGATAATCCTCTGGGCTCTTTGTCGGATTACGGGGCGTTCCCATTCCGAATCCGTACAGGTTGCCCTGCTGCTTGCCCAGGCTGGTGAGTTCGGATTCATTCTGTTCGGGCTGGCCAACATGCTGGGAGTTATGGAGGGGGAACTCTATCAGTTATTACTGCTCACCATTGCCCTCAGTATGGCGGCTACACCTCTGCTGGTGAAACTGAGTCCATGGCTGGGACGAGCGCTGGCTAGTTCTCCGTCGGTTGCCGCCCCTCCGGGCAAACTGATCCCTGTGTCACAGAATCATGTCATTATCGCCGGTTTTGGTCGGATAGGAGCATATCTGGCCCGAAATCTGGCCAAAGCGGGAATTCCCCACCTGGTACTGGAGAACAATCCGGCACGCGTGGCCAGAGCACAGGCTTCTGGTTACCCTGTATTCTTCGGAGATGCCAGCAGTATTGAGGTGCTACGTTCCGCCGGCGCTGCCAAAGCCTCATTGGTGGTCTTTGCCATGGACCACATGGAAAGTATCGGACAGGCAGTGGTTGCAGCACGGGAGGCTTTTCCTGACCTGCCTGTTTATGCCCGCGCCTGGGATACCCGAATGGCCCAGAGGCTGCTTGCGGCCGGTGTCACTTACGCGATTCCCGAGAATGTTGTGACGGGTATGCAGCTCACCCGGGATGTGTTGCAAGCATCGGGCATGTCTGCCGAGACCACGGCGCAACTCGTTGACGAAGACCACGGTGGGGGACTTCATCAGGTGGCAAAGCCTGCCATTCCGGGCAGGCAGGTGGGCTACGGCAGTATTCTGCTTGTTCTGACGCCCGGGATAGACGAGATGACCACATTGGGCTACGCCGCTGCCTTGGCCGGTGACCACCAATCAATGCTGACAGTGGCGGTAGTGCTTGGCGATGTATCAACGAGTGTAGAGGGTGAAGTGTCTTCGCCGGATGAACTGGAAGCGCAGATGATCGACAGCCGGCGCAGGGGTCTGGAGGAAATGGTTGCACAGCTGCGTGCAAATATCCATATAACAACCAAGGTGTTCGTTGGCAGGGTTCACGAGGAAATTGCCCGGGAGGTGATATCCAATGGCCAGGATCTGGTACTGAAAACTGCAGAAGAGAGTCACGGACTGAGACAGCGTATTTTTGGTGACAACGATACGCGACTGTTAAAAAACTGCCCCTGCCCGGTACTACTGATCCGCTCGATACCTCCACGACCCTACCGCCATCGTCTGGTCGTTGCAGGTCTGTATCAGGACGAAAATCCTGGAGGGCACCGGGACGACAGATACGCTGTCAACCACAAGATTCTGGAGCACGCAACCTGGCTGGCTACCACTCAGTTCGCCGAACTGCACATCGTTCACGTCTGGGAAGCCTATGGTGAGCAGTATCTGCGAAAAGATCGCTCACCCTTTCACTGGGATGCGGACAACTACGTAGCGAGCGAGGAGAAACGAAACAAGGAGGCGCTGAATACCTGCCTGGCGGAGCTACGGGAGTCGGTGGCGAGCGAGATACTGCCGGCATTCAATCCAGTGTGTCATCTGGTTAAGGGAAGCGCGCGGGATGAAATTTCACGATTGGCTGTCAGTCTTGAAGCGGACCTGGTTGTGGTGGGGGATGCGGTGCACTCGGGAATCACCGGGTTCATTATCGACAGCACTGCCTCCACCATTACCAAGAACCTGGGCTGCTCAGTGCTGGTGGTTAAGCCGCCGGAGCCTGGGGAGTCTGCCGTTGAAGAAAAAAACTGATGACAGGCACCTGAGCAACCTGTGGATACGGGCTTGTTGAGGTCTGGGATCAATGATTCCCGACATGCTCTTGCTCAAGTTACTATGTCACCACCGGTAACGTATTCCGGCGCTGATCACTATACTCTGCTGCCGACTGTTCAGTTCGGTATCCAGGTCTGCGTAAAAACGCAGGTTTTTTCTGGTCTCACCGGCGATGCCAATGCCGAGATGGGCTGAGTCCCGTGGCAGCGAAACCCCGGAAATGGCAAAGGGTGCGCCACCAGGATCGGCAGCGAAACGGGCGCTGACCGCGCCGCTGTCACGGAAATCGTGGGACCAGGCGGCCCGGGATTCCAGCGCCAGGCGGGTTCCGGCCGCCGTGGTGACGGGCAGGGTGGTGCGGACGCCCAGAATACCGCGAAGGAAATGCTGGGTGTTCTCCGGTACGCTCAGGTTCAAGGCCCCGGCTCCCTTTTCTGAATAACTGTCCTGGTGCTGACGGGACCAGTGCAGGGCGGCGAGTGGTTCGACCAATGGATTACCCTCGAACAGATAGCCGGCTTCCAGATAGGCACTCAGGCTGTCACCATCGAAACTGGCTTCGGCGGTACGCTGCAGAGTACCGAGTTCCAGGTTTCGCCTGCTGTCATAGCTTTGCCTGGCGCCGCTCAGGACCGCGTCCACATGCAGCGCACCCTGCCGGTATCGCCCGTAGGCACCAATCTGGCGATCCCGTACCTTGGTGCGGTCCTGGTCCTGTTCAAAGCGGGGTCGAGCGTATCCGGCCTGCAGTCCCAACGTGAGGCTCTGGTTTACCCGCCAGTCGTAACCCCCCAGCACGCCACCGAAGTCGTAGGAGTAACCCTCGTCTTCACCGTCATCATCGACCCGTCCGGTACCACCATAACCCCGGACCCAGAAACCGTGACGCAAGCCGTCACCGAACACTTTTTCGGTGCCGACGGTTTCACCCCCCAGCGCGGCAGGGTTCAACGGCAGGAGTGGAGTACCGGACTCCATGGATGTGTGCTCAAATCCCAGGCGCAGTCCCTTGCCTGCCAGTCCGGTTGCCGGGGCCAGGCGGCTGCCGGATTCCAGAAGACCCAGCCGCGTGGTAGCCGCTTGACTGAAAACACGCTGGGTGCGCTGCCCCAATTGAACCAGTGCCGTGCGGAGGGGGGCTGCGATGTCCTGAAAAGCGTCGCGTGCCTGATCCGGGTTCATCCCATCGATGGCTGCGGTAACCACAGCGGCATCACCGTCGAGTCGGGTCAAACCGGAAACCGCCCCGGCTGCCGCTCGTTGATCCGGGCTGCGGGCCACTGCGTTGTAGTCCAGGTCATTGCGGCTGAGACGCAGGTACAGGCTGGTGTCGTCGTAACTCAGGGCGGGTGTGAGAAAGGCCAGGTCTGTGGCGACTTGTTCGAAACGACCCTTCACTCCTCCGGGGGCGGTCAGCAGGGTGTAATCGGTATCCCGCCGATAGTTTCCCTGCTCCGCGATCACCTCGACGCTGCCCCCCTGAATCTCTGCCGTGGCGCCCGGTGATTCCAGCACCAGCCGGTCGGCATTGCCCTCGGCATCCGCGTTGACGGCGAAGATGGAGCCGGGCGTAAAAATGACGTTTCCTCTTACCCGGAAGTCTCCGGTATCCGGGCCGCGGTAGAAGCGGCCACTGTTGGTTAAATTGCCCTCGATCAGGCCGGAACCTCCGATTTCGGCACCCCTGGACACATACACGGCTTCACCGATCCGGCCATCGACCGTGAGACGACCCGCTTCGACATGGGTTGGACCGGTGTAGGTATTGTTCCCGGCCAGGGTCAAGGTCCCCGGGTTGAGTTTGCGTAACCCACCGTTACCATCCACCACGCCGGTGACAACCAGATCGTGACCGTTGGTATCGAAACTCCCTCCCGCGGGAGCGAGACCGATATGACGGGCAGTGCTCAAGTCATCGGTGATCCGGAGTGTGCCTCCGGCCATCAACAGGTCAGGTTTCAGAAAGCCACCGACCAGGATCGGGGTATATTCTGCAGGGCTTGCTGAAATGGCGGGTACAGCACCCAGTGCGGAATCGTGGACCACATTCAACAGACTACC
This sequence comes from Gammaproteobacteria bacterium, assembly GCA_024227135.1. Taxonomy (GTDB): domain Bacteria; phylum Pseudomonadota; class Gammaproteobacteria; order Chromatiales; family Chromatiaceae; genus JAHEHQ01. Next base: position 18,108 of record JAAELC010000130.1, read on the forward strand.
GACAATGGTGGTGCCGGTATGGGTGTTGTCGCCGCTCAGGGTCAGTGCGCCGGGACCGAAAAGGTAAAGCTTACCACTGCCGCTGATGGTATCCGGGTAAGTTCCGTCCTCAACCTGATAGAAAGCAAGCTGGGATTGGTTGGTGATGTTTCCCTGAAGACTGTCGGTATTACCCATCAGCGCGCCGTCCAGCACCTGGGTACCACCGGTATAACTGTTGTTTCCTCTCAGCCACAGCAGGCCGCTGCCCTCTTTGATGGTCTGCCCGGAGCCGCTGATCTCCCCCGAATAGGTGGCGATTTCGAAATAGACAGGGGATGGGCCTTCGATGCCCGGCGATGCGGATTGTGGATATTGCTCGCGATGCTGATCAAAAATCAGTGTGGCCTGGTTATGTACGGTTTCACTGATAGCGGTGGTACGCGTTCTCAAAATACCTTCATTGATACGGGTAGCGCCGGTGAAGCTGTTAGTTCCAATGAGTTCGAGTGTGCCGGCTCCGGTTTTAGTGAGTCCCCCGTTTCCCTGGATTTCACCACCGAAAACGGTGTCCGTGTCGTTTTTCCCTACCGACAGCGTATTATCACCCAGGAGGACTCGGCCTCTCCCATTGAGGGATCCAATAGTACGGTCACCGTCCGCCTCGCTGATGTCGAGGCGGCCTTGCGCTCTGATTTCCACTCCCCCGTTGGGATAGAGAGAACCTTCGTCAGCCAGTGACAAGGTGCCTTCGACGATCTGGGTAAGACCGGAATAGCTGTTGTGCCCTCGCAGCATCTGGACACCGGATCCATCAATGACTAGGCCACCGCTGCCGGAAATGACCCCACTGAAATCATAATAGCCATTGCTGGTACTGCCATTGTCTTCATTTTCACCAAATTGGATGACCAAGGGATGTGCACCGAGGGTCAGGTGGCCGTTCCCGGCAATACCCTGGACGTGGTGTGGCGCCTGGTTGGCGGTCAGATCGAAAGTCGCCTCCTCGGCAATAGCGACAGAGGGATTGCCGATAGCCGCCTCTGTTCCCAGGGAGAGGGTACCATCGTTGATCCGCAGCTCGGACAGCCTGTTGTCGGGGGAGAGCAGGGTCAGGGTTCCATTGCCTGATTTGATGAGTTCTCCGCCCTTGATGGTGTTGGTGAATCCGGCGTCGGTTTCCTGGAAAAACTCGACCCTGGCGCTGTTGTCGATCGTCGTACCAAGGCTGGCGGCATTACCGCGTACTGTGCCTGATTCAACAAACAGGGGGGTATCATCCCACTGATTATCACCGTTCAGCGTCAACGCTCCGGGGCCTCTTTTAATCAGAAATCCATCAGGGTATGCGGAATTCCGCCAGTCCGAAATATCCACGAATAACGGGTTGGTGGGTAATGGATCGGAGGGTGCGGGTGGTGTTCCCCATCCGGCTTGCAAGTCACCGGTGAAAGTGAGGTCGAATCCATTGGTGTCGATAAAAGCGCCGTTGCGGCCAAGCAGGATATTCCGGTTGCTGGTGAATCCGGCTTGCGCCAGGATACCCGAGCGGTTCAGGATCAATGACTGCCCAGGCGCGCCCAGGTCGGCATCATCGGTTGCTTCGATAATGGTGAAATTGAAGGTACCCGGGTCGAAGGGCAAGGGAAGTAAACCGAAACCAAGAAAACCTGGAGTGGTTCGGAAATTTATTGAAAAAGATCCACTACCCGGGTGATAAATCGAAGCCTGGGTCAGCAGTTCGTTGAATCCCTGCAGTGCGGCGTTGCTCTTGGCCGAGGTGAGGGAACCCAGATAGGCACGTTGAACCGGGTCTTCATCCGCTGCAATTCGACTTAGAGGCGACAGGATGAGTATGGCCGCCAGAATCCGGGCTGGAAACTGAAAGTTGAAAAAGCGGTTAGTTCGATCAACAGGTGTTTGCGGGATGTCCGAGGGGCTTTTTAGTTTGTTTCCCAGTGGCAGCCTTTCCTGCAATTGAACAGCATCCCAGAGGTTTTTTAAGTAATCATCCATGTCGGGGTATTCCTCGTGTCTCTGGCGTCTCTGACTGTGGGGGACGACAGCTGTCCAACGTCTGTCTTACAGGTTTTTTTGTGGATTCCCGTCTTTGAGGGAGTGGCAGGCTGAGACCCGGTCAGGTCTTCCTGTAGTATATATGGATCATTCAATCCCCATTCCCGGCATAGATATTCCCGGGATCTGCCAGGTTTTTGACCGGTAGGCGTATATTCAACTCTAATAAGGAAGACTGTAATTATATCAGTGGTAGATATCAATTCTGGGGTTTTATCCCGATGACAAGTGTGATTATGCCGGTGGGTGCGTGGCTGTTCAGCGGCATCCCTAATGCTTGTGCGCCACCATTCGCACCTCTTCACCATAGAGTTCCTGGATCATCTGGCCGTCGATGGCATCGGTGTGGTGGCACACCAGGGTGCCGCTGACACAGGCTACGCGGGTGACATAACTGGATATAAAGCCGATATCGTGGGAGACGATCAAAATGGTCATGCGGTCGTTAAGACGTTTCAGCAGGTCAAAAATATCGCTTTCCAGACGCTGGTCGATGTTCGCCGTGGGCTCGTCCAGGATCAGAATCTCGGGTTCTGCCACCAGTGCCCTCGCCAGCAGAACCCGCTGCAACTGGCCTCCCGAGAGACTGTTGATCTGACGATCAGCCAAGTCCGCTGCTTCCACTTCCTGCAATGCCCGGCGGGTCAGCAATCGATCGTTGTGGGTAAACCTTCCAGGGAGCAGCATGCCTTTCAGGCCGCGGCCGGAGGAGACGCCCAGGCGTCCGAGCAGGGCGGCCTGTTCCACGGTTATGGGAAAATCCCTGGGAAAATTGGGGTGCTGGGGCACGTAACCCAAAAGGCGTCGGGATTCCCGGGGATCTGTACCCAACACCTCTATACGCCCCGACTGGGGCTCGATCAAGCCGAGAATGAGCTTGAGCAAGGTGCTTTTTCCCCCGGCATTCGGCCCCACGATCCCGAGAAATTCCCCTTTTATCACCTGCAGAGATACCTGTTTCAGTACCGCGGCCTCTCCGTAGGAAAAAGTGACATCTTTCAGATCCACGAGTATCTGTTGTGGGTTCATCGTTGGCTGGCCTCGGCAATCGCTTCTGCCACAGCGCGCAGGTTCGCCAGATAATCTGGCGCCAGTGGGTCCACGGGGACCACGCGTCCTCCGATGGCGCTGGCTATCCGGTCGGCGAAACGCCGGTCGAGCTGAGGTTGAACGAAAATAACCCTCACCTGTTCGTGTCTGGCCTGGGAGATCAAAGCGACAAGCGCCCGGGCTCCCGGTTCCTTGCCCTCGAATTCGATGGGAATCTGGGTCAATCCGTAGGTGTCGGCGAAGTAGCCCCAGGCAGGGTGGAAGACCATGAATTTTCGGTCAGGTATATTCTGCAACCGTTTGCGGATATCCCGGTCCAGCTGATCGAGATCGGCGGCAAAGAGATCGAATCCTTTCCGGTAGTCTCCACTGTTAACCGGGTCCAGTTCGATCAGGGCATCTCGGATGTTACCGGCCATCTGCTTTGCCAGGGGAGGGCTGGTCCAGACATGGGGGTCTTTCTCATACGTGTTCTCATGATCCCCGTGATCCTCGTGATCCTCGTGATCCTCGTGATCCTCGTGGTCCGCTTCCCCATCATCCAGCAGGTGTTCATGGGCATGAGATTCGATGTCGCGCAGGTCTATATCCCGCCTTGCATCCAATACCCGAATGCCCGGGTTGGCGGCGCGGATTCGATCCATCCACACCTGTTCAAAAGGTATGCCTGCGCTCACGTAGAGATCGGCATTTGCCAATGCTTCGATTTGTCGGGGTCTGGGATTATAACTGTGAGGATTGCCTCCCGACTGAACCATGGAGGTTGCTATCACATGATCTCCTCCCACCTTTTCCACCAGGGTTTTGAACGGAAGTACACTGACGAACACTTGCACGGGTTGCCGGTTGGCCATGGCGGGCAGGGCCAGCATCAGGCACAAGCCTGCCAGTCCCATCAGGTACCGTTCTTTAGGTATATTCACGCTGTAATAGTAAGCCTGTAGTAGTAAGCGGCTGTGACTCCGCAAGGTGGGATAGGATTATACATCGCTGCCGTTGGAGTGGCTTACCCAAGGGTGAGTGTTTATAGCATAAGCTGGTCAGCAGCTGTAGCCTGGTCGGGGTTTCTGTGTTCAGACGGACCGTTGCCCACAGGTGAGGGGCGGGTACCTACTCAATCGCTTTGTCTTTGAACTCACACAAATCCTCGATGATACAGGCACCACAGCGAGGTTTGCGCGCCACACAGGTGTAACGGCCGTGCAGGATCAGCCAGTGGTGGGCGTCTTTAAGAAATTCCCCGGGGATAAAGCGCAACAGCTTTTTTTCCACCTCCAGAACGTTTTTACCCGGGGCGATCCGAGTGCGGTTCGAGACCCGGAAGATGTGGGTGTCCACCGCCATGGTGGGGTGTCCGAAAGCGGTGTTGAGCACGACGTTGGCCGTCTTTCGGCCTACCCCCGGTAACGCCTCCAGGGCTTCCCGGTCCTCGGGAACCTCACCGTGGTGGTGATCCACCAGCAACCTGCAGGTTTTCATGATGTTGGTGGCTTTGCTGTTGTACAGCCCGATGGTGCGGATATGCTGTTTGAGACCTTCCTCCCCGAGCTTCAGAATAGCTTCCGGGGTACTGGCCGCCTCATAGAGCCCCCTGGTGGCCTTGTTCACCCCTTTGTCTGTAGCCTGGGCCGAGAGAATGACGGCGATCAGCAGCTCAAAAGGGGTTTTGTAGTTGAGTTCGGTGGTCGGGTTGGGGTCGGCTGCTCGCAGGCGCTCGAATATCTGCTGGCGTTTGGCTTTGTTCATGGGGCCGGGGTGTTTGACTTAGGAGAACCCGCCCCGTGAGCGGTGCGGGTTCTCCCAGGGGTCAGGTTGTACTCAGTCCCGGATCGCCGGCCACCGGTTGTGTTGCGGAGACTGTTTTACGGCTGTTGATCCTCTTGTCGATCAGGTTTTTAAGTGCGATAAGAAAACCCAGGCCGATAAAAGCGCCCGGTGGCAGGATCGCCAGCAGCGCACCCTGGAAGTCGTCTCCCAGGGTGATGGTCATGCCTTTTGCTGCATCACCAAACATCAGGTCGGCTTGAGCGAACAGTGTTCCCAGGCCAATCAGCTCCCGCAAGGCGCCGAGGGTAACCAGCACCAGGGCGAAACCGATACCCATGGCAAAGCCGTCCAGCAGGGATTTTCCCAGGGAGTGTTTTGAGGCATAGGCCTCGGCGCGGCCGATAATGGCACAGTTGGTGACGATCAGGGGGATGAATATGCCAAGGATTTTGTAGAGCTCGTGAAACCAGGCATTCATGCTCAATTCCACGGCGGTTACGAAAGAGGCGATGACAATAACGAACACCGGCAGGCGGACTTCCGGTCGCACCAGATTTCTGATCAGGGATACAGTGCCGTTGGAAAGAACCAGTACCACAGTGGTCGCAATGCCGAGCCCGAGACCGTTGATCGTGGTATTGGTCACCGCCAGCAGGGGACAGAGTCCGAGCAGTGCCACCAGGGCCTGGTTGCTGGTCCATAAACCGTCTTTGATCAGTCTACCGTAGGGGTTTTCCGTCACTGGTGGTCTCCTTCGGTCAAGCCGGCGGTTTTTGGAAGTGATTGAGTCGGGGGCTCGAACAGGCTGTTGCCGTGGTCTCTGAAATAGAAGAGGGTGTTTCTGACGGCTTTGACGATGGATCGTGGGGTGACTGTGGCACCGGTAAACTGGTCGAACACGCCGCCGTCCCGTTTCACCTTCCAGTTCGGCAGGGCTGGATCGGTCAGGGATTTTCCGTTGAAACTCAGAATCCAGTCTGACTTTTTCTCTTCTATCTTGTCTCCGAGACCCGGAGTCTCTTTGTGGGACACCACCCTCACGCCTCCCAGGGTGCCGTCTGTCCTCACCGCTACCAGCAGTTTCATTGGACCGCTGTAGCCGTCCGGAACCACGGAACCGAACACCGCAGCCACCGGCTTCTCCTGCTTGCGTCCCAGGTAGACCTTGATCTGCTCTTCACCCAGTCGTACCGGGTCATTCACTATCCGGGTATCGGTGATGATGTCATTGTCAATGGTATCGGCAGGTACCAGGGTGTTGAGCTTGCGTAACAGGGCGGTTCTCTCATTCTCAGCAATTCGGTCGGCGGTCTGTTGGTGGGTCAGGGCAACCAGCCCGGTCCCTGCCACGGCAAAGAGCGCCAGAATCAAGCCGGAGAGTATTATCGGATGTTTAATCATTTTTCATCGTCCCGTGTCCGAATACCCGGGGTTGGGTGTAGTAGTCGATCGTAGGGGCCGCCATGTTCAACAGCAGCACGGCAAATGCCACTGCGTCCGGGTATCCCCCCCAGGTACGGATGATGTAGATGAGTATGCCGATACAGGCTCCATACACCAGCTGCCCCTTGCGCGTGGTGCAGGCGGACACGGGATCGGTAGCGATGAAGAAGGCACACAGCAGAGTACCTCCGCTGAAAATATGAAACAGGCCGAAGGGGTAGGTTTCCTGATCGAGGGTTTGGAAAAACATGGCCATCAGCAACAGCGCCGCCAATATGGAAACCGGGATGTGCCAGCTGATGACCCGTTTGTAGATCAGGAACAGGCCACCGAGAAGATACCAGTTCCCCACCCATTCCCAACCGACTCCACCGAAATCACCCCATAGCGTGCTCAGCCGGATTTCACTGATCATGATATTGAGGTCCAGTTGAGTGCGCATGATATCCAGGGGGGTTGCCATGGTAATGGCATCCCACATCAGTCCTGCCGGCAGGGTACCGGTAAATATGACCGACAAAACCTGGTTGAAATCCATTATTTGCTCGGCGAGCATGCGCGGTGGCAGCCAGGAAGTCATTTCAACCGGGTAAGACACCAGCAGCAGTACGTACCCTGCCATGGCCGGATTAAAAGGGTTGTAGCCGATGCCTCCATACAGCTGTTTCACAACGATGATGGCAAAACTGATTCCTATCAACGTCAGCCACCAGGGCAACAGGGGAGGGATGGCAAGGGCGAACAGCAGTGCGGTAACCACCGCGCTGAGATCCTTGATTGCCGGCAGTACGGGACGTCCCCGGAGTTTGAGCACCAGGGCTTCACTGAGTACGGCTCCCAGGCTGGCCAGCAGCATGTTGATGAGGATGCCCCAGCCGAAATACCAGATCATCGAGATGCTGCCGGGTATCAGCGCTATGATTACCCACAGCATGGTTTTTGTTACGCTGTTGGGAAGCTCGGTATGGGGTGAGGTGATGGAGGGGAAGCGCATCGGTCATCCGTCCTGTGTTTCTGTTTCGACCGAGGTTTGCCGGTTGTCGCTCCGCCGGGAATCCGCCTGTTCGATCTGTCGCTTCTGGGGTTCACTCAATTGCTCGGTGTTGCCCGGCAGGACCCCTTCTTCGGCCTGTTTGGCTTTCTTTTCTGCTGCTCGTTTTAAAGCGGCCTGAATAGCAGCCTTCTTGGGGTCAACGGTACTCCCGGCCTTGGTGGGCTTCTTCTTGAGTACCGCCTTTTTCTTTCTCAGTCGGGCTTTCTTTTCGGCTTCCATCCTGGCCAGGCGCGCCGTTCGGGCTTCGAAGCGGATGCGTGCGTGGTCAGATTTGATTTTTTCCTGTTCCTGGGCCCAGCTCTCATTCTTGGCAAACCGGTAGTATTGCACCAGCGGAATGTGGGAGGGGCAGACGTGGGAGCAGCAGCCACACTCGATACAGTCGAACAGATTGTATTCCTGGACTTTTTCCAGATCCTTTGCCCGTGCATGCCAATACATCTGCTGGGGCAGCAGGTTGGCCGGGCATACAGCGGCACACTGGCCGCAACGAATGCAGGGGGAGGCCGGCCCTGGAGCCGGTGCCTCGGCAGCCCCGGCCACCAGCAGGCAGTTGGAAGGCTTGGTGATCGGGACCCCATCGTCCTGCAGTGTATACCCCATCATCGGACCGCCCACGATCAGGCGGGATGCCGCTTTGGTGTAGCCTCCTGCCTGTTTGATCAATTCAGATACCGGGGTGCCGATCAATACTTCCAGATTGCGGGGATTGGCGATCCCCTGGCCGGTCAGGGTCAGATAGCGGGAGATCAGGGGTTTTCCTTCGAGGACGGCATCGGCCACCGCAGCGGCGGTTCCGGCGTTATGACAGAGAATACCGATCTGGGCGGGGATACTCTTGGACGGGACCTCCCGGCCGGTCAACACCATGATCAACTGTTTCTCGCCACCGCTGGGATACAGGGTGGGGATGGTGACCACTTCTGTGCGGTCCAGTCCGATTTCCTCTACCGCCCGGGTCATCGCGGTGACCGCCTCCGGTTTATTATCCTCGATGCCGATCAGGCATTCGTCCGCCTCTACCAGCTGGCGAAGTATGGCTGTGCCTGTGGCCACCCGGTCCGCCCGTTCCCTCATCAACATGTCGTCGCAAGTGATGTAGGGTTCGCACTCGGCCCCGTTGATGATCAGGGTCTTGATGGGTTGCGTACTGCCAGGGGTGACTTTGATGCTGGTGGGGAAAGCCGCACCCCCCATTCCCACGATGCCCGCATCCCGGATTCGCTGGCGCAGGGTTTCCGGAGTCATCGAGCGGACATCGGCGATCGGCTCCGGCAGTTCGCACCACTGATCCCTGCCGTCTGTATCGATTATGATGCACATCCCCTGCAGACCGGAGGCGTGCGGTACGGCGTGTTCCCGGATATCGGTTATCACGCCGGAACTGGGGGCATGAACCGGCGCACTGATTGTTCCCTGCGCTGCTGCGATCATCTGACCTTTCAAAACGCCCTCACCGATACTGACCAGCGGTCTGGCAATGGCACCGATGTGTTGCTGCAACGGAAGGATCAACCTGGGAGGCAGGTTGGCCGGTTGTATCGGTGTCCCGGTCGACTGGGATTTGTTGTCGGGCAGGTGCAAGCCTCCGTGAAACCGGTGCAGGCGACGGGGATTGGCATGGTTACTGGGGTAGTGCATTGGGTATCGGTTTCTATCCTGCTGCTTTTGTGGCCGTGGGTTCGCCCAATTCCCCCTCGGTGGGGATGGACCACTTCCAGCTGTTGATGTCGGATTTCTCCGGGATCATATGTATACACTCCACCGGGCATGGAGGTAGACAGAGTTCACAACCTGTACATTCGCTTTTTATGACAGTATGCATCTGCTTGGCTGCACCCAGGATGGCATCTACCGGACAGGCCTGGATGCAAAGGGTGCAACCGATACACTCCTGTTCGTCGATGAAGGCATAGGCGACAGGTTTTTCCTCAGCTGCGACACCTTCAAGGGGAACAGGGTCTTTGCCCAGCAGGTCGGAAAGCGCGATCATCGTCGTTTCGCCGCCGGGTGGGCAGAGATTGATTTCCGCTTCGTCTGCGGCTATGGCTTCCGCATAAGGCCGGCAGCCCGGGAAACCGCATTGTCCGCATTGGGTCTGAGGCAGCAGGGCATCGACTTTGTCGACAATGGGATCTCCTTCCACTTTGAAACGTACAGCGGCATAACCCAGCAACAGGCCGAAGATCAGGGCAAGGATTGAGATTGCTAAGACAGCCGTTAACATCTGGTCCGGATCCTTAGCTGGCCACCAGGCCGGCAAATCCCATGAAAGCCATGGACATCAGCCCCGCGGTTATCAAAGCGATGGCATTTCCCTGAAAAGGCTCGGGCACGTCCGAAACCGTCACTCGTTCGCGTACTGCGGCAAATAACACCAGGACCAGGGAGAAACCGCTCGCAGCACCGAATCCATAGAGGGCCGATTCGACGAAACCATGTTGTTCCTGGACATTGAGCAGCGCCACACCCAGGACCGCGCAATTGGTGGTAATCAGGGGGAGGAATATGCCGAGAACCTGATACAGCACAGGGCTGGTTTTGTGCAGCACCACCTCGGTGAACTGAACAACCACGGCGATCACCAGAATGAAGGCGATGGTGCGAAGAAAGGTCAGGTCCAGAGGTATCAACAGATACTCGTTGATCAGGAAACTGCAGACCGATGACAGGGTCAGCACGAATGTGGTTGCAAGCCCCATTCCCACAGCGGTTTCCAACTTGCGAGAAACGCCCATAAAGGGACACAGTCCGAGGAATTTCACCAGGACGAAATTGTTCACCAGAACGGTGCTGATGAGAATCAGGGCGTACTCTTTCACTGGGTTACTCAGCTTATCGCATAAAAAACAGTATGATGTAGCATTATTGTTCTAATTTACTCGAAGTAAAAAAGTGTCAATATGATCATAGTCATTCGGTCATTGCGGTGATGTGGTTTTCACGTCACTCGATCGACTGAACGGGTTATTTGACCCGCATGCCAGGCTGCGCGCCGTCATCAGGGTTCAGCATGAAAATATCTTTACCCCCCGGGCCCGCGGCCAGGACCATCCCTTCGGAAACACCGAAACGCATTTTTCTGGGAGCCAGATTGGCCACCATAACGGTCAGCTTGCCTTCCAGGTCCTCCGGTTTGTACGCGGCTTTGATACCCGCAAAGACGTTGCGGGTATCACCGCCCAGATCGAGGGTCAACTGGAGCAGCTTATCTGCCCCTTCGACGTGGCTGGCGGTGATGATGCGGGCCACTCGAAGATCAACCCGGGCAAACTCCGGAAACTCCACGGTATCGGCGATAGGATCGTCGACCAGAGGTCCGCTGGGCTGGTCTGCCGGTGTTGCAGGGTTCAAGTCTTCTTTTGAAGCATCCACCATCGCCTGTACCTGGGCTTTCTCTATACGGGTCATCAGAGGCTTGAACTTGGCAATCCGGTGCCCGGTGAGGGGGGTGGCCAGATTATCCCAGGTTAGCGGGGGTACCTGCAGAAAAGTTTCTGACTTGGCTGTTGTGGCAGGTAGAATCGGGCGCAGGTAGCCGATCAGCAGCCTGAACAGGTTGATACCTGTGGAACAGACATCCTGAAGTGCCTGTTCGTTCCCCTCCTGTTTGGCGATAACCCAGGGTTTCTTCTCGTCGATATACTGGTTGGCACGGTCTGCCAGCGCCATGATTTCACGCACGGCATGGCTGAATTCCCGACCCTCGTAGCGTTTGGCTATGGACTTGCCGGCCTGCACGAATTCGTCGAACAGGGCAGGTTCGGACAGGGTTTCAGAAAGCATCCCGTCGTATCGTTTTCTGATGAATCCCGCACATCGACTGGCGATATTCACCACTTTACCTACCAGATCTGAGTTGATGCGGGCCGCGAAGTCTTCCAGGTTGAGATCGATATCCTCCACGTTGGAGCCCAGCTTGGCAGAAAAATAGTAGCGCAGGTACTCAGGGTTAAGGTGGTCCAGGTAAGTGCGGGCCTTGATGAAGGTACCACGGGACTTGGACATTTTCTGGCCTTCCACAGTGAGAAAGCCATGGGCAAAAATTGCCGTTGGTGTCCGATAATCGGCACCATGAAGCATGGCCGGCCAGAACAGGGCATGGAAATAGATGATGTCCTTACCAATGAAGTGATAAAGCTCGGTATCGGAGCCCCTGGCCCAGAAATCATCGAAATTCAGCCCGTCGGTGCGGTCGCAGAGGTTTCTGAAGCTGGCCATGTATCCGATCGGGGCATCCAGCCAGACATAAAAGTACTTGCCGGGTTGATCAGGAATCTCGAATCCGAAGTAGGGGGCATCCCGGGATATATCCCACTCCTGGAGTCCGGCACGAAACCACTCATCGAGTTTATTGGATACCTCATCCTGGAGGTGTCCGCCCTGAGTCCATTCCTTGAGCATGGACTCGAAGTCACCCAGCTTGAAGAAGAAATGCTCGGATTCCTTCTGCTCCGGCGTGGCTCCGGATATAGCCGAGATCGGATCTTTCAGCTCACTGGGCGAATAGCTGGCACTGCAAACCTCGCAATTGTCTCCGTACTGGTCCGGGGAGCCGCACTTGGGGCATTCGCCTTTGATAAATCGGTCGGGAAGAAACATGTTCTCCACCGGATCGTAAGCCTGTGTGATCGTGCGGTTGGATATGTGCCCCTTTACCCGATTGCGTTCGTAAATAGTGTTGGAGTAGAAACGGTTCTCATCGGAATGAGTGGAATGATAGTTGTCAAAGTCAACGTTGAATTCGGCAAAGTCCGCCTGGTGTTCATCTGAAACCCGTGCAATCAGCTGTTCGGGTTCGATTCCATCCTGCCGGGCACGCAGCATGATCGGAGTGCCGTGAGCATCGTCAGCACAAACGTAGATACATCGATTGTCCCGCATCTTCTGAAATCGCACCCAGATATCGGTCTGGATATACTCCACCAGATGACCGATATGGATCGGTCCGTTGGCGTAGGGCAGGGCGCTGGTGACCAGGATCTTTCGTGGGCTTTCGTTCATTGTTCTGTTGCTGGAATCCGTTGAAGATCAGTTGGGTTAATGTGGATGGGTCTCAATACACAGGGGGTAAACTTGACAACCACCGGTATGCTCGTACCCAGCGGAAGATATCCCTTGGAAATACCATCGGATAGTCGTCACTTGCTCGCGTTGCTCGATGCCTGCTCAGACACCTTGTACAAAAATCAACGGTGCATTATCCCACAGCATGGTTGTTACATAAACATACAGGAACCGAGTGAAACGATTCTTCCCCCGGTGTGGTCTATTCAGAGGATGCTGCCGTGCTTGATCACGGGGCAAGGCTGCGCATAACATAGAAAAGTTTATTTCCCAGGAGTTGGGTCGGAATCATGCTGGACACCGCACATTTATTGCTGCCAACGAGTTTCCCCGGTATTCATCGCAGTCGTCTGGAAACGCTGCAGGTCAATCTGGGTTATCTCTGCAATCAAACCTGCAAGCACTGTCATGTCAACGCCGGCCCCAACCGTAAAGAGTTGATGGAAAGGAAGACAGTTGATCAGGTTCTCGGCTTTGCAGCAAAGAAGAATGTGGTGCTCATTGACCTCACAGGGGGAGCGCCGGAGCTCAATCCCCATTTCCGGTACCTGATTACCCAGGCCCGGGCCATGGGTGCGCGGGTTATCGATCGTTGCAATTTGACGGTCCTCCAGGAGCCAGGCCAGGAGGCGCTGGCGGAGTTCCTGGCTTCTTCGAAGGTGGAAATCGTGGCTTCTCTTCCGTGTTACTTGAAGGAGAACGTTGAGAATCAGCGGGGTAAAGGGACTTTCGATGGCAGTCTGCAGGGGTTGAAAACCTTGAATCAGCTTGGCTATGGTGTCGACGGCAGCGGTCTGATGCTGAATCTGGTCTTCAATCCTCAGGGTGCCAATCTACCCCCGGCCCAGGGTGAGCTCGAAGCGGATTATAAACGGGTGTTGTTGCAGGAGTACGGTCTGGTATTCAACAACCTGTTTACGATAACCAATATGCCTATCAGCCGATTCGGCAGTACGCTGCTCTCCCATGGCGAATTCGACAGCTATATGCAGCTGCTCAAAGATTCCTACAGCACAGACAATCTGAAAACGGTGATGTGTCGGAATCTTATCAGTATCGACTGGCAGGGCTATGTCTACGATTGTGATTTCAATCAGATGCTCGATATGCCCATAACCCGCAATGGTAGTAAGCGAACCCATGTATCGGAGTTGATGAAGGTGAATCTCGACGGGGTGCCTGTTCGAATTGCGGAGCATTGTTACGGCTGTACTGCCGGACAGGGAAGCAGTTGCGGGGGAGCCTTGTCAGAATAGCCCGGAATGAGCGGTGCGGGTCATACCCGGGCACTGGCTGATACTCACCTGGTTGATTTCCTGGAAGGATGGATATCACTTCGAAAGTGAGTCTGGCACTTAAGTTTACAGGAGTTTCGGGTGGTGAAACCGGGTATTGTGTCTATCGTCATCCCCATACTCAATGAAGGTCCCCATCTCGAGCGTCTGCTCGTTTCGTTACAGTGTTTTCGCCAGGAAGGGCATGAAGTGATTCTGGTCGATGGAGGCAGTATGGGTGGAATACCTCATCAGAACCTGCCAATGGTTGACAAAGGGATCGTTTCTCCACCCGGAAGAGCATTCCAGATGAATGCAGGTGCAAAGGAAGCCAGGGGTGAAGTATTGTGGTTCCTGCATGCTGACAGTGAAGTACCTGAGGATGCAGCTGAAATGATCGTTTCGGTCCTCGGTGCAGGGAAAAGATGCTGGGGCCGGTTCGATATCGCCCTGTCTGGCAGGCTTAAAATGCTGCGGGTGGTGGAATTTATGATGAATCTGCGATCTCGGGTAACGGGGATCGCCACCGGTGATCAGGGAATCTTCGTTCTGAATCGCGCTTTTCTGGAGGTGGGTGGCTTCCCGGAGATTCCACTGATGGAGGATATCAGCATCAGCCGGGCTCTTAAGAAGTGCTCATCGCCACACTGTTTCCGGCAACGGTTGGTGACGTCGAGTCGTCGTTGGGAAAGAGACGGGGTATTTCCCACGATTACTCTCATGTGGCGGCTACGGTTGGCCTTCGCTCTTGGGGCGGACCCCCACACTCTGGAAAAAAAGTATTACCGATGCAGTTCCCCGACTCACGAATCCTGATTTTTGCCAAGGCTCCTGTGCCGGGGCAGGTTAAAACACGCCTTATCCCCGCTGTGGGTGCCAATGAAGCCTGCCGGCTCCACCGCAGGATGCTGGAAGCGGCTGTCAGTGCTGCGGTTTCCGGTGGTGTAGCACCGGTGAACTGCTGGTGTGCGCCATCCACCGATCATCCGGATTTTCGGAAGCTGGCCGTTCAGTACGGTATAGGCCTTGAGTGTCAGACGGGAGTCGATCTGGGGGAGCGCATGAGAGGGGCGGCAGAAGCGACCCTTCACAATGCCGGGTCGGTGTTGCTGACCGGCACCGATTGTCCCGGGCTGACACCGTCCCATTTTCGTCAGGCTCTGGAATGGCTGAATTCCGGTTCGGACGCGGTACTGGGCCCGGCGGAGGACGGGGGCTATGTATTACTGGGGTTGAGGCGAATTCATCCCACGTTGTTTAACAAGATCCCGTGGGGAGATGATCAGGTGCTGTCCATCACCAGGAGTCGATTGGTGGCTTTGGGTTGGAAATGGCAGGAACTGGAGACATTGCAGGATATCGACCGCCCCGAGGATCTGGATCGGTATCGGAAACGCTACAGCCCATAAAAAAAGCCCCGAATAACCGGGGCTTTTATCTGGGCCTGTACTTTGCCTGACTTCCCCCGTCGGCGATGTCGAGCGCCGAAAGGGGATGAGGGTGGTGTACTAATCCACCAGCATCATGGCGGTTCTGCCTTCTTCACGGGTAACCAGGCGGGCAATACGCTTGGTATGCTCGTAAATACGCTTCAGGTTCTCCATGATATCCGACTGCAGAGTAAAGGCCGCCACTTCCTGCGGTGTGTGCTCTTTCTGCAGGAACTCGACCTGACGTTCTCCGATCAGCTTATTCATGCCGCCGATCAGCTCCTTGTCGATATCAAGAGCCATCTTCGCGGCTTCGATACGGTCGTGCTCCACGCCTACCAGAGCTGATTTGAAGGCATCCAGCACCATCCCGTGATACTGATTGAGAGATGCCAGTTCTTCCTCACTGAAGACAATGTTGCTCTTCTGGCAGGTTTCGGCCAGATGGGACATATGGATCTCCATGATATCACCGATATTCTCGATTTCGGTGTTGGTGGTCGCCAGCGCCATGGTCTCATCGGCGTTATCAGATGACAGATCCTCCCGACCGATCTTACTGAGATAGCGGCCGATGTATCCGTAGAGGGAATCCACCTGCTCATCCATCCTTTTCATCTCTTCCATCTTATCGGTGTCGCCTTTGAAGACTACCGCAGGGATTCCGGAAAGCATATTCGTGGTCACTTCGCCCATACGCAGTATTTCCCGGCGTGTCATGCTCAGTGCAACCGGTGGGGTCGACACCAGATTTTCATCCAGGTACTTGGGCTTGAATTCGGCCACGGCGGCTTCTTCGGGGGTCAGTTCCTTGATCGGAACGAGTTTTTGTACCAGTGCTGCGATTTGTACCGTAAATGGAATAAAGAGCAGTGTGTTGACGATATTGAACACCGTATGTGCATTGGCGATCTGACGTGGTGCTTCAGCGGCCAGTCTTTCCTGGCCTGTTAAGCTGGCATTGGCGGCCGGAGATAACCAGGTGACGAATTCCGCCAGGTACGGAATGAACGCCACCCAGATCAGCACACCCCCCACATTAAAGAACAGATGCGCGACGGCAGCCTGAACGGCCGCCCTGGGTTTACCGATACAGGCCAGCATGGCGGTGACACAGGTACCCACGTTGGCGCCGAAAGCGAGGGCGATACCGGCCGGTAACGAGACCAGGCCTTCAGTTGCCATGACGATGACAATACCGGTGGTGGCCGAGGATGATTGGATCAAACCCGTGAACGCAGCGGCGATCATAATGCCGATGAGCGGATTCTCCATCTGGGTCATGAGATCCAGGAAAGGCTGATAGCTGCGCAGTGGCTTCATGGCACCACTCATCACGCTCATACCAAAGAACACCAGACCAAGACCCAGCAGCATGGCACCCCAGTGTTTGATGTTTTGCTTCTTGGAAATCATCATCATGCCGAAACCGACAGTGACCATCAGCAACGCATACTTGGTGACCTTGAAGGCAACGATCTGAGCGGTGATGGTGGTACCGATGTTGGCCCCGAATATGACCCCGAGGGACTGGGACAGGTTCATCAATCCGGCAGTAACAAAGCCCACGACGATGACGGTGGTCACCGACGAGGATTGAACGACTGCGGTGACTCCGGCACCGGTCAGAACCCCGGCAAACCGGTTTGTGGTGAGTTTCTCCAGGATGGTTTTCATCCGGTCGCCGGCGACAGCTTTGAGGGCGTCTGTCATCAACTCCATGCCATAGAGAAAAATGGCCAGGCCACCAAACAGCGTCATGGTCATTTTTCCCCAGTCCATGGCTTGATCGCCCGACCCCGCCAGTACGGGTGCGGCAAAAAAAGCACCAATGGCAATGAGCAGCAAATATACGACAGGCTTTTGCCCTTTGCTCATGTCGTAATTCAGGAATCGTAAACGTTGGTACACAGGCATCTCCTTGGTTCGCTATTAGTGGTATTTATGAGTTATGGGGTTATTATTTATGATATAGCACTCGAAAACGTGAACGCTCTACTTAAAAAACACGGTTCTTAGCCGCTAGAAACAGGGAAAACGTTCTATACCGGATTCTGATTGAGGGTTGACGGTTGTTTTGACTACATGCAGGCCCAAATATGTAAAAAATCCTTTGAAATAAAGCAGTGAGTATAAATAACATTGATTTTAAGTATGTTCTCAGGCTGCGGATCAATCAAAATCCGCGATAATCATACCAAAGCTGTCATAAAGATGTAATAATAGGCGGAGTCGGTTCCGAGTAGGGAGTTGCTTGGAAAAATCAGATCGATAGCCGGTCAAAGAGGTAATAGTAGGCTGTTATCGAAAGCCTGGTAAGAATGAATTCCGTATGCTGCGCCTGCCCGATCAAGGCACTGTGGTGAATATGGGTATTGTATTAAATATGCAACAAATTTGAGTTAATGCGGGTGTGATGGGCTAAGACATGCTGTTTCCATCAAGCCCAGGGCATATTTGGAATAACCTGGCAGAGCGACAGGGATGCAAACAGACACGTAGTGAGGTGACAGAATTATGAAAGAGACAATCAAAGACCACTACGCCTTCCTGGGAGTTTCAAGACGTGCCAGTGCCAAAGAGATAAAGATGGCATATCACAAGAAAGCCAGGGAGTATCATCCGGATGTCAGCAACCGGTGCGATGCTGACGAGATGTTTTCTCAGTTGAACAAGGCGTATTCAGTACTGAAAGACAAGAAAAAACGTGCAGAATACAATCTCGAACTCATGGCCGACATCTTTCAGGAACAGGTCGTCGATCCTGCCAAGCAGCGATGCACCCGTTACGGATACAGTTCGGCCATATCCGATGACGATTGGGGACTGAGGGTCGGTTGAGTTGCCATTCAGAGCGGCTTGGATATCAAATACGAAAAAAAGCCAGGCAGCCTGATTCGACAGGGACGCCTCATAGCGGGCCGTTCGCCCACGGCCGCCATCCTGCCACTTACTGGGTGAGTCCGCTTCCCAGCTGAGAACTCCTGCAGCTTTGTCCGCGCTTCGGTATCTGAATTTCTGAAGTCACCAAAATAACTCTGCCTGGGTTATGGGGCTGAAGGCTGCTGGAATAAACATACCCCCATCCAGCTCGTCTTTTTTATCAGGTGACTCGGGTCTTCCCAGAGTCTCGCCCTCAGGGTTGGGATGCAAATCTGTTCCAGAGAGCTTTTTCCGCGTCGTGGAAAAGGTTGCATGGTATTGCTGTGCACCCCTGTTCAGGCCCTGAATCTGAACCAGAATCCAGCCAGTTACTGAGTATTTATTGTTTTCAGTGGCCTGAAGAGGTCTCGGTGTCATTTAATTTGCACTCCAGATGACGGGCACCACGTCACTGGTCTATTGATGCAGAATCAGTAATCTGCTCTTCGATCGGGGCAATCCAAACAGGTCTTTTCAATACCTGGACTGAGGATCCCTGGAATGGGAACCTCAAGAATTCTCTGTTTTTACCGATATATGGAAGCTGTAGGAAGCCTGATATCCACCGGAATCAAACCGGCGGATATCTATATCGGGCAGGATTGGATAACTCAAGGTCTCTGGAAATGAATCACCCCCTACTGTTATTGAAATTGACTTTGATGGCCGGATTATTGCTTGGACAGACCGTCCTGGCCCAGACTATCCCTGTCTACTCACTGGCTGAAGCCCCCGCCGTCGACGGGGAGAATGGCGACTGGAGCAACGTACCCGTTACGACGGTACTGCTGAGGAAAACTAAATTTGATGGTGTGACCGCAGTACAAAGTGTCGCGGTGAGAGGTGGTACTTTTGGAGACCGGATGTATATCCTGATCGAGTGGAAGGATCTCTCAGAGAATACCGTGCACAAACCCTGGATATGGGATGAAGGTAATAGCAAATACCTGATGGGTCCCCAGAGGGAAGACCGGTTTGCTATCCAATTCTCCAGGGAAGACGCTTACACCACGGATTGGAGATCGGGAAACGCATTTACAGCCGATACCTGGCATTGGAAGGCCTCACGCTCAAACCCCCACGGGCTGGCTCATGACAAGAGCCTCGTTGTCAGTCGTGACAAACTATTGAGGGCCTACAAATTGCAGTTACCGGATGGTGGCCACGCCTATATATCCCGACCCAGCGATGCTGGTGATAAACTCTATAAAACAAAACGGTACCGGAGTTTAGAACAGCCAATGATGTTGAAGTATGTGTTGACTGAATCACCCGAAGGGTCTGTGGCAGATGTCAGCGCGAAGGGGGTCTGGTCAGATGGAAAGTGGCGTCTGGAGTTAAGCAGAAAGCTGAACACGGGTAACGATGATGATGTGTCTTTTCCTCTGGACCGGGGGGAAGTGAAGGGGGGGATTGCCGTATTTGATCGATCTGAAAATGATGATCACGCCATTTCTGAAACTCTGGTCTTTGATTTTCTGTATCAGCCCTGGCAGTCGGATTGATCCGAATTTCATCAGCTGTGGAAAGCAAACCAACAGAAAGTAACACTGTCACTGCCAGAAGGAAGTTGCCCGGAATTCATCGGTTGATGGTGGCGGGCATCCTGATGATTGCAGCCGGGGGGGTCTCGGTCACCCAATATCTTTCACACGGTATTGAAAAGAACATCGTCCATAACGAGGCGGTTCTGAAACGGTATGAGAGCACGGAAGCTGAGGCATTGCAGATTTCGGATCACTTGCTACCTGCTTTTCAAGCTTTACATTCCCTGGATGTAACCGTTAATCGTCATGTCTCAGAATTCGAACTGCATGTCCTGGATGCTGATCGGGATCGGGTGCTGCTGGTTGGAAGCCTTTCCGATCTGGAAAGCTCGCTGGAGAGGTTTCCAGCAGGTTTTCAAAACATTAAAACAATCGATCGGGAGCGCCTTGAAGAGATAGTGGGTGTTTTCGTGGATATCACCTACGAGGCGTTGGAGATCCGCAGCCCCAACAAGCAGCTCCAACTGATATCGGATTCGGAGGATGTATTTACGGAGTTTCGAGTGCAACTGGATGACATTAGAAAAAAGCTCGACACTACTGTCAGTCAGCGGGGTGAGGAGATAGTTCGGGATTTACAGAACGCTCGGGCGAGCGTATCCCAACAGCAAAAGATGCTGGATCGCCTGCAGAAACTGTTCAACTGGGGTTTGTCGTTACTCATTCTGTTTATCCTGTTGATAACTATTATGTTGTTCCGCAGCCTGCATCATCGCCTGGACAAGGTGGCAGGATACGCTCATGCCATTGCTGATGGAAAGTATGCTGCCGCTATCGATTTTGAATCACCGGACAAAATCGGCGACATGGCAGAATCGGTCAGTCATATGGGCAGCAGCATGGCTGAGCTGGTGGCGGAGTTGCGGGTCAAGGCGGCGAAGGAAGAACGATCGGCATTGGCAGCCAGGAAGCTGGCCTATTTCGATTCGCTTACCGGACTGCCCAATCGTCAGAATTTTATCGAGAAACTGGAAGCTGCCATCGATAAATCCCGTCATACCAAAGAGAAAATTGCCGTCGCCTATTTGGACCTGGATGGGTTTAAAAAAGTAAACGATTCCTATGGTCACAGTACCGGAGATCAACTGCTTTGTGCCGTTGCCGACCGTCTCTCCCACAGCGTGCGTGATGACGATGCCATTGCCCGAAGTGCCGATGAACCACCGGCACTGATGCCGTCCCGATTGGGGGGAGATGAATTCACGTTTCTGATCAACCGGATTCATGATCGGGATGGGGCTGAAAGAATAGCACGCCGAATTCTCTCTACGCTGGCCAAGCCTTATCAGCTTGCCGACCGCGAAGTCACCATTACACCCAGCATGGGGGTCGCTGTATATCCTGATGATGGTACCACGGTGAGCCTGTTGCTGAAGAACTCAGATATGGCGATGTACCAGGCCAAAGAAAGCGGGCGAAACACGATCAGGTTGTTTAATGCGGATATTGGTGAGCGGCAAGTCAATAGAATCAGTCTGGAACGGGACCTTGCCAAAGCGCTGGAGCGTGATGAACTGAGTATTCATTATCAACCGAAAATTGACTTGAGTTCCCGTCGGCTCATCGGGGGTGAGGCATTGCTTCGCTGGCAACATCCTTGCCGCGGTATGGTCTCTCCTGCAGACTTTATACCCCTGGCAGAAGAAAGTGGCATGATCGTACCTATAGGGGGCTGGGTGTTGCAGCAGGTATGCGGTCAGCTTGCTCAATGGCGGGCCGAAAATCTCCATCCGGTACCCATAGCCATTAATGTGTCGGCTAAACAGTTTCTGCAGGGAGATTTACTTTCCATTGTCAGCGATTGTATACGGGTGGCGGGTATCCACGCGGATCAGATCGAGCTGGAGCTGACCGAGAGTATCTTGATGTATGATACGAAACTCGCGGTAGATATCTTGAGCAAACTGAAAGGAATCGGGGTTAAAACCAGCCTTGATGACTTTGGTACCGGCTATTCTTCCCTCAGTTATTTGAAGTTGTTTCCCCTGAGCACCTTGAAGATCGATCATTCATTTGTGCGCGATATAGAGACCGATGCTGATGATGCTGCCATCGTCAAAGCAATACTCGCATTGTCAGAATCCCTGGGTCTCCGGGTAATAGCAGAAGGTGTTGAGAGCGAGTCCCAAGCTGATTTTCTAAGTAAACACGGATGCCAGGAAGCCCAGGGGTATCTGTTCGGCAGACCGGTACCCGTGGAAGCATTCACTGGAATTCTAAGGTGTGGCTCCCATCTGTCTGACATCTGTGAAACAGAAAGCAAAGAATTAACTTTTCAGGCCCGGTAAATATACTCAGTAGCCCCGTTCTCTCATCGGGGTTCCTAGCCATCGATATAAGGGCCGCGGAAAAAATGAATCATTCCATCCTGCTGGTCTCTCACCTCAGCTATCACTACCGGCATCCTGCCTCGCGTGAATCTGGTCCATCCATGGACGTCGTCTGCGTTGCAGATTCAGTTGCATAATCAATGATATGCGCTTTCATCTGCGTCTTGAATCTGAGCTGATACCCTGCGCATTATGGGACGATACACAATTTCCGAGGCCCTAATCCGGTGATTTCCCGTTTTGTCGAATTGAACGTCGGCATTGCGACATTGGGTATTCCGTCCCAATCCATACCAGGTAAATGGAGGGTTTGTGCCAGCCACAATTGACCCCGCGGGGAGTCAGCTCATTTCAGTGACCGTCACAAACCTGTCACGGTCAGTTCGTATACTTTTCCTGAAGTTTCAACAGTTACTAACTCAAATTCCACAATGAACTGGCTGTTTGGAGGCTGAAAATGGGTAGGTTTGCCAGAAAACTGCGAATAGGTGAAAAGATTGGTTTCGGCTTTGGTATCGTCGGGTTTCTGTTTCTTGCAGTGATCTGGCAGTACCATTTCACCTTGCAACAGGCTCTTCTTGACTATCGTCAACTCGACGATATTTCAGGTGCCAGAAAATCCCAGGCGCTGGCTATCGAGATCGACATGCTCGAAGCACAGCGAGCGGAAAACCATTTTCTTGTCACCCGGGCAGAGAGTGCGGTGCGAGAGGTGGTCAGGAACCTGGAGCAGGCTCGTGAGAACGCGGTGGTGATGGCAGCCATCGATGAACCGGCGGCTCAGGTGGCAGAAAAAATGTCCCGGTTGATGAACGACTATGGTGAGCGATTCCAGAATGTGGTTGATGCCTGGAGAATCAAGGGGCTGGATCATAACTCGGGTCTCCAGGGTGCATTCAGAGATACCGTCCATGAGTTGGAGGAGATGGCGGGGCGACTCGAAGTTGACAGGCTATCTCTGATTTTGTTGCAGATAAGGCGTAGTGAGAAGGATCTTGGGCTGCGACGTGAGCCCCTGTACCGGGACAGGGTGCATCAATTGATAGAGTCATTTGAAGATGAGGTTGCCTCTTCGGATATTTCTCAGGGTTTAAGAGCAAGGCTTTTAAATGAAATCGAGACCTACCGGGAGACATTTGGCATTTTTGCGGCGGAAATACTGGCCAGCGAAAATAAACATGATGGTAAAGGGCCATTCAGGGAAGCGGCGCATCGCATCGAAAATCTACTTAATACCCATTATGTACCGGAACTTGGGAAGAATCTGCTTCAATTAAGGCGCAGAGAAAAGGATTATCTGCTCAGGGGTGATCTGGAGTATGTAGACATGGCCATCAGGGAGCTTGGCATCATCAGAAATCAAGTCGAGATATCTCAAGTGTCCACCGATGACAAGGAGTATTTTCTCGATTTACTGGAAAACTATCGCCGGGATTTTCTAGCGCTGGTGGAACAGAATGCCCGTATTACCAGACTCAGCAACGAGATGCGACTGGCGGTGACTGAGATCGAGGGACTGGTTCGGGACAATGTGGTCAATGCCAACCATGTCATGAAGAGAATGCGATTGGATATCGACACGTCCACCAGCAGTGATGAACGGCTCATGTTGTGGATTGTTGCTATTGGGACTGCGCTCGGTGTGTTTCTGGCGATTGGTATCACCCTGCAGATCATTGGACCTCTGAGAGAGATGGCGGACCTGCTCGATCATCTGGCTTCAGAGGAGACGGCAGATCGCATACCCTTTCATCCTGGTGGTCGGGATGAGGTCAACGCCATGGCGGGTTCGGTCAACGCCATGGCGGATCACAAGTCCGGATTCATCGCCTGGTGGAAAGCATCCATGGGAGAATCGGATGCCATCAGTCGGCTGGAGGCGTTGCTGGGTAGCCCATCTTTCCATGCTGAGGCGTGTAAGCCGGTGGTTGCTGAGATCAAGGATTCGATCGAGGCAAGACAGGCTCTGCTGTCAGAGCAGTATCACAAGGTACATCGTCTCAATGGGCAGATTGTCAAGAGAGCCGATGAACTGCTCGACGATATCCCTTCGGGTTCCTCTCAAACAGCACTGAATGGAATCTATTATGCTGCCAGATCGGTGCAGACTGTATTGGAGATGGCCGCCTACCCGGATCAGGAAACTAAGAATGGATAATCGTAACTGCTCACTCCCCAGGGATTGTCTCCCATGGGTGGTGAGCAGTTACATTGGCGGTATGAATTCTGGAAAGAAACCACCAGGGTTTTCGGTTGTAACATCACAGTTGATTTCGATATCACAAGGCAACTACTTGATGCCTTTCTCCATGAAGAAATCCCGATACTCGTAATCCACCTCATTGATATGGTGATAAAGCCAGCCCCAGAGCATGTCTGTCAGTTTTCCCTTGAACTTGATGTTGCGACTGTTTATCTGGGATTGTACTTCAGCGAGTTGTTTTGCAAATTTTTCATGAAGAACCTTGTGTGCCGCATAATCCGGATAGGCATGAACCCGCATTAACTCTTCTTCCTCCCGAAAATGGGTTGCCACGAAACGACTGATGCGACTGAATAGAGCATCCACCTGCCTCCAATCCTTGTTTTCGGGTTCCCGGGTCGCAAGTTCCTCCACCAGTTGACTGAACTCAACGGCATAGCTGGCCAGTCGTAGATGTTGTTTGTTGAATTCGGAAATTCCGACATTTTTCAGCAGGCAGTGTTCGCTGTTTTGAACATCTGAGCCTTTAAGTCCGAACATGTGTTTTTTCTCCCGGTTGGTGGTCTGTGGAACTGATTGGAGAGCTTATAGCATATCCCGGCAGGCGCTGCTTTGATCTTGGCAAAGTGGAGTGGATGAGTGTCGTTGTGGAATAGCCATAGCATGTGCCAGCGGAATTCTGGATAATGACCCCTGCCGTCTGGCCTCGGTGATTTTGGTGCTGGTGCGTGCCAATAGAACAGGATTGATACTGCAAGATATGTCTGCAATCTGGTTTGGAACAGCGTTTTTGATACTGGTGTCTGGTACTGGCCTCTTTTCGGCTGGTAGTTTCGCCGAATCCCAGGAACTGAACAGGGTTAAAGTGCCTGTTTCTTCCGTTGTGAAGGAAGAAGCGGAGAGTGGAAAAGGGGGGCAGATCCAGGTTGAACCGGGGGATACCCTGAAGTCGAATTTACCCACATCTGCAACGTTTACATCACCCCCACCGAAAAAGCGGGATCTCACAGGTTTTTGGGTGATCGGTGCAATTATCAATATCGTGGTACTGTCAGTCTTTGGAGTCTGGGCTGTTCGCCAATGGAAAAAGACAGGAAAACGGTAACGCTTCGAATCGAACCATGGACATAGTTTCCTATTTGCCTTCACTTCAGGCCGGCCTGAATTTTGTGGCAGCCGGTCTGATTGTGGCAGCCTACCTTTTTATACGCAGACAGAACATCCATGCCCATAAGGTCTGTATGGTCGCTGCCCTCGTAGTATCGTCCCTGTTTCTAACCTCCTATCTTTATTATCACAATCAAGTAGGTTACGCGCCCTTCAGAGGAGAAGGGCTGGTTCGACCTCTGTATTTCACCATTCTTTTTACCCACGTCCTGCTGGCGATAGTGATTGTGCCCATGATTCTGGTCACAGTAGGCGCAGCCGTAATGAACAAGGTGCAATTACACCAGCGCCTGACTCGCTGGACTCTGCCGTTGTGGCTGTACGTCTCCGTAACTGGAGTGTTGATCTATTTGTTCGGGTTTCACTTATACCCGCCCTGAGCAAGTGTGTCACCTGTAAGAGGGTGGCTTTGCAGGCAAGGCCGGTCTTTTACCAAACAAATTCAGCTCCGCCTTTGATGGGGTGGGAAAGCCTGTTGGCGGAGGCTGGCCGTTTAAACGTTGAAAAACAGATTTAATACCAGAGGGTGGAGGCTAAAACATGCTGAGTGCTGTCATTTACACCGTTGCCGGGTTGGTTCTTTACTTCCTGGCGGACTGGGTACTCAATCAAATAGAAGTCAGGCGCGGACAACGATTTGAAAACCGGTCCGTGGTTTTTTTCGTCATCATACTGGTGCTGGCGATGGTGGTATTCAATTTGATCCAGTATCTCATGGAGGGCCGAATCGGATTGTAAGCCAGTGTTTTTTCTCCGTGCTGTCGTGGTATCTACTCACGCCCCATGGGGGGCTGGGGGCTGTTCCGGAGGATATCGTAGGGCGTCCCTGTAGACCTGGCTTTGGCATCGCGGCTAAAGACACTTCCTCCACAGGCCACCTATGGGGGGTAATCTCCAGGGGAGCAGTTACGATGGCGTTTTATTTTTTTCGCTGGGCCACATGGATTTGAAGACGATCACCAGAAACAGCACGCCCCCCACGACAGCAATCAGACCACCCAGTCCCATCAGCCCCATACCGGCAATTTTCTCAATACCCTCCAGTCCCTGGGCTGCGCCTGCAGTTTTTCGCTGGACTCCGTGGCCTCCGGACCATGCCAGTCCTGTTATATGGCTCAACTGGCCGACGCTGTAGATAACAGGTTGCAGTCGAACCATTCTTCCTTGAGGTGTTTTGAATCCGAGTCGGGGCAGCAGGTAATAAGTGAGGCCCATGAAAGTTAAAGTGACTGCAACGATGGATCCATGGTAGTGGGCGGGAACTGTCACGTTACTGCCGCTGATCAGATAGCCGATGATGCCCCCGGCACCAAACAGGATAATGGAGAACTGAAGCGCCGATCGAATACCTCTTTGCTGATCGGTCAACGGGAGTTTTCCCGGAAAAAACACCGATATCAGCACGAGTGCCACGGGCAGGGCTGCCAGACCACCCCCGTACTGCATCTGTATCGTAAATGCCAGCAGGTGGTAGGGGGAGCCTATATCGAAAGCGAAATAGATATAGAGGGTGGCAAGGGCCGGTAGTGCACCCAGGGCAAACAGGAACAGGGTGACACGGGGGGTGATTCGTGGTGCTGAACCAGCCACTGTCGCCAGCCAGAGCCAGACCACCAGCATCAGCTGGGTATGGGTAAACTGAAGCGTGTGCCCGGCTCCCCAGAAGAGGAGTTCGTAATAGTGGCTTCCTTCAGTGCCTTCGGGAATGCCAAAGTAGGAGGCCAGCAGAGCCAGAATGGAGAGTAGCGCGATCAGCAGCCCGGTAAACAGCCCGAATCGCAGTGCGCCACCGCCGCTGATGGTGTTCCCCACGGGAATGGAGAACAACAACCCTCTCAGGACCAGCACCGTAAATCCAAGCCCGAAGATCCCGAGACCGGTAAAGAATATCGGGTCACGCAGAACAGGTACATAGTTGTTCAGGAGGGGACCACCTGCCCCCAGAAAGGGGGACAGGGAAATGATAGCAGCACCGGCAATGGCCAGAACCAGCGCCAGCCATCCGCAGGGAATGCACGCTTCCCGGCTGTTGATACTCCAGAGCACCCCGGCAAACGAGAGAAACCAGACCAGCACGGTGAGGTCCACATGCACAACCAGGGCGGTATGAAAGAAATCCACCCAGGGAAAAATCTCCTGAATACCAGGCGTTCTGGACAACACGATGAGAATGGTAAACAGACCGCCCACCACGAGCGAACCCATGGCCAGGGAGAGCCAGCCGATGGCAAGTCTGCCGTTGCTGCCTCCCTGGACATCAAGGGCATAACCATCGATTATCGGGTTGTTGGTCAGTGACTCGGTTTTCATAGTAGAAACTATCTTCCAGGTTTTCTAAATATTACGGAACGACCACAGCCGTATTTTACCCGTTAAGGCAGCCGTTGGTTCAGATCGGGCGGATGTATCAATCCAGGCTCGTTTCGCTGTTAACAGGCATGGGGGAAGAAGCCCCGGCTGTAGTGAGCGCCAGAGTGCTATTTAACCACAAACTGGCCGGTGCTCGTCTTGAACTGGATGACGAGTAGCTGGGCCGGATCCAGGGTGACATCCTGCTTGTGGGTATGCGTGGGGCCCTGCTTGTTTGCATTGTCGTTCATTTCAACGACCATTTTATGAGTTCCGGCAGGGACCTTTATGCTGTGGTAGATATCCACGCCCTGGTCTTTATAGAGACCAGGTGGCTCGGCCATTGTCTTGAATACGCTGTTTCCGTCCAATTGAACGTCTATGGTTACCGGGGAGCGTTCCCGGGGGCAGTCGGTGGAGATACGCATGTTGGGTGGTAACTTCGCCATTTCCTCGGGGCTGAGCTGGCGACACTCCTCCATCCGCTCACCGGAATGGGAAAGTGCCAGGGTAATCATGGATTCATCCGGGTTCAGCCGGATATAGGGTGGGGCAAATGAAAAATACCAGACCAGTCCCATGAAGAGCCCATAGTTGAAAATCTGCAGGATCAGTCGTTTTGGATTAAGCATGGTCCAGGTTCCGGGCAGAATCAGTTTTATCCGCTGCAATTTGCAGCTGGAACTCGGCAAGGGCTGCCTGGAGTTTTTTGCGGTCTGTTTCTGCGGCCCGTTGAACCATGATGCGGGAACGATCGGCACGATCCCGAAGTATCGGTTTACGTACCCCCTCGAACCGCTTATCCATCCAGATATTTCCGTAACGATAAAAACAGTCTCCGTTGCGGCAGCCTGTGACGAATACACCGTCGGCACCCTGTTTGAGTGCGTATTCCACCAGGGTCGGTGGCATCATGCCGGTACAGATCAGATTCAGCACCGCTACACCTGGTGACTTCAGTTCCGAGGCGTCCAGGGCGTGATTGCAACCAAAAATCAGGATTCGGGTGTCACCCTCCAGCCGGGATAGTGCCTCCCGGGTCTGTCGCCTTACGTCATCAATGGGAAACTGGGGCATATCGATGCCGGTTTCCAGGCGTTTCTCGCGGCTTCTGAAGGGGTTTGAGGAGTGGCATGAACCCACGCAGATACCGCAGGATGCACAAAGATTATCCTCGACCACCACTTCATACTCCCAGCGGGCTTCGTCTGTGCGGGCCTGAACAGTGATCGCATCGAAGGGGCAGTCCACGGCACATTGCCCGCAGCCATTGCATTCATCCAGATGGACAACCGCTGCCGGACCGGTTTTCTTGGGGGGAATCCAGGGCATGAGCATCAGCACCATGGTAATGCCAATGGTAATCACCCAGGTTTGGCCCGCCGTGACAGTGTCAAGCAAAGGGTAGATATTGAGATAGAACCAGTCCAGATTCAGTATGGCGGGGACCTTGTTCAGATCTGCTGGTGCATGACTGACAGCCGGGCTGGCCAGGGAAAGTGCCAGCAAAGCAAGAAAACTGCCGATGGCCAGTCCCCGGGGAGCACTGATTTCTACGTGGGACATGCGTTTGACATGAATCCATAGTACAAAAATCAGAAGTACCGGTTGTCCGAGCAGGTGAAGAAAACCCATCAGCGTGAAAAAGCGATCGGTGAGCTGTCCTTCAAGGAAATTACTGGCCATGGAGCCGGAGACGATGGGTAGAGCATCCATGAGCTGGGATGAAAGTACGGCCACATACAGACCCAGTTCATCCCAGACCAGCCAGTAGCCCGTAATACCCAGGGTGATGACAAACCAGAGTGTCGGTACACCGGTCACCCAGGAGAACCAGCGGAAGCCCCGGTAGCGGTCCAGGGCAAATTCCCGGAACATGTGCAATAAAATCGTTACGATGGCCGCATCTGATGCGTAGCGGTGGAGGCTGCGCATGACCCCCCCCAGGTACCATTGCTCATGGGTGAGGTATTCTACCGAAGCGTATGCACCATTCAGACTGGTGTCGAAGAAAATGAATAGATAGATGCCGCTCACCAGGACAACCCAGAAAAAGAAGAATGTCAGGGTTCCCAGGTGATAGAGCGGATTCCATTCAGGTCCGAATGAGTAGTTAAACCAGGCTTCGAGGTAGAGATAGCCACGCTTTATGGGATTGATTTTCAAGCTCGGTCTCTCTTGGTGCTCGAGGTGAAGATGGGAGGTCCAGATATCAACGGCTAATACTAATAGCGTCAGGGCGGTCAGGCATTGATATCAATCAAACCTGAAGTTTTGGGCGGTATAAATATGACCGATTCGTCTGCTGATCAGGGAGTGGTGGCAGCCTGTAACAAATCAGGCCGGATCCTCTGTATGCCTTCAACCTGATACTTTGGGCCGCGGAAAAACAAATTGTCCAGTCTTGCTGGTCTTTGGGTCCGGGTTACCCGGCTCATCCTTTAGCCTCACCTCTTCGGGCTGGCGTGAAAATCTGCTCCAGACAGGAATGGCACTTACTTAAGCCAAATAGCCGTCATTGCGAGGTACGAAGCAATCTCCAGAACCCCGGCACGACAAGAGAGATTGCCACGCTACGCTCGCAATGACGGGGCTTTTAAGCTTAAGTAAGTGCTATTAGCTCCAGACAGGTTTCTCCACGACCCTTACCTCGCCGTTTACTACCTGCAAGTTAAGTGCTGAACGGTGAGTAAAATTTCAGGCCCCCCGAACTCGCTTGCCTTTATAGAATTCCCTGACCAGGAAGACACCCCCAAGAATGATAATGAGCGCACCAATGATCATTCCGACGAACAAGGAGTAGTCAAAGCGATACCCATCCCGGCTCGGATCGTAGGTGGTACAGAAAAAACGCACTTTGTCCGCCAGTTCCGAAAAGAATGTCTGGTTGGGTTTTGGGCGGCCGAGCACCAGTTGCTTCAGAGGCTCTACCAGCAGGGGGGTTTCAAACACTTCACCATAGACCTGCCTGTAGATTTCCCCTTTTGCATCGATCACCGTGGACTGCACCACATGATCGAAACCGTTCGGGGAACTGAAATAGACGAAGCCCAGCTCTTTTGTGAATGCGTTGATGGTCTCACTGTCGGCACTCAGCAAGGACCAGCCTGCCTCTTCGATGCCCTGCTTTTTCGCATAGAACCCCATTTCCTGGGGGCCATCGTGCTGGGAGTCGAAGCCCAGTACGGCGACAGAGAATGAGTTTTCGCCCAGCGCCTCCCTGGCTTTTTCCACCACTTTGTGAAGGTGCCGGGTGGTCATGGGGCAGATGTGGTAGCAACTGGTGTAGACCAGACTGAGTACCAGCGGTTTTCCCCTGAAACTGGAAAACCTGACGGCACGACCGGCATGGTCAGTGAACAGGTGGTCGGCCGGGGTTCTGCCGATGGCATCCTGGCTTGCCTTCAGGGCGGTGTCGTATTGAAACTCACGGATGGTTTCCAGGGCTTTCGCATCTGGCGCAGCCTGCAGTGAGTGCCAGGGAAGAGCCAGGTACAGCACCAGTCCAATAAGAGTGGTGAAATGGTGCATTAGAGATTCCGGATAGGCCAGTTGAGGCATGGAGTGCCGCTGGAACGAAGTTCCCGACAATGCCGCTTCTCAACAATGGCATCAATCGGGAACTCATTGAGTGAAATGGTATGGTTTATCGTAGTCCAGAGTTCAGATCAGGTTGCTTGATGCTGGCACCCCCATCGTGCATGTGCAACCAGAAGATGCCGATGGGAATTCTTCCACCTTTACAAGCTATATTCAGCTGATCAATTGAGCATCGACTACCGCAAAGATCAACAGGACGACCAGTTGAATCAGGGAGGCAAAAAAACTTTTCATGGCCACTTTACGGCAAGGATTCTGTATCAATCGAATATTCCAGTAAATAAAATAGCCACCGCCGAACAGTGCGCCCAGCAGATAGACCCAGCCAAGGCCAAAAAAGAAGGGTAGGACCGATATACCGACCAGCAGCAGGGTATTGCCCAGGATTGCTTTGGC
Organism: Gammaproteobacteria bacterium; assembly: GCA_024227135.1. Taxonomy (GTDB): domain Bacteria; phylum Pseudomonadota; class Gammaproteobacteria; order Chromatiales; family Chromatiaceae; genus JAHEHQ01. Next base: position 49,762 of record JAAELC010000130.1, read on the forward strand.
TGCGGAACGGTCACCCACCACAACGGGTAACATTGGGACACCGGCTGCCGCGTAGTCGTCATGCTGGGCAATGGCCAGACTCCAGAAATGAGAAGGGGTCCAGAGAAAAAGAACGATAGCGAGTAAAATGGGTACCGGACCCAGGTTCGGGTCGACCACAGCAGCCCCTGCCAGCACGGCGAAGCTTCCAGAGGCACCTCCAATGACGATATTCAACCAGGTGCGACGCTTAAGCCAGACGGTGTAAACGATGGCATAGAAAAACGCACCGAGAAAAATGTGCAGAGCGGCTACGCCGTTCAGGGCAAACCCGGCACCGAGAACGCCAATCAGTAACAATGCGGAGATGACCAGTAGCCAACCGCGATTGTAGTTGAGATCTCCTGTGACGAAGGGGCGGTTACGGGTGCGTTTCATGCGACTGTCAAGGTCGCGTTCGTAGTACTGGTTGAATGCTCCTGCGCTACTTGCCGCCAGCAGGACCGCAATGGTGAGTACCACGGCTTGCCACGCCGGCACAGGCTGGCCCGGGGTAACGATCAGTGCGACCAGTGCCGTTATGGCCATGATGACACCGATACGCAGTTTGAACAGATTAGTAAGCAGCTTGACCATATTTGCGGTTCACTCAGGGGTTGGATGGGCCGCCTGGTTTAAGGGGTATCACATCTAACACGTTGTACCGGAGACATTATCCGGAAGAGGGTTTGGGGTGTTTGGGCAACGGGTGAATGGACATCCACCCGTTGCCTCCGGCAGCGCTGACCTAACTAAGTGGCCAGACTGATGCCAGATACTTCCAGTTGATGAAGTAGTAGACCACGAAAGAGACCAGAAGCAACATGGCAAGAACAAAAGTCCCAGGTGCTTCAAAACTGCTCGTATCGTGATGTTCCACCGGTGGTGCCATCGGCAGGGTCTCCGGGCGATCGCTGCTGTAGCAGGAGGCTGCCAGGGGTACACCAAAGCTCTGCAACAGTCCCGCAGAGGGCTCGAGTTTCTTACCGAATATCAACGAACCTACGGTAACCAGCAGGAATGCGGCTCCGCCGACAACACCGATCACTCCACCAAAAGCACCGATGGCCATCAGCGTATACGCGATACCGGGATAGTCAAAGCCCAGAGCGGCTCCGGTGAAATCCATATCCCAGTGGCGTCGGGAGACACCCATGGTCCCAGCACCCAGCATGAACAGAATGAGAATGGTCATGCCACCGCCGAACAGATATGGCTGAATCTTAGCCAGGCCGGGAAGGATCATCTGGCGGCGGAAAAGCACCGGAATCAGGAAGTAGGTCACCGCCATGAAGGCCAGGGTCGTACCCGTCACCACCGTTGCATGGAAGTGAGCCGGTACGTAGATGGTATTGTGGATGATCAGGTTGATCTGCTCGGTTCCCATGACAACACCGGTGATACCGCCGATAAAGCCGAAGGTAACCAGGGAAATGAACATACCTGAAAATACCGGGTTCTCCCAGGGAGCTTTGCTCAACCCCTCAAAGAGCCTATTGGGCAGCCCCTTTGCACGTTAAGCGACTTCGATGGATCCGGGAACGGTCAGACCATGGATCATACTGGCCAGCGCCGCCAGATACATCGCGTAA
>JAAELC010000131.1 GCA_024227135.1 Gammaproteobacteria bacterium
CCTGAGGTTAAGGCGGAACTGATTCAGCAGTTTGTCATCGATATCGTAGCCCAAGGAAAAATCAGCGGCGAGCAGCTTTCTTCACATCTGGATGAGCGTTGTCAGCTCACGCTTTCGCCAAGAAGCATTCTTCACCATGTTTCTGATCTTGGGCTGTCATACCTCAAAGTATCTCTTCCCGAGCACCTTTCCGAGTTAAAAGAAAACCTTTGAACTGTTGAAAAAAGGTGCCGACTGGCAATCGCTTAAACAAGAGATTGGCGCGCTCTGCTCATGGCCCAAACCAAGGCCTCTCCAACGGGTGCAAATTGGGATTTTATTACAAAACCAGATTCCCGAGCACACCATAGGTGGACTGCCGGGGTGCCATACGAGAACCGTTTCGAATTGGCGCAAACGTTTTGAACACGCCGAAGGGATTCTTGGGTCTGTTATGCCTGTGGTCTACGTGTCAGTGAGTTGGTGAACTTACAGGTTCGAGATATCGATGGCGAACGTCGACTGCTACATATCAATCAGGGCAGGGGAGCCAAGGATCGGCCAGTCGAGATTCCGGAGACATTGCTGCTGCAACTGAGCCGCTACTGGCAGCTGTTTCGACCCTCTCTGTGGTTGTTCCCGGGCCGCGAGCCGGAGGGGGCGCTGGGAGTCACCAGTATCCAGAAGTGTTTCACCGCGTCCAAGTGCCAGGCCGGTGTGGACAAGGTGGGCGGTATTCAGTAATTGACTGAGCCACAAAATAGGCTTGCTGCAACAGAGTGACAACACCCGCAGATTGACAGGAAGAACTAATCGAACATGATGAAAAAAATAGAAAAAACGGGGAAAGGAGAACTATACCTAAGTCCAGCCAGCTCCTTAAGCAGTTGTCTCTATTTCCCGCTGAATCGTGATTTCAACGCAAAATGGTTGTACGTTGTTCATCGGTAAGCAGTGCGTTCGCCTGTTTCCGAGCGTTGTTCGCTGCGACTCCGTCACCCAGCGCCTTTAGGACCACGGCATAGTTCAACCAGACCATGCCGTTACCGGGAAAAGAATGGGTTGCCAACTTGAGTATATTGCGGGCCTCTTGTGAGCGTCCCTCGGTGTGAAGAAAAAACCCGAAGTTCGAATGGGCATTGGCTTCGTAGGGCGCAATTTCAAGCCATCGCAGAAAGGCGGGCTCTGCAAGTTTCGGCCGCTTTCCCATCGCAGCGGCGGTCGCAAGGCTGTTCCATGAAAACGCAGTATTGGGCATACGTAAGGTGAATGCCTGCGCCTGTTCGACAGCGCGGGTGATCTCGTCATTGTGCAGAAGCGCCATCACGTACTGGTGACCGTGTCGTGGATTGTAGGGTGCCAGTTCCTGGGCCAATCGGGCCGGGGGAACGGCTTCTTCCGGGCGGCCGGTTGTCGTGTAGTAGCGCGAGAGCGCAGATTCAAGTACGGCACTGCGCGATGGCAGTGCTGCGATGGCATCCGTAATGATGCCATCGGCACTATGCTTATCACCGGTTTTCCACTCCAGGTATGCAAGTGCGAACAGGGCGTCTGGATCGGCCGGCTGGCGAATCAGCACATCCTCCCACGCCCGGCGTGTCTCACTTGCGCTTCCCAGATGTTGCGTTGCCCGCGCCAGGATCACGTAAGCACCCGTTTCTGTGGGAAAGCGCTTGACCGTTCCCAGCAGCAGTTTCCGGGCGTCTTCGGGTTTTCCCAAAGCTATCAGTAGATTCGCCTCCACGATATCCGGAGCGGGAAGATCGGTACGCAGTTCGCGAGCTTGTTTCAAAGCGTCTCTTGTCTGATGGTAGTTACCCGTAATGGTCCCTACTTCGGCACGCAGCATCTGAAAATCATAGTTGTCGCGCAATTGCGCTTCCACCTGGGGGATCAGAGCCTGAGCACCGACATAGTCCTTGCTTCGATAGGCATCCCAGGTCTGGTTGATTGTCTGAACTATCCGTTCATGATCCGGACGGTCTGGTTTCAGAAAGTACTTTGCACCGGCGAAGACGGCCAGAATCGCGAACCAGATGGCGATATATCGCCATTCGAACGAGCGCGCGGTGGGCACCCTGGCCCACCCTGCGTTGTCCAGAGCTTCCTCGCGGGTGCGGCAGTACTCTTCCCATTGTTCCGCGGGTATTGCATGTTCGACGTTTGTCAAGATAGTTGTCCAATTCTCTACGCTGCTTCGTCTTTAATTCCAGCTCCTTCTGCGTCTTGATTCTCCGGGTTCAGGCATACCTCACCAGCTGGTGCCCAGTTCCGTATTCCTCGACTCCATCTTTCTGGGTTTCGATGCTTCGCCGCCTGGTAGACCGCCTCTCGATTCACCAAAATCGACCGCTCTGAACCGCTATGGCGTTGAGCTGGTGTCACGAATTGAATCCCGCTGTGACGATGCTCTTCATTATACCAATGAACGAAATCGTAAACCCAATCGCGCGCTGCATCTAAGCTCTCAAATGGCTTCGACGGAAATGCCGGAGTGTATTTCATGGTCCCGAACAAACTCTCCGAATACGGATTGTCATTACTTACAGATGGGCGACTGAACGACGGTACAACACCCAACCTTTGCAGCGTCGCTAACATGGTGGCACCTTTCATCGGCGATCCGTTGTCGGAGTGTAGCACTAAGCCCTGCTCACCAATGCCTTCCGCCAGACAAGCCTTGCGGATCAACAGTGATGCGTGATCCGCCGTCTCATTTTCGTGAATCTCCCACCCAACAATTTTGCGGCTGTAGATGTCCATCACCAGGTAGAGTCGGTAGAACATTCCAGTGATGGTAGTCGCCAAGAACGTGATATCCCAACTCCAAACCTGATTCGGGGCAGTAGCCTCATAAGCCTCTGGTTTTCTCACTTTTCTCGGTGGTTGCGCTCTCCCTCGGCGATGCAACTGATCGGCCTCCTTCAGTATCCGGTAAAAGCTGGATTCGGAAGCGATATAGATATCTTTGTCGGCCAATGCCGGTACGATCTGCGATGGCGGCAGGCTCTGATATTCTTCATCGTTACACGTCTCCAAGATCCGATGTTGCTCCTCAGGGGTCAGTTTATTCACAGGTTCCGGGCGTTTGGCATCCGGTCGGCCATCGGCTTTGATACCATCACCATCGGTCCAGCGCTTATAGGTGCGCAGACTGATCTCCAGTTCTTTACAGGCTTTCAGTGCAGGTGCACCCGCATCTACTGCTTCTTCGATCAATTCAACAGCTCTACGGCGATCTGGGGCATTGATCATCCTTCCTCTCCGTCCCCCCAGATCGCCTGGGCTTTTTTTCTCAAAACCAGCAGAGCTGCAGTCTCTGCCAGAGCTTTCTCTTTGCGTTTGAGATCCCTCTCCAGCTCTTTGATCCGCTTCTCATCCGCTTTGCGGTTCTCCTTTAACCGTTTAGTCTGGTTGCGATCCCAATCGTTCGCCTGTTCGCACGCCTCCCGCCACTCCCCGATCTGTTCAGCATACAGTCCACGCTCACGACAGTAGACAGAAAGCTCTGCCTCGTTCATTGAGGCAGTCTCCAAAACCGCTGCAAACTTGTCTGCGGCGCACCATCCAGTGGGCGTGATGTCTCCATCTGGCATCAGGCGACCCTCTGCACGGGCCGCTTTTCTCCAGTTGTACAGCGTGCCTTCGCAGATCCCTTCCTCTTTCGCAATCTCCGGTATTGTTTTGTTGTTCGGCGGAAGCATCTTCTTCAGCACTGCTTCCTTCCGCTCTTTTGGATATCCCATTTATTGCTCTCTCTGCCCACTCTCCTTGGTTATTGAAGTCCCATCTTACTGGGTGGACAACTATCCTGACAGAGGGGGTGTTGCGTTGTCTCCCAGCGATAGTCGAACGTCACCTTGTGCCGCCCCGAGGTCACCTGGCATGCATAGATGAACCCAGGACCTTCGGATCTGAAATTCGCTTCCGTAACCTTTTGCACGCATTTGCCCTGAACCACGACCTGGTGGTGAGCCCTCATGGGATAGCGCAGTGCCCAGGGTGACCGACGTCGCTCCGTGTTGTTGACATGTTCCACGGCAAGAAAGAGGCCATGCGCTCCATACTCGAACTGGGATGGCGGCTTTGTACCGGGTGTGCCCCAGGTCGGCAGTTGATATGAGGATCGAAGTTCTATCCGGTTCTCTATTTCATCGTCACGGACGTCAGGTGCCTGCTCCTCCCTTGTCAGTGCCGGGAAATGATGTTGCAGGTCAGCCAGGCGATCATCGAAAAAAGCACTCTTGCCATTTTGGGAAAGCGCTGTACGAAGATCGTCGCTTATTCCGCCACTTCCACTAAGTGTCTGTTCTACCCGCCCCTGCTGGTGTCGATGGTCCAGCTTGAAGTATTCAATCAGCGTCAATTCTGCCGGGGCTGGGTCGGGCAAGGAGAGCAGCGCCGCCACATCAGACCGGACCTCGAGTCCGTAACCGTATGAAGGTGCCACCATGTGGGACAAATCACCTCGCTGGCCGAGGATGGTTGGATCGACGCAATGGCGCTTTCCGTCATGAAAAAAGGTCACGATCGCATGACTGAAACAGCTTGCCGAGGGCTGCAAACGCGACACGGCGCCCTCCCACCCCGTGCTGACCAGCAATGGCCAGGCCTCGATACCCAGTTGGCGTAGTAACGCTGTGAGAAGGACCGACTTGTCTTTGCAATCACCGAAGCGTCGACGCAGTACGATACCGGCACCATTGGGAAGCATCCCGCTACCATGTCCGAAATCGACAGCCAGGTAACGTACCTCTTCCTGCACGAAACGGATCGCTCGGATAATTTCGCCGGCCGCACCATTCTCATGGCGTAGCGATTCCGCCAGTTCTGCGATTTCATCTGAACTGTCAGCCATCGCATCGGCCCATAGCGACACAAAAAACCGGGCCACCTCTGACCAGGTATGCCAACCGGAAACCTCAAGCAGGCTGAACGGCCAGTAATCAGCCGGAACATTGTTTTCGAATGAGAAGAGTGTCGGGTGTTCAACCGAGCAGTGCAGCCGATTGCGTGCCTCTTCAATTGTTGGTGGTGTCTCACCGTCGGGGGAATGCAGTTGCCATCGCGTCGGTGACGCATCGTCAAGATGAATGGTCAACGTGGCACGTGCCACTGGCACTGACCAGGCAAAGCCGTAATAAGTGGTAAAGCGCAGATCGGCCAATGATTCGCGGGGTTCCAGCGTCCACGCCAGGTCAATCGCATCCCCGACACGAACATCCTCGAGCAGTGCGACGAGAGATACGCGGCCATTAAGAAGCTGCTGTTCGAGTTGACGCTCGCGCTGTCGCAGCAGAAAACTGTCACGGGTGGCCATTGAGCGCTTCTGCCAGGTGCCGTCATCCTGCTTGCGCCAGATCGCCAGTTCATGAATCAGCAGGCGATGCGCGGCTGGGTCAAAATCCAGTTCGACCTGGCTAAGCGCCTGAACCGCACTTACCGAGAGCAAACGACGAACCGATCGTTGCCAGCAGCATTGCGTTTCAACATCAAGCTGTTCGTCGATTAGAAGAAAGGTGAGACCCTCGTCAGAGTCGGCCTCGAAAGACCAATCGGGTTTGGTGGCTTGTACCCACGCAGCCGGTGGCGCGATGTGCCACTCGGCCTGCTCGATTGGAATAACACGACGGATTGACATAGAACAATTGAAACTGAACTGTGCACGGCGATACCCACGTATCCCTGTGGAATCATGCCATTGTGAAGAAGCCTGGGGGGAGTGTATCCAGAGTAATCGATCCTTTCCCCAAAGTCGAAAAGTATCAAAGACCCGGAAACAGTGTTTGATGGTGCCATGGAGCACCATAGATTCCCGTGATCTCTGTAAATGGCCAGTCAAGCCGCGATCGGCAGCTGATAAAGTCCTCGATAGTGATACTGCCACCGGAGTTGATCCCGTTTGCGAGGCGATTTCAAAGTATCTCAAGATACTTCAGCGAGCGTGTCACCGCCTACAGAGCAGTGTATGGTCTGGATACTCACAGCGAATCGTGCGTGTCTACGAGATCGATTTATGGTTTAAAGCTGCTGCTTGAGGAGGAGGCTGTCGGCAACCATGCATCGTCCAGCAACGGAAGGAGGGCTATCATCTGATGCTGAATCTGTCATTTACCTGTTTTTACCGGCAAAGCAACAGTTTGCCACTCACAGGTCGCTGCTTTGTCTTCTATTCCAAAACTGATAAAAAGCAGTAGACAGAATTTGACAGCGGATTCACAAAGCTACTAGCTGGGTCATAGGCGGCACTACCATGACAGGTAGTCTATCTTAGAGGGGCGGAGGTGCTGCCTCTCTTTGCTTCTTGGAGGAGAAGAACAGGTTGTCTACCTGTGGCATTTTTCGAATGAACGCCCGCTCAATGCAGTGCTCTGCCGCAACCCATGTAGGTTGTTTCGTCCAGTTGCACTAAGACCCTGGTTTCATAGGTCTCGTCGGCCATGCTGTCCCTGCAGGTCTCTCCTTTCAGAAGCACGTTGAGCTGGCGGTCAGGGAGTAGCACTCGGTAGATGGTTTGTCCGCTTTCTGAATCAGGCGGTCTCTGTGGCTTTTCAAACAGATACTCTGATTCGCCATAGTCTGTTACAAAGAGAATCGATTCCTGGTCCCGTATTTCTAAAAACCAGCCCGGCTCATTGCCCACGGCACGAAAGTCCACGCCATTGAGTTTGGCGTGTTCCCAGATTGCCCGGCGTCGATTGTTGATGCAGTTCTGTCGGGATATTTCAGCGGTCTGGAGCATGGCTTCCTCGCCTTTGCTCCAGAAGGTGATGGTCCCGTCGGTGTATCGGGATCCGGATCCACTCCGGGATCGGGGTAGTTGCACCGTTTGGCCGGGCAGGAACAACCAGACTCCATCCCCTTCGGTTCTCGCAACGAAAGAGGAGGAGTCGGGGCATTCGAACACAAAAGTCTGGGTCGCCTGGGAGGTATGAGTCGGGATTGGGGAAGGTACCGCACACCCTTGGAGTGAAAGGAGTGGGATTGTGATAGACAAAGCCATCAGGACGAGGCGGTACAGGTGTTCGGTTGCTGGCTGATTATGGTTTCCAGGAATCCCAGGCATCGTTTGTATCACCATGTTATGCCCGGTGCAGGAGCCTCGGGTCGTAGAGTAAAAAACAGATTCAGCCGTGCTTATCCTGTATTACCCGGCTGACCCAGCACTTCCCTGTGCTTCACCCCGCGGGGCTGGCGTGAGCGTCGGATTAAAGTGGATAGTCAGCGCCATTTCTGAGCAACTGACAGGATCCGTGATCTTTAAACACCAGCGGTTTCCCGTATGGTTTCAATATTGATGGCCGCCTTGTAGGCCGGTTTGGGTCTGATGCGGCGGGTGAATTTCTTGATGATCCCTTCGAGATTGGGACGCATATCTGCCGGTCCATCCCCTCTGCCGATACCTCCTCCGAATTCCACGAATTGATTGATCCCGTCATCAATAGCCGTCTGCAGGCAGCCTGTCCAGTTCACCGGATGGAACAACTGGAAAAACAGCCGGGATTTAATGGTACCGGAGTCGTTTTCGTGGTAGCCACCGGTGTAGTTGGAGAGTACCTGGATTTCCGGCTCGGAAAACTCTACTTGATTCAACTCGTTCCGAAAGTGTCGGGCCGCCGTCACCATGTAGTAGGTGTGAAAGGCTCCTTCCGTCTTGAGACGAACGGCCCGCTTCTTGGGAAGTTTCTCAGTGATTTCCTCGGCCAGGGCGTCGAGGTCGGAACTGGAACCTCCAACTACTGTCTGGTCTGCCAGGTTGATGCCTGCAATCCCGCAGAAATGTTTGTCAGCCAGTGGTTGTGCGCTTTCCCGGTCCATGGTCAGTGCCGCCATTTCTCCTTCACCGTGGATTCCCATCAGTTCTCCGCGCTTGGATACCAGTCTCAGGGCATCCTCGAAACTCAATGCACCAGCAGTGACCAGGGCGCTGTATTCCCCGAGGCTGTGGCCTGCTGTGGCGGTGGGTTGCAGAGGGGACTCTGCCAGTCCCCTATAGACGCTTAGGCAAGCGATCTGGTGGGTCAGAAGAACCGGCTGTGTGTAGCGCGTGAGGTTGATTTTGTCGTCTGGATTTTCAAATGAGAGCTTCGCCATGTCATAACCCAGGGTATCGCTGGCCTGTTCGTAGAGAAGGCGGGCCGAATCGAATTCTGCACAAAGATCACTTCCGATACCGGGATATTGGGAGCCCTGGCCGGGGAAGATGAAAAGAGTGCGTTCTGCGTTTTCGGACATGGCGATTCTCCTGAATTAAAGTCTGGGGCGGGAGCATAGACATTCAAAGGCCTCAGGACAAGTGATTGATCACTGTTCTATGGGAACATCACCCCGGTACCGGGATGAACCTTGCACTTTACAGTCGGGTTTCTCAAGCGTCCGGAGGCGAGTTGTTCCGGGGTCCCGCACTTACCGGCAAACCAGACCGGACCCAACAGGCGGTCAGAAGTCAGGGTAGTGTGATAATCTGATGACTGGAGGAATCAGAAAAACTGGCCCAATCGAACTGACTCACCTATGATCGGGTCGTTTTTCCTGCAACCAAGACCAGGAGTGAAAATGAGCGGCAAGCTGATGATACTGCCATCTGCAAAGTTGGATGGAATACGATTGGTGGCTATCCCAGAGGATCTGGACAGCCCGGAAGCTTTCAGGCATGTGACCGGGGTGATTTCCGCCGTGGAGGAAAGTGATCCTGATTACACCTGGGAAGATATAGAAGATGCACTGGATGAGCACGGGTATCGAACGATGGATTTTATTCTGGGTCCATCACTGGATTGAGTAAAGCGTTTGGAACAGGTCAGATTTTCTGGCTGTTCTCGCTGCCGGGGCTGCCAGTGGGGGAGGGGCCGATCTGTCCTTCGTTCTCGAAGGGGATGCTGAACAACCCGCCGGCAATACCGATTTTTCCATGAATTCGGTATTGGAGGGGTTTTCCCGTGCGGCTTTCCAGGTTCTGCAACTGGTTCACCACGTTGAACAGGGTACTGATCACCTCCACCTCGAGGGTAGCCTCACAGAAGCCTGGAACCGTTAGCGCCTGCCGGCTGACACCGTAGGCGAATTCCTGTTCATTCAACTCTATTTCGAAGCTGATTCCCTCGATGGTGAGTGCTGATTGATTGGGGTTGACGACGCGCAGGGTCAATCCGTAGCGTTGCTCGAAAAGCTGCATGTCCACAACCCGGAGATTGACCAGGTTTACTTTCGGAGGTTCCTGTTTCTGGCCCATACCGGCACAGCCGGACAGCAGCGCAAGCAGCATGAACGGCAGGAGCAGAAGAAATGGTTTTTCTGGCATCTTGATGTTCCGGTGTTGTGGTTCCAGGTTCATTTTTTCGGATTCAGTGACAGAGTGCTTCCGTCACCTCCGGTCCTGTTCGCGGCTGACTAAGCCGGTGCGGGTTTGTTCTGGTTCCATTGTTGTCTGGTTTTCAAAGTGCCGCAACGGTCTGCAATCTGCTGGCGTGTGGCTATGCTACAGTGATGGACTTCACAAATCCCCTGTTTTTATAGTCTGGTAAACAAGGCGTTATCGAACAATACTTGGACTATGTCCAATCCAGAGGGGTAGAAAATGTCAGTATCTCACCAACAGGCTCGGATGCCGAAAGCTACCGAAGCCCTGCCAGGGCGGGAAGAATCGATGTCTATTTCAGGCAGGCATTTTGTTTCCAACAATCCTATTATTCCCCCGTTTCCGGATAGTATGGAACTGGCACTGTTCGGGCTGGGTTGTTTCTGGGGGGCAGAACGTTGTTTCTGGCAGCTTAAAGGGGTTTTCAGTACTGCGGTCGGGTATGCAGGGGGTTACACCCTGAACCCGAACTACCAGGAGGTTTGCAGTGGCTTGACGGGGCATAACGAGGTTGTCCGGGTGGTGTTCGATTCCGGTAAAATCAGTTATGCTCGTCTGTTGAGGGTGTTCTTCGAGTCCCACGACCCGACCCAGGGAATGCGTCAGGGCAATGATATGGGGACTCAGTACCGTTCGGGTATCTATACTACCAGTGATCAGCAGATGCGTGAGGCGGAGTTGGTCCGGCAGGCTTATCAGACAGAGCTTCAGGCCCATGGGCACGGTAACATTGCTACAGAGATACTGATTGCCCCGGCGTTTTATTATGCCGAGGAATCCCACCAGCAGTACCTGGCCAAGAATCCACGTGGATATTGCGGCTTGGGAGGTACGGGTATCGATTGCCCGGGGTCCGGTTGACCACGAATGCCCTGACCTTGAGGGGAGGGTGGCTGAGCTTTGCAGGGCGATGGATTTCGATCAAATGAACCCTTCCGAAACTAGTCGCCACAATTATCTGGATGATTTACAGGCGTTGCTGACGGGGACGCTGGTGGTGGCTGTGGGGCTGGTTTTTATCAAGAGTGCCGGGTTACTTACCGGGGGAACGACCGGTCTGGCGTTTTTGATTCACTACACAACGGGTCTCAATTTCGGGTTGGTTCTTTTTCTCGCCAATCTTCCATTCTATTTTCTGGCGTTCATGCGTATGGGGTGGGAGTTTACCCTCAAGACCGTTATTACTGTTTTGATGGTTTCGTTGCTGACAGAAGGTTTGCCTTACGTAATCAGTATTGAATCGATTAATCCCTATTTCGGGGCCGTCGGTGGTGGTTTGCTAATGGGGGTTGGTATGTTGATACTGTTTCGCCATCGAGCGAGTCTGGGGGGATTCAATATCCTGGTTCTCTACCTTCAGGAGCGATTTGGTCTCCGTGCCGGTAAAATGCAGATGGTGCTGGATTGCACGATTTTAACCGCCGCCATGTGGATACTGCCCCCAGGGTTGCTCATTGCTTCGGTTCTCGGTGCGATCCTTCTGAATTTCGCACTGGCCGTTAATCACAAACCCGGTCGTTACACAGCATTCTGACGGATCACTTTCAGCCACCACCAACCCTTGTGTGCCCGGTTCCAGTATCAATCAGTGGCATTCCTGAACATTCTGTCCCCGAAACTGAGTAATAGATGAGTAAGGGAGGTGTTGTCGAGGGATACTCCACGAGCGTGCTGTGTGCTTGATTCAGGGGAAGCCCGAGAGGATACTGCCCTCACCTGATCTGGCAACCGGGTAAGCACAGGGATGAACGAATTTCTCATCCTGGTCATTCCTATCCAAAAGAGCAGTAAAAACTATGAAGAAAAGCAGCCGCTACAGTCCCGTCATAAAGTTCTTCCCTCTAGCAGGTGTCTTGGTTTTTTCAGGCTGTTCCGGCCCGCAGGAGGATGTCCGTTTAAGCTTCTGCAAGCGTCTGATTGATGGTCAACCGGGCTTCTCAAGGGGGGGGGAATGGAAGGGAAGTAATATTGAGGCACGACGTTTGGAATACGCCCGGATCGACGTAAGCTACGGGGTGGCAGGTGAAGATGCAGGTGACTCTCCGATGGAAGCATCCTGTTTCTACGCGTACGGTGTGGCCCAGGAAAACTCTGCATTGCATGGTGACCTGTCTGTCTATGCCACGGTTCCCTACAAGATGATCATCAATGGGAGAACCTTGTCTGACAGGGAGCTTGACAGGGCGATCAACCGTGCAACGTTGAACCAGGGGAAGGAACTGGTGGATAGCGTACGACAGGGCGTGGAAGAGACGAAAAAAAATATCAGGAAAGAGTTGACCCAGTAATCCTGGATTAGTCCGTTGATGATTCAGGTCATCATTGTAACCGCCCTGTGGATGTACGAGGGCACCTTGATTACGGGCGGCAGTGGTTTTTCCACACTGGAGCTTCGGAGCTTTGAGAAAAGCCAGGTATTCAGGCAGTTAAGGGCCACGGAAAAAATGAATCATCCCATCCTGCTGGTCTCTCACCCCAGCTATCACTACCGGCATCCTGCCTCGCGTGAATCTAGTCCATCCATGGACGTCGTCTGCATTGCAGATTCAGTTGCATAATCAATGATATGCGCTTTCATCTGCGCCTTGAATCTGAGCTGATACCCTGCGCATTATAGGACGATACATAATTTCCGAGGCCCTAAATCGGATAACAACCCCTATTCCCGGGAA
>JAAELC010000132.1 GCA_024227135.1 Gammaproteobacteria bacterium
ATCGAAGACCATCACAAGCCATTTTGTGCCGCAAAATACCCTCGTTCCCGAAAGCCGGCTTTCACCAAGTTCTCAAACCGTGCATAATTCCGACCCGTGCATAATTGGTATTATCGCAACGTTGCGATAATACCAAGAAGAAGGAACTCATTGGCGTCTTCAAGAATCAGGGCATAAAGTGGGATCGTGAGCCTGTTCTCGTCAATGACCACGACTTCCGGTCCAACGCTGACGGCCTCGCTGTCCCCTATGGTGTCTACGATGTGCAAGCCAACCGGGGTACACTGTTCGTCAGCACCTCCTATGACACTCCGGAGTTTGCAGTTGATTGCGTTGAGAACTGGTGGTGCATCGAAGGACAGTTACGATACCCAGGTGCCAAAACGCTTACTATCCTGGCTGATGGTGGCGGTAGCAATGGATCGAACTGCCGCGCATGGAAGAACGGACTCCAGCATCGTCTGTGCAATCGACATGGACTTACCGTTACCGTCGCTCATTATCCACCTGGAACCTCGAAATGGAACCCGATTGAGCATCGCTTGTTCAGTAAAATTAGTAAAAACTGGGCAGGCCATCCATTGGATAGTCTCGAGACCATCCTCAAGTACGCTCGCACGACCACTACCCGTACAGGTCTATGTGTTCGCGCCAGGCAGATGAAGAGGCAATACAAGAAGGGTATCAAGGTCACCAACGCAGAAATGCGGGCGCTTTCTATAAAGAACGATGATGCTCTACCCAAGTGGAACTACGAGATGAGACCCAACTGAAAACAGGGAGTTACTTTTTCGCGGGCCCTAAGGCACGGGAACGGTCCGGGGCAGACTCCCAAGGTTGATTGACTACGGGGCAGGCCGAAAAAGGTTACCACGAGGCGATGACGCAGACCGAATTACGCCAAGATGGCGGCATTGTATCAGATGCCTACACAAATATTAACCCGACAGAGTATTAGTGAAGAAACATAACTCACAAAGACACCGGGTTATAAAAATACTCTTTCAACATGTGTGTCGCTTGCCTGACAGCTGTTAATATCCCCAAATGTTAAATGCCAAACGACGGGTACCGGTTCTCAGCGACTGGACCGCTCTCCTCTGGGGTGTGGCTATAGATTATTTGTCACTCTCTCCCGCACCAGCCCTGCCAACACTATCGAGCAACGACAAACTGGAGCATTTTGCCGCTTATTGCGTATTGGGCTTTCTTGGCACTCTTTTACGCAGGTCAAAATACAGCACTTTCTCAATGCTAATCGCAATTATTGCCTATGGCGGTGCAATTGAGGTTGTCCAGCATTATGTCGACCACCACATGGAGCTTGGAGATTTCATCGCCAATACGTGTGGCGCACTGCTTGGAGCAACAATTGTAACTATTTCGAACAGCATCGCCATCGGGAACCCATAGTCAATGCCTCCCTCCCCTCGCCAGATAAGATTCGTAGTGGCTTTACCCTCTGAAGCGAAACCGATCAACCGTCACTTCGGGCTGATAAGGGATAATACCGTGACGGAATATTCACTCTATCGAAACCAGAGTGTGGCACTTATCATCACCGGGGTTGGAAGCGATGTTTCCGAGCAGGCTACCTGTTGGCTGCAACAGCTGCTGCCCGGACCAGCTACCTGGATCAACGTCGGTATCGCCGGACACGCCCATCTTACGATCGGCGAGGCGTTGCTTGCATCCGAAATTCTGCACAGACCCAGCGGACTAAAATGGCGTACCAGGATACCCACCTCTCCACCCTGTGAGAGCGCTCGCCTGATCACCTGTGCAGAAACCGGAAACCGAGTATACCCATAGCGCGCTATACGACATGGAAGGCGCCGGATTCTACAGCGCTGCCGTTGCGGTTGCGCCGCCGGAACATATCCACTGCATAAAGATCGTTTCCGACAATCCACAAAATTCCATCAACAGTATCAACCGGGAGCTGATTACCCAACTGATGAATGACCGGCTTCCTATCCTGGAACAGCTATCAAGGCTAGCTGTTCACACAGATTGATCGCCGTGCATGAACTCAGAATAACTTAACGAAAGCTACCTGATATCCGGCGCCAGCCACGGTATCGGGCTTGCAATCAGCGAACGCCTTATGACGGAAGGTTTCCGGGTGACAGGGATCGGCCGCCACTTCGACTCCGCACTTACTGAACATTCCAATTTCGACCCACTAGTTGTCGACCTCTCTCTCCTGGATCAACTGCCGGAGCAATTCAAACAGCTGCGCGCTAACACCCCGGCGCTGGAAGGTGTTATCTGTTGTGCGGGCTACGGCCGGTTTGGCTCCCTGGAGCAGTTTTCACAACAGCAGATACGATCATTGATCGACCTCAATCTCACCAGCCAGATTTTGCTCGTCCGGGAGTTCCTGCCGGTACTTAAAAGGCAGGAATACGGCAACCTTGTCATCATCGGATCGGAAGCTGCACTTTCAGGAGGCAGAAACGGAGCGATCTATTCAGCAAGTAAGTTCGCACTTCGGGGGTTTGCACAATCCTTACGCAAAGAGTGTGCCGCTAGCGGCGTACGTGTGGGAATCGTCAATCCTGGTATGGTAGCTACGGATTTTTTTCAGGAGCTGGATTTCCGTCCAGGTAGCTCGCAAGACCAGCATTTGACAACACATGACGTTGCCGATGCAGTCTGGCTCATGCTGAATGCCCGTCAGGGCGCCGCAATCGATGAGATCAACCTCTCCCCCCAGAAACGGGTTATCGAGTTCGGAAAACCGGAACAGCGCAAAAAAGAGAGAGAGTAGCAGTCAGCCTGAGTTCTACCTGCCGGAAAAGAAGAAAAGGCCTTAAAGGCTCTCGCTGATTACGACGCCTGCACCGCTATTCAACTGATTTCGAACGAACTTGTCGGCATTCATGGGCCGATTGAAGAGATTGCCCTGGTATATTTGGCAACCCCTGATGGAGAAGAACTTCCGCTGCTCTTCGGTCTCCACGCCTTCAACAACGACCCCCAGTCCGTACTGGTGCGCCATGTTCAGGATGGTTTCCACGATTGCGGCATCGTCATCACTGTTGCATACGTCCTCGACAAAGGAGCGGTCGATCTTGAGACTGCTGACAGGTAGGCGTTTCAGGTAACTCAAAGAGGAGTAGCCGGTGCCAAAATCGTCAAGCGAAAACTTCACTCCCAGATTGCTCAGCTCGTGCATTTTATAGATGACACCATCCGAATCCACCAGCAGTGTCCCTTCGGTAACTTCCAGTTCGAGCCTGTTCAGATCCATCCGGGTCGCTCCCGGAATCTGCCGGACTCCATCGACAAACCCAGGGCTGTGAAACTGGCGCGGGCTGACATTGACGCTGAGAGTGACCCTGTCGTCTAGCCCCTCCTCGCGCGTCCACCGACTGAACTCCAAACAGGCCTGGTGCAGCACCCACTCACCGATACGGCAGATGAGATCCGATTCCTCGGCAATGGGAATGAATTCATCTGGCATCAGGAGTCCCTGCTGAGGATGACGCCAGCGGATGAGCGCCTCGACCCCGGTCAACCGCCTGCCGCTGTCACACTGGGCTTGATATTCCAGAAAAAACTGTTTTCTTTCGATACCCTTTTTCAGTTCACATCGCAAAACGGATTGGCTCTGTAGTTTCAGTTCCATCGACCGCTCAAAAGCAGACACCCGATTACGCCCACTGCTTTTCGAGTGGTACAAAGCGGTATCGGCGTTGTAGATGATGGTGTCGGTGTTGTCGCCATACTGCGGAAACAGACAAAAGCCGATACTGGCGGTTATATGGATGGTTTGATCACCAAACCGGTACTCTTCGGCAATCTGGGATAGCAGTTTCTCAGCCACCACTACCGCCTCAGCCCGCACATCCCCATCGATCTCCCCCAACAACAGAACGAACTCGTCGCCGCCGAAACGAGAGACCGAATCCGAAGCCCGCAGGTGCTCCTGCAAACGGAGGGAAATCTGTCTTAAAAGGCGATCTCCCATATTGTGCCCAAGGCTATCGTTGATATCCTTAAAATGATCGATATCGACATAAAGTAGCGCGCCCTCACGCTTTTCACGCCTGCAGCGCGCCAGTTCCAGTTCCAGCCTGTCCTGGAGAACGCGGCGGTTAGGCAGACCGGTCAATGCATCATGAAATGCCAGGTGTTCAATTTTCTCGCTGGATTTACGGAGATCGCCGCGCATGCGATTGAATGCCTGAGCAAGACGGCCCAACTCATCGCCAGAAGTAACTTCTAACGGTTGACCCGGGTCTCCATCGGACATCGTCTTCATACCACGCTCCAGCGATTTCACGGGTTTGAGTACGGTTCGTCTCAACAATAAAAATCCCAGAATGATGACACTGGTGACTATCGCAACATAACCGGCGATCAGACTGGACAGGGTGGCCAGCACCTCCCTATCCACCTTGTCCAGCGACATATCCAGCTGAAAAGTCCCAATCTGCCGGCGCGCGATATGTATTGGGGTAATCAGGCGTAATATCCGGGAACCCTCTCCCACCAGAAACTCCTGGGCAAGTACGTCCTCTCGGTACGCGTGCAGGTTTTTTGCATCTGCAGATATGCCGGTTCGGTTACTGTCAGTGGAAACGGCGACGTACAGGCCACCCGATCCCACAAGGTTGAGGTCGATACTACGGATATCCGGTTCCAGCCAAAGATGCCGTTGCAGGAAATCGAACAGTTCACCGCTGTTCTCGACATCGGACTGATTGCGAATGCCGGCATCCAGCAACCGGGCGGTGGTCCGTGATTTTTCTATATAAACGTCCTCCAGAGCGGATTGCACCCGGCTTACGCTATAGTACCCGATCACGGAAACCACCAGCAATACGACCACGGCAATGGACCCGACAATCTTGACCGACAGGCTAAGCCGGGAGAGCAATCGATGTGGAGCGATAATTGGCATAAGCGCTATCAGTCAGAATAGCTTCTTTTGATCCCTGCCAGCTTTCCGTTGCGTTTCAGCTCTCTCACCACAGCCTCGACTTCTTCCATCAGCGCCTTATCCGGTAACCGGCCCACTATTCCGTAATAAGACTGGGTGAGCGGCTTGCCGATGATTTTTACGCCGGGAATTTTTGTGGTCACGAAATGTACGATCACCGCATCAACCTCCCCCCTGGCCAGGGCCTGCAGCCGTGCCGGATTACTATCGAATGTCCGAATCATGGACGAATCGATATCCTTGGAGTCACGCGCATATTTCTCTCCGGTAGTTCCTTTCAACACACCGACCCGTTTTCCCTTCAGATCAGCCGATGAATTTATGTTGGTGGTCTTTTCCGAAACGGCGATAAAGAGGCCAGCATCCATGTAGGGCGAACTGAAACGCATGTTCTTCTGGCGCTCCGATGTAATAGTCACCGCCGACAGGATCAGATCGACCTGGCCGGACTTCAGCGCCTTGAACAGTCGCGCAAACGGCATGGTGTGAAACTCCACCTGGGTGCCCAGTCTGCCAGCAATCTCCCGGGCGATGTCCACATCGATGCCGGCGGGCTTTCCCGCCTTGTCGTAGAACTCCATCACACCATAGGGGATATCCATCCCAACCCAAAGAGTGCCCCGGTTCGTCACCGTCTCGATAGAGTTGTCCTGAGCAGCCAGCAGCAGCGAGGGAAGTAGCAGGAGCAGCAGGACCAGATTAACCATGGGTGACGCAGGAAAATGATTTCCCTTTATGCAATCATTCACTTACTTCCCCTTTCCAAAAAGAAACCAAAACGCAATCTTTGTCATTTTCCTGTTAATATGGTGGGCTTCGTACCGGCCCCATATTAATACCCTGATAGTGATAGGTAAATGTGTTTCAAATACGACCATACTACAGGAAATTGCCTTCCCGACCACCTTCGAACCCTTAAAGCTCGCGTCAAAATTACTAAGTAGAACGTTGGATAGGCGATATGCCCAAGCAAGGGGCGTCGTAAATACATCCTTGTAGGCTTGACGGCAGCATCCCGGCCACTGCGTCCTGCGCTTTCGTTTAACCTAGAATCCTCAGTTGACCGCAGTCTACTGTACTCGTGAGTACTGAGTTCGGCTAAGCGGCCTTTCCAAAAAAGTTGGCTCTACTGCGGTCCAGCCGCTGTTCAATGAATTTCGCCATGATATTGCTGCCGGAGAAAACAAGCAAAAATTCTGACAGCGTATTACGAAGGGCCATGGTTACGACCATTTCCGACGGTGCAACGCCACTACGGATTGTG
>JAAELC010000133.1 GCA_024227135.1 Gammaproteobacteria bacterium
AAATCCCGATCTTTGATGTCAAAGGTGATTCCAAAACCCATCGGCGTGAGAGATGTCTGGTCGGACATGCTATTAACAAGGAAAACGAATAATGGACCGTATCAATCTGAATTTATAGTTAAGCTTGAAAACTGCCAGCAGACCTTCCGATATCTCGAACCACATCCAGTCTCTGGCTTGAGCTGCTCGACGTTTGTGGAATTCGCCGGAGTCGCTCACGGAAGAACGATAGGATTCGATTTTTTCCCAGACTCCGTCGATACCGTTTCCGCTCAGGGCTGAGCAAGTCATCACCGGGACGCGCCAACCCCGGGTACGGGGATGTATCAGGGTCAGTGCCGACCGACAATCCGCTGCAGAATGTCGGGCTGCAGCAGCAAGATCTCCATCGGCCTTGTTGACCAGCACCATGTCCGCCAGTTCCATGATCCCACGCTTGATGCCCTGTAGATCGTCTCCCCCACCTGGCAGCAGCAGCAACAGAAACAGGTCCGTCATTTCAGCCACGGCTGTTTCAGATTGACCAACCCCGACTGTCTCCACAAAGATGATGTCAAAACCAGCCGCTTCACACAGCAGCACCGATTCTCTGGTGCGGCGTGCAACCCCACCCAGGTTACCCGCTGTGGGTGAAGGACGGATAAAGGCCTCTCTCCGCCGGGACAACAACTCCATCCGGGTTTTGTCACCCAGAATGGAACCGCCGCTCAGGGACGACGAGGGATCGACCGCAAGCACAGCCAACCGGTGTCCCTTATCGAGCACTTTATTCCCCATCGCTTCGACAAAAGTTGATTTCCCGACCCCCGGCACTCCCGATATACCGACGCGAATCGAATTCCCCGCTTTGGGTGTAAGTATCTGGAGCAGTTCCGCAGCCTGGGCTCTGTGGTCTGCCCGGGTCGATTCAACGAGAGTAATCGCCCGGGAAAGCGCACGCCGGTTACCTGCTACCAGCTCAGCGGCCAGAGCCTGAGAGTCAAATCCCATCGCTCGGTCACTCGAATTCGATCATGACCTGATCAACCATCAGACTGTCACCGACCCCGGTGGCCACCCTGGCGACGACCGCATCCTGTTCGGCGCGCAGAACATTTTCCATTTTCATCGCTTCGATGACCGCAAGCTCCTCTCCTTCCTTGACCTCATCACCCTCTTTCACGGAAATACGCACCAGGAGTCCGGGCATCGGAGAAAGCAGGAATTTGGAAAGATCGGGGGCCACCTTCTCCGGCATCTTGGCGTGCAGTTCGGCAGCCAGCGGAGTCATAACCACAGCGTCCGTCTGTGCACCGCGGTGTATCAGGTGATACCAGATACGCTCCCGGGAGACCTGAAAACAGATCAACTCACCGTTCAGCGTTCCCTTGAATAACGGCTGCCCCATCTCCCAGTCGGTGATCACAAGATACTCTTTATCTTCAACAACCGCCTTATATCCACCTGGTGCGGGCACTATGTTGATGGGATTAAAGGTTCCGTCGACGACCACAACCCAGTTATTGGCGACGACCCGTTCGTGACCCGCCATCTGTCCACTCAACTTGGCTGACCGATCAGTAAATCCCCGATGCACACAGGCGGCGACTACGATGGACTTGACCGGATCCTCTTGGGGAACATGGGCTGAGTTGAACCCGTCGGGATACTCTTCCGCGATAAAATTGGTACTGAGCCTCCCCTCTTTGAAACGGGGATGAACCATCAGGGCGTTGAGGAAACTGATATTGTGCTGCACACCCTTGATGTAGTACTCATCGAGTGCCTGGCACATTTGATCGATGGCCGAGTCGCGATTCTCACCGTAAGTGATCAGCTTCGCAATCATGGGGTCGTAATACATGGAGACCTCACCACCCTCATAAACTCCGGTGTCTACCCGTACATTCTCACCCTTGGGCGGATCGTAGTAGACCAGGCGGCCGATGGACGGCAGAAAATTGCGAAACGGATCTTCGGCATAAACGCGGGCCTCCATGGCCCAGCCCTTCAGTACCACATCTTCCTGTTTCAGCGGTAATTCCTCACCGTTCGCCACCTTGATCATCAGTTCGACCAGATCCTGGCCGGTGACCCATTCGGTGACCGGATGTTCCACCTGCAGGCGGGTGTTCATCTCCAGAAAGTAGAAGTTACGCTTCGCATCAACAATAAACTCCACGGTACCGGCACTGCGATACTGCACCGCTTTGGACAGCAGCACGGCCTGCTCACCCATGGCTTTTCGTGTCGATTCATCGAGAAAAGGTGAGGGCGCCTCTTCGATGACTTTCTGGTGCCTTCGCTGAATGGAACATTCCCGTTCGCCCAGATAAATTATGTTGCCATGGGTATCGGCTATAATCTGGATCTCGATGTGTCGAGGCTCTTCAATAAACTTTTCGATGAAGACCCGCTCATCACCGAAACTGGAACGTGCTTCGTTGGTCGCCCGTTCGAAGCCGTCCCGGCAACCATCCTCGTCCCAGGCGACGCGCATCCCTTTGCCCCCGCCACCGGCGGAAGCCTTGAGCATCACGGGGTAACCGATACCGCTGGAGATTTCCACCGCATGGTCCGCATCCCGGACCACATCGGTGTAACCCGGAATGACATTTACACCGGCCTCTTCTGCCAGACGCTTGGAAGTGATTTTATCTCCCATGCTGTTGATGGCAAAGGTGGCAGGTCCGATGAAGGCTATCCCTTCCTTCTCCAGCGCTTCACAGAATGCGGCATTCTCAGAAAGAAACCCGTATCCCGGATGCACTGCCTGAGCCCCCGTATCCCGGCAGGCCTGTATGATGCGATCCATCACCAGGTAACTCTCTGCCGAGGGTGCCGCCCCAATGTGCACAGCTTCGTCTGCCATCTGCACATGCAGCGCGTCTTTATCTGCCTCCGAGTAAACCGCGACGGTCTTGATACCCATTTTACGGGCAGACTTCATGACCCTGCAGGCAATCTCGCCCCGATTAGCAATCAGTATTTTTTCAAACATCGTATATCCAATATGTTCAGCCGGAAATAAACGCGTGTAACGCGATTTGAACAAGTCCGTTAACCATCAACCCTTTATCGTAACGGTTTTCACTAAGGTTTTTACAACGGAATGTTTCCATGTTTACGCCAGGGGTTCTCCAGTTGCTTGTTCTTCAGCATGGCCAACGACCGACAGATGCGCTTGCGGGTTGCGTGGGGCAGGATGACATCGTCCACGAAACCTCTGGCACCGGCGACAAAGGGGTTGGCAAACCGGTCCTTGTACTCCTGGGTTCTCAAATCGATTTTTTCCTGATCCGCCATATCCTGGCGGAAAATGATTTCAACGGCCCCCTTGGACCCCATCACCGCAATTTCGGCACTGGGCCAGGCCAG
The DNA here is from genome assembly GCA_024227135.1 of Gammaproteobacteria bacterium. Taxonomy (GTDB): domain Bacteria; phylum Pseudomonadota; class Gammaproteobacteria; order Chromatiales; family Chromatiaceae; genus JAHEHQ01. The sequence goes on from JAAELC010000133.1 coordinate 3,358, forward strand.
GTTAACGTCACCCCGAAGGTGCTTGGAAGCCATCACGTCGTAGGCACCACCATAAGCTTTACGGGTGATCAGGGTGATCTTGGGAACTGTCGCTTCCGCATAGGCGTAGAGCAATTTGGCGCCGTGCTTGATAATGCCGCCGTACTCCTGGGCAGTGCCGGGCAGAAACCCGGGGACATCGACGAAGGTGACGACCGGGATATTGAACGCATCGCAGAAGCGCACGAAACGCGCTGCTTTCTTGGAGGAGTCGATATCCAGGCATCCCGCGAGAACCATCGGCTGGTTGGCAACGAAGCCCACTGTGGAGCCTTCCATACGGCCGAATCCGACGACGATGTTCGCCGCGTAGTCTTGCTGCAATTCGAAGAAGTTTCTGTCGTCAACGACCTTTACGATCAGCTCTTTGATATCGTAAGGCTTGTTGGGATCATCGGGCACCAGGGTATCCAGCGAACCGATCATCCGGTCGGCCGGATCGTCGGTCGGCCAGACCGGGGGTTTTTCCCGGTTGTTCGCCGGCAGGAAGTTGACCAGTCGGCGCAGCATGAACAGCGCTTCAACATCGTTTTCGAACGCCAGGTCCGCAACGCCGGATTTGTGGGTATGGGTCTTGGCTCCCCCCAGTTCTTCCGCCGTGACCGTCTCGTGGGTGACTGTCTTCACCACTTCCGGACCGGTAACGAACATGTATGAGGTGTCTTTAACCATGAAGATGAAATCGGTCATGGAAGGTGAGTAGACCGCACCTCCGGCACAAGGCCCCATGATCATCGAAATCTGGGGGATGACACCCGATGCCATCACATTGCGTTGGAACACGTCGGCATACCCCGCCAGGGAATCGACCCCCTCCTGGATTCTCGCCCCCCCCGAGTCATTCAACCCCACCACCGGAGCGCCGACCTTGATCGCGTGATCCATGATCTTGCAGATCTTGTCTGCATGGGCCTTGGACAATGATCCACCGAAAACCGTAAAGTCCTGGCTGAAAACAAAAATCAGGCGTCCATTGACCGTTCCGTAGCCGGTCACCACCCCATCGCCGGGTACTTTCTGCTTGTCCATCCCGAACTCGGTACAACCGTGCTCGACGAACATGTCCCACTCCTCGAAGGAGCCGGGATCCAGGAACAGTTCGATTCGTTCGCGGGCGGCAAGTTTGCCGTTGGCATGCTGTCTGTCGATCCGCTTCTGCCCGCCACCCAGCCTGGCGGCCGCACGTTTGGCATCGAGTCTTTTGATAATCTCTTGCATCGATTTCTCCTGGACTGAGCATCTCCAGCCAGGTTTACAGGCCGAAAACACGCCTTCACTTTCAGTACTAAAAATACTCCGTACTCCTGATTGAGAGGTACGGCAATCATCAGGCGGCTAACGGCAGCTTCTGCGCCGATGCCGATGAATCTCCTCTACCCCTGGCGTCGCTGCCGGATCAACGACATCATCTCTGCAGCCGACACCGGGATATTCGTGCCCGGGCCATAGATCGCGGCCACACCGGCCTCCTTCAATCCCGGATAGTCCTGTGGGGGAATCACACCGCCACAAACCACCAGAATATCCTTCCCACCCTCCTGCTCGAGTGCCTTTATCAACTGAGGCACCAGCGTATTGTGCCCGGCCGCCTGGGACGAAACGCCTACCACATGCACATCGTTCTCGGCCGCCTGTCTGGCTGCTTCTTCAGGTGTCTGAAACAGGGGCCCTATGTCCACGTCGAATCCTAGATCGGCGTAAGCGGTGGCGATTACCTTGGCTCCACGGTCGTGTCCATCCTGCCCCATTTTCACCACCAGCATCCTCGGACGACGCCCCTCTTCTTCTGCAAAGTCCTCCACGCTCTTGCGGATGTTTTCAAACCCTTCATCACCCTCATAGGCAGAACCGTAAACCCCAGAGATGGAGCGGGTCACCGCACGATGCCGGCTGTAAACCGACTCCAGTGCATCAGATATCTCTCCAACCGTGGCACAGACCCTGGCTGCATCCACCGCCAGTGCCAGCAGATTACCGGTGTTATCTCTGGCCGCTGCAGTGAGTGCCTCCAGCGCCGTTTTGCAAGCAGCCTCATCCCGCGAACCGCGCACCTGTTTCAAACGCGCGACCTGGGACTCCCGGACTGCGGTATTGTCGATGCTCAGCACATCGACCTCCGGTTCCGACTCAGGCTGGTATTTGTTGACACCGACGATGACCTCTTCACCACGGTCGATTCTGGCCTGGCGCAATGCTGCCGCCTCTTCGATTCGCAGTTTGGGCATACCCGAAATGACAGCTTTGGTCATTCCGCCCAGTTCCTCGACTTCATCGATCAGTTTCCGCGCAGCCGTTACCAGCTCATTGGTCAGGCTCTCCACGTAGTAGGAGCCGGCCAGGGGGTCGACCACCTTGGTGATTCCTGTCTCTTCCTGAATCACCAGCTGAGTATTCCGGGCGATTCGGGCAGAAAAATCGGTGGGCAGGGCAAGCGCTTCATCGAATGCGTTGGTATGCAGAGACTGGGTACCTCCCAGCACTGCCGCCATGGCTTCGATGGTAGTGCGCATGACATTATTGTACGGGTCTTTTTCGGTCAGACTCACGCCGGAAGTCTGACAATGGGTTCGCAGCATCCTGGAACGGGGATTCTCGGGCTTGAACATCTCCTCCATCAACTGGGACCAGAGCAGACGGGCGGCCCTCAGCTTGGCGGCCTCCATAAAGAAATTCATTCCGATAGCGAAAAAGAAAGAAAGCCTCGGGGCGAACTGATCTACTTTCAAGCCTGTATTCAAAGCAGCCCTTACGTACTCCAGGCCATCAGCGATAGTAAATGCTAACTCCTGAACGCAGGTGGCACCGGCCTCCTGCATGTGGTACCCGGAAATCGATATGGAATTGAAACGGGGCATGTTGCGCGCCGTATAATCGATGATATCCGCCACGATACGCATGGAAGGCTCAGGCGGATAGATATAGGTATTGCGAACCATGAATTCTTTGAGGATATCGTTCTGCAACGTACCACTGAGTTTTTCGGGTGCAACACCCTGCTCCTCGGCAGCGACGATATAAGCCGCCATGATGGGCAACACAGCACCGTTCATAGTCATGGACACCGAGACCTGATCCAGAGGGATGCTGTCGAAGAGGATTTTCATATCCTCTACCGAGTCGATGGCAACACCCGCCTTTCCCACATCCCCCAACACCCGGGGATGGTCCGAGTCATAGCCCCGGTGGGTGGCAAGATCGAAGGCCACCGACAGCCCCTGCTGGCCGGCCTCCAGGTTGCGCCGATAGAAGGCATTGGACGCTTCTGCGGTGGAAAAACCCGCGTACTGCCTCACCGTCCAGGGCCGTCCGGCGTACATGGTGGCCTTGGGGCCGCGCATGAAGTGATCGAATCCCGGCAGGCTGTCACATTGCTCCAAACCTGCGATGTCTGACGAACTGTAGAGCGGCTTGACCTCGATACCTTCCGGGGTATTCCAGGTTAGATCACCGAGGGGGCGCCCCCGCAATTCCTTCTCTGCCAGCTTGCTCCAATCTATTATGGTGGGCTTGGTATCCTGGGCCATGGCATTTCTCCCCGCCCCTTTGAAATTCGGGCCGGTAATTGACAGATTTTCAACGAAATTTTTACTTCAGGAGCCCTCGTTACCGCGGGGTAACCGGCCACCGGCGGCGCGTTTCATGCCACCGGCGGCCGTTGTCGAAGGCCCCGTATCTGCTACTTAGCGTAGCCTATGCGGATCAATGCTTCGGTGATCTCATCGAGAATCACCGGATCATCGATGGTAGCGGGCATGTTGAACTCCTGACCATCCGCTATCTTCTTCATGGTACCGCGAAGAATCTTGCCGGAACGGGTCTTGGGCAACCTGTCGACCACGGTCACTTTCTTGAAGGCGGCCACCGGACCAATCTTCTGTCTGACAAGAGCAACCAGTTCTCCAACGAGTTCCTCGCCATCCCGGCCGGCACCCGCTTTGAGCACCACCAGTCCGACCGGAAGCTCGCCTTTCAATTGATCGGCAACACCGATAACGGCACACTCTGCCACATCGGGATGAGAGGCCAGCACCTCTTCCATTCCACCGGTGGAAAGACGATGCCCCGCCACGTTGATGATGTCGTCGATGCGGCTCATGATCCACAGATAGCCGTCTTCGTCCTTATAACCCGCGTCGCCGGTAAGATAGTAGCCTTCCTGGGCACTCAGGTAGGACTCCACGAAACGGTCGTCATTCTGCCAGAGTGTCGGCAGGCAGCCGGGGGGCATCGGCAGCTTCACCATGATCCGCCCGATCTCACCCGCTTTTTCTTCGTTGCCGTTCTCATCGAGAATCCGTACGTCATAACCCGGCACACAGACAGTGGGCGAACCAGCCTTGATCGGCAGTTCTTCGATTCCCAGACAGTTGGCTGCAATACCCCAGCCGGTCTCGGTCTGCCACCAGTGATCCACCACTGGAACCTTCAGGGTGTTCTGAGCCCATGCCAGGGTATCCGGATCGCAGCGCTCTCCCGCGAGGAACAGGGCCTCAAATTTGGACATATCGTACTTTTTGAGGTACTCGGCTTCCGGGTCGTCGCGCTTGATCGCTCGAAAAGCGGTGGGCGCGGTAAACATGACCTTTACGTTGTGCTCAGAGATTACCCGCCAGAACGCACCGGGATCCGGTGTTCCCACCGGCTTTCCTTCGAACATGATGGTGGTTGCACCATGCAGGAGGGGGCCATACACGATGTAGGAGTGACCGACCACCCAGCCAACATCGGAAGCTGCCCAATAGACATCCCCCGGTTCCACGTTATAGATATTCTTCATGGTCCACTTGAGCGCCACCGCGTGACCACCATTGTCACGGACCACGCCCTTTGGAATCCCGGTGGTACCGGAGGTGTAGAGAATATAAAGTGGATCGGTTGCCGCAACCGGAACACAATCAGCCGGCGATGCGGCGGCGACCGATTCATCCCAGTCAAGATCCCGGCCAGCCTGCATCGACGCCTCGGCCTGGAGCCGTTTAAACATGAAAATATTGTTCGGCTTGTGGGTCGAAAGATCCACCGCCTGATCGAGTAGGGGTTTGTATTCGATCACACGTTTCCCTTCGATGCCGCACGTGGCCGACACGATTGCCCTGGGTTTTGCATCATCGATGCGGGTCGCCAGTTCCTTGGCGGCGAATCCCCCAAATACCACGGAGTGGATGGCCCCGATTCTGGCGCATGCCAGCATGGCGATTGCCGCCTGAGGGATCATGGGCATGTAGACGATCACCCGATCGCCCTTGGTGACACCACTGGCTGCCAGAGCCCCGGCGAAGCCGGCGACCTCGTCCTGAAGTTCCCGGTAAGTGAAAGTTTTTTGTGTGCCGGTTACCGGGCTGTCATAGATCAGTGCCGCCTGATCTCCCCGACCGTTCTCCACATGTCGATCTACTGCGTTGTAACAAGTATTGAGCTCTCCACCTTGAAACCAACGGTAAAACGGCTTGTTGGAGTCGTCCAATACCTTATCCCAGGGTTTGTACCAGTCTATTTCGGCAGCTGCATCGCCCCAAAAACCGTCCGGATCCTCCATCGAACGGGTATAGATGTCCTGATAGCTCATATTTATTATTTCTCCGGGTGATTATTCAACTCTGGCTCCGGAAACTGCGACACCATACGGAACCATTGCATAAATGAAAGAATGTGAATTATGAGGGGGAATTGAGTTTTAGGCAAAGTAAAACTTATCCGTCAAGGGATTTTTCCTATAACCTTATTGATCCCGGACAGGTTCCGGGTCAGCCCGGTACGGACTCCGCCCATTGGCTGTCCTTGGCTGAACTGAAAAACGACCAGACGGGGGGGGACATTCGTTGAAACTTGCCACCCGTCTTCATTCTTTCCAGGTTTTTTTCACCAGCCCCCGTCGCTTTGAGACTCTGATCCGGACAGCTGACCACCACCCCCGTGGATCGTGGCAGGAATCGAGCCCGATAACCCGTCAGGCCCCTCCGGAGCCCCTGTCACCCCGCCCGGGGATCAACGCCCCGGACTCAGCCGCTTTGTCGTAGGTGTCAGTTATCCGTATGATGGCGGGCTGAAGACTGTGGGGGATGACTATCCTGTCTTGCCTGGCTTCTGATTCAGCTTACGGGTTGTGGAAAAACTGCATGGTACAGCCATGCCCCCTTTCTGCGTTCTGGATCTGAACCCGAATCCGGCGCAATTTCCGGTCATATGTTTATTTGCACGACACTGACTCAATCAAAAGCACCGCTGATCAGAATTCCGCCTATAATGGAGCCTGACACAAGCATTCCGTGGAGGAGAACGAATGACTTTAGAAGACCTGCTGCACAATAAAGACAATACCCTGATGTCGGTCAAGGTATCTGATGAGGTAAACCATGCCATCAAAACCATGGTGGAACATAGCATTGGATCCCTGCTTATCATGTCCGAAGAAGACCAGCTGGTGGGTATTCTCACAGAACGGGACGTACTGCGTTTCGGTTCCAGTCGCAATGGGGACCTTTCAGGTGCACTTATCGAAGAGGTGATGACCCGGGATCTCATGGTTGCCACCCCGGACTGCTCCATCGATCAGGCGATGTCGATGATGACCGAGCACCGTTTTCGACATCTTCCGGTCATCGAGGATGGAAAACCTGTCGGCATGGTGTCTATCGGCGACCTGGTCAAAGCGAAACTGAAGGACGTCACCGTGGAGGTCAAGTACCTGCGTGACTATATCAGTGCCTGATGCAGGTTCACTTCGGATTCTAGCGCTCTAATACGTTGATACTTCGAAAGTTCCGCACAGGGCTTGTGGTATGTATCTGTCTCCTTGGGACTGATACAGCCTCTTCTGAACCTGCGCGGGCTTTCGAATTCTACTTCGACGCCTTACCCGTTTTCTGGAATAAGGTCTATCCGGAGGGCGGAGAGACCCTCTATTGCGGAAAATCATTCGGGCGCAGAAAAAGCCGGTCGATCAATATCGAACATGTTTATCCGATGTCCTGGGCCATGCGGGCACAGGGTTGCTCCAGTCGGGACCAGTGTCGATCGACCAACCGGCGGTTCAACCGAATAGAATCAGACATGCACAATCTGTACCCTTCCAGAAAAGACATTAACAGGCTGCGCGGAAGTTTCGCCTTCGACACGGTACGAAATGAACGACGGGAGTTCGGTAAATGTGATTTCGAACTGGATCGTCAAAAACGGCGGGTAGAACCCAGACCAGCCGCACGGGGCAATATCGCCCGGGCCATGCTCTACATGATGGACACCTATGATCTGAAGATTTTCAGACGTCAGGGAAGACTGCTGCTGGATTGGCATCGCGACGACCCGCCAGACGCTGAAGAGAGGCGCCGGAATAACATTATCAGCTCGATTCAAGGAAACCGGAACAGATTCATCGACGATCCGGATCTTGCGAAAAAACTGCGCTTTCAATAAACCCTTGTCACAGGGGTGATACCGGTCATGCCAGCTGTTCCAGCACCACTCCAGGATCCAGGTAGTCGTACCGAAGTACCCGGGCATTCCCCCCGGACTCGAACACCAGACTGGGAAAATCGCGGGCACCCAGACGCAGCCCCAACCCCATTTCCCTCTCCAGCGCCTCCTGGGTGGCAGGGGCATGGAGTTCCTCTGAAAACCTGTCCGAATCAAGCCCCAGGTCACTGGAGAGTCCAATCAGAGTGTTGTCATCAGAAGGGTTTCTGGCTTGCAGGTAGTAGGCCTGCTGGATCGCCAGAATCATCGGTTCCTCAAATTCAACACCCTGATTCCTGGCAGCAATAACGCTCCGGCAGGCTGGATAGGTAGACCGCCTGGGTTTACACCGCTGCCAGAACTCAAAGTCGAACCGGGTCCCCGGGACCCGTTGCTGTATAGCCCGCCAGGTCTGCTGCAAAGTCGCTTGCAACTCCATGGGCATCGGTTGATCCGAATCCGGCGCCAGCCCACCGAGTAGACGCCTCACCCGGATACCCTCCGGAAGTCCCTGGACAACTTGCTCCCAGACCGGGCGAAATGCCCAGCACCAGGAACACATGGGATCATGCACGTAGGTCAGCGAGCGGGTATTCACCCGGGGTAAGCCTGTTTCAGGGCTTCCAGTAACATCTCCCAGGATGTCTGGTCGGCGGCCGCATCATAAGCCAGGGGCAGATTGAACTGCGCGCCTTTTTCGTCAGCCCCGGGATTGGTAAAACTGTGTTTTACCCCAGGAAAATCCACGAACATAAAGCTGGGTGAGGCCGCCTGCATCTCCGCTTTGAATGTGGCAATCTGTTCCGGCTTCACGAAGGGATCATCGGCCCCGTTGAATACCAGCACCCGCCCCCTGATAGACCCTGGTGCTGCCGGATTTTCCGTGCCCAGGCTCCCATGGAAGCTGCCGACAACATCCAGGTCAACTCCCCGACGTGCCATCTCCAGCACGACCCCCCCCCCGAAACAGTAGCCAATTGCGGAGATTCCGTCCGCAGCAACGGTCTCATGCTGCTTGAGCAACGCCACACCGGCATTGAAACGCGCTGTTCCTGCATCCATGTTGTTTCGCACTTCACCGGCAAACTGACCGGCATCCTTGGGGTGATTCGCCTGCTTTCCGTCCCCGTACATGTCTACTGCCAGGGCGGTGTAGCCTTGGGCTGCCAGCATCCGGGCCCGTTCACGGGCATACTCGTTATGCCCCCACCACTCATGAACCACCAGCACCCCGGGACGCTTGCCTGAAATGGCATCGTCGTAGGCAAGATAGCCCTTCAGCAAGCGGTCCCCGGAGCGATACTCCACCGGCATACCCTGCACCTCGGCCTGAACGGTACCCGCCAGCATTGTTAACAGTGACAGAAAAACGCCAACTCGGGACATAGTGGATCTCCTGATTCGTAAGTGTAGCTATACGTTATCAGAGGTAATAACTCAGTAAAAGAGTACAAAATTTGATGGTTCACTTTCTCCCGGGCAGGAGGCAATCACTCAGCAAAACAGATCGAACGCGGGTCAGGGCCGGCCTTCGGGGCGCCGCATCAGAAACGACTTTCCCCTCGCCATGAGATCGACAAAACCTTTCTCATCCCCGTCCAGCACTCTCCCCGCTACCTGGGTTACCGCATTGAGCAGGGCAACCAGTGCGCGGGGACTGTGGGCATTGAGGGTCTGCACCTCGAAATAGAGATAAGGATTCTCCCGGGCCACGCGGCTCGCAACGTCCAGTTGGGCGTCGAAAGTGCTGCTCGACAACCGGACCAGCTCACGGGCGTCCTCGCCGCTGTCAGCCAGCGCCTTGAAAAAGGCAATATTGATGGCATGAGACAAGCCAAGCACATAGGCCATCGCCCGGTCATGTGCCTCCAGGGACATCTCGACCTGATCGGCCATCGTGCAGGAAAACAGCTCCCGCACAATGGCGGTTGCTTCCGTCACGCCAACATCCACGAATACCAGATTATGGCCGGACAGCAGCTCCGTATCCGGGCCGAACATGGGGTGTATGGATGTCACCCGGCATCCAGCCTCTCTGAGAGCCTCAAACCCCGCCACCAGAGGCCCCTTCAAAGAACTGATATCGAATATCACAGCTGACGGACGAAACTGAGCCAGCTGCTGAAGAACCTCGATGGTCTGTTCGATCGGCGTGGTGATCACTATGAGATCCTGGGACTGAACGGCCTGAGCCAGATCGGTATGATTTCTGTAGCCCTGGAGCGTCGAACCGATATCGCATATCTCGACCTCGTAACCCTGACTCTCCAGAAACCTGAGAAACCACTTACCCATCAGCCCGGCACCACCAATCACCAGCGCCCGCTTACCACTGCCTTTACCAAAGGTCGCAACTTTATCCTGTTCCTGAGTGGCCAGAGAGGCACGTATCAGGATCCGGAAAATCTCTTCTCCCACACCGGCATCGATACCCAGCCTGCCGGCAGTTTTCCGTGCCAGCTCCAGCACGTCCTTCTCCCTCGCATAATCCCGGGTACCACGACCCGCAGCTGATTTGACCCGACCGATCTCCCCGACGATCGTCTGCCGGCGAGCCACCAGTTCAAGCAGCTTTACATCGAGCTCAGAAAGCTCTGTTCTCAATTCGTCGAGTTCACCCATCTGAAGTATCCGATGCGACCAGAGGCACGTACATCTCGTCCGGGCTCAATCCGCCGTGCACTCCTATATGGTTGATTGATCTTTCCCCCGGTAATCTGCCGGTGATTTTGAAGTTCTCTTTCATCACCAGCGTATAGTGGCCAATTCGGTCCTGCAATCCGGGGTGGGGCTCACCCAGCCCGAACCACCCCTCCTGTAGTAACCGCTGGCTTGCGTAGACACCGATCTCCCGGTCAAGATTTTCTGCGAGATAGTGCTCGAAACGCCGTTGCCGATGGGGATGAACATAGCAAAACGCCATGCGTGGCTCACCGCATAACGGTGCCATCAGAGTCCCTTTGAACTCCGGATGATTCTCAAGGCGAACCGTATGCCGGGCACTGGAATCGATGAAGCCATGATCTGCTGTCAAAAGTAACAGTGTGTCAGTCCCCTGCAGCGCCGATATCAAATCGATGAAAAGCCGGTCCAGTTGGTGAAAATGATCCGCCGCCTCCTGGCTGGCAACGCCAAAATGGTGGGCAAGTGCATCGAATTCCGGCCAGTAGGCATAGATAAAATTACGTCCCTTGCCCTGCCCCACCGCCTTCAGGATGCCCTTGTACAACCCGGTGAGCCCGTTGAAAGACGAGATTCGCGCACCACCGCTGAAAGACTGATTGAAAGTGGAACGTGCGATCCAGTCGGGCATGACCACATGACTGGAAACAGGGACCCGTTTGTAAAAAGTGGGAACACCCGACAGATCGGCTGGGGAGATGACCGAACTTTCAATGGGTATCCCGCCCAGTCGAGTGCAAAACGGCAGTACCGTCACCACACTGCCCAATTCCGTAAAGTAAGTAAACCAACCGGTGAATCCATGCTGTTGAGGGGGCACTCCGGTCAGGAAAGTCGGAATGGCGGTCGTGGTGGTCGACGGGCACACCGAGGTAAGCCGGCGCAGACAGTGTTGCCGCATGACGCTGTCTGAACCCTCTTTGTTCAAATACTGATGCCCCAGCCCATCGATCACTAGAAGCACAACATTACGCGCCCGCTCCATGGGGCGATGATCAAAACCCGTCAATGGGGGATAACCGGTCTCTCCACCCCCCAGTGACCATGAAAGGGATGCCATGAGATTGGTGATCCCACCTCCGGTATAGTCAGGAAGAATCATTGTTCTCGAAACACGACTACGGCCCCTGGATAATCCCCTTCGCCTATGGGGTGCACCGAGTATTCAACTGGAATGGGTGCGCCGTCAGCATGCCAGAAAAACTCATTGGACACACGGGATTTTCTCCCCTCCCTCACGGCCTGGTAAATAGGGGAGGACGCCTCCGGATAAACTTCGCCATTGATAGCGGTATGCTCGATAAGGTCATGGTACTTTTTACCAATAACCTCCTCCTGGCGATACCCCCAAATACGCAAGGCGGTATGATTGACAAAGTTGAACTGTCCCAGCCCATCGAGCCCGAATATGCCATCACCGGCGGACTCCAGGAGTAACTGAAGCTGTCGGCTGAGTCTTGAGTGATCATCCTCCGCTTCCTTCTGCGCCGATATATCCAGCCCGATTCCACCAACCATCGTTGACTGCCCGGCATTTTCCTCCACGGGAAACCGTATCATTCTCCACGACCTGGCATGGCCATCCCAAGGACGACGCTCCACCGTATCCATCACGTTCCGAAATCTCAGGACCTGGCGTTCCTCTTCGCCATGGGGCTCGGCCACTTCATCCTGCCAGATCTCCGCAGGTGTCCTGCCAATGACATTGGCCGAAGCCAGCAGTTCGGTTTGCTCCCAGGTCGGGTTGACGAAGACGTACCGGCCTTCGGCATCCTTCATGTAGGCAATGCCGGGAAGGTGGGTCATAAAGGCGGCAAACCGGTCCATGATTCTTCTGATTTCCTGGGTTTGGTGCCGTACCTGGCGGCGCAGTACCAATACCCCAATAGCAAGCAACAGGGATATGATCGCGATGACAAAAAACACCCAGAACACCCACACAGGGATCTGTCCCGGTGGTGTTCCTGAAAACCATCTGTCCTGAAGCTGATAGTAGAGGGAATTGCTGTTCCCCTTCATATCAGCAAGATGATAATCAATCCGCTGAACACGCAGTGCATTGGGTAGCTGGCCGTTCCGTGGGGACAGGGCGATTCTGATTTCGGCTGGATTGAAAATAACCGGGGATTTAACCAGCGGAAAGTGCTCAAAGTGACTGATATCGAACGAGCGGCTGACCAATCCAGCATCCGCGGGGCCCTCTGCCACCCATGCAAGAACACTCTCCGGATCATCCACCTCCAGAAATCTGACCGGAATATCGTAGCGTTCCGCCAACGCCTTCAGGTCAGCGAAGTGAACATCGCTGGAGATTGCCACCACATTTTTACCTTCAAGGTCCAGCGGTGAATCCAGTTCGTCCCCTGCTTTGGTGACGATCTGGCCCCAATTGACGTACAGGCTTTCCCGGTTATAGTCGAATCGCCGGTCCTCGGCATCGTTTTTGGCAATGGGGGCAAGCATATCGATCTGCCCCAGGGTCAGCAGTTCGTTACAGGAGTCCCAGGTGCAGGTCTGATACTCCAGCGTCCACCGTTCCTGTTCAGCGATACGATTCAGCACATCCACGATAAAGCCCGTGGGAACACCCTTCTTTCCAGGCATGGAAAGGGGGGGATTTGGATAGATTCCCACGCGGATATGCTCCTCCGCGAACATCTCCGTGCTGATGGCGAAAAGGACCGTAAAAATCAGCGTATGGATAAAGAGTGAACTGATTTCTTGTTCCGACTCCCGGCTGGCAGAGAAGTGCATGACCAAATTTATGCAACCTTTTCTGAAACACGGTGACCGGGCAATCGTACAAGCGGCATTGGATTATTCATTCTTAGTGCAGCCCCGGGAAAGACTCGCAAAAGCACCTGCTCTATCATTTCCGCAACAGAGCGAAGAGAGCGGGTGCAAGCATGCTCCATTTCTCCTGCCCGCGCGGGAAACCAGGTGGGTACTCGCTCAGAGTACGCCTAAGTATACCTTCAACAGGATGTTTGCGGGTGCAACAATTACATCAACGGGTTTCCGGCATTTCAACAATACTGAATCCAGGGGGTATAGGGTACATCGATATTGGCCCCGACCCCTTTCCCGGACATCAGGAATCAACATACTCTACCCTGTGCACCCTCCCCCCGTTATACTAGTGGGTTATCTCCATGATTCCTGGAACAACCGAATGAACCAAACCACCCCGGACCGGACCGACGAAATATCCAGACTGCTCAGAGAACGTATTCTGATCCTGGACGGTGCCATGGGTACCATGATTCAGCGCCACGTGCTGGACGAAAGGGATTACCGGGGAGAACGATTTGCAGATTGGCACTGCGATCTCAAGGGCAACAACGACCTACTCTCCCTGACCCGCCCCGAGATCATCCGTGACATTCACCAGGCTTACCTGGACGCCGGCGCAGATATTCTCGAGACCAACACATTCAATGCCAACCGGATCTCCATGGCCGATTACGACATGGAGGACCTGAGCTATGAGATCAATCTGGCGGCTGCGCGACTGGCCCGTGAAGCGGCGCAAGATGCCTCTGCAGCAGAGAAACCCCGTTTCGTTGCAGGAGTGCTTGGCCCCACCAATCGTACTTGCTCCCTGTCGCCGGACGTCAACGACCCGGGCTTTCGCAATGTTACCTTCGATCTGCTCGTCAGCACCTACGCGGAGTCAGCGCGCGGCCTGATCGAAGGGGGGGTGGATATCCTGCTGATCGAGACCATCTTTGACACCCTCAATGCCAAAGCAGCGGTTTTCGCGGTGGAGCAGGTATTCGAAGAAGATAACACCCGCCTGCCGGTGATGATATCGGGCACTATCACCGACGCATCGGGCCGTACGCTCTCAGGTCAGACCACAGAAGCTTTTTACAATGCGTTGCGGCATGCAAAACCGATCTCCATCGGACTTAACTGCGCCCTCGGCCCGGATCAATTGCGACAGTACGTGGAAGAGCTTTCCCGTATCGCAGAAACCCATGTGTCGGCCCACCCTAACGCGGGCCTGCCCAATGAATTCGGCGGTTATGACCTGGGACCCGAGGAGATGGCCGAACATATTGGCGACTGGGTCGATCATGGTTTTCTCAACATCGTTGGAGGATGTTGCGGCACCACCCCTGATCACATACGCGCCATGGCCGAGGTTGCTGCAAGCAGCAGCCCACGACCGCTGCCGGCAATCGCCCCCCGCTGCCGCCTTTCGGGCCTGGAACCTTTCAATATCGGGCCAGACACTCTCTTCGTCAATGTTGGCGAACGGGCCAATGTCACGGGCTCTGCCCGTTTCAAGCGCCTGATCCTGGCAGAGGAGTACGAGGAGGCGCTGGACATCTGCCGTCAGCAAGTGGAAAACGGCGCCCAGATCATCGACATTAACATGGACGAGGGCATGCTGGATTCCGGCCAGGCGATGGTCCGCTTCCTCAATCTCATTGCCTCGGAGCCGGATATTGCCAAAGTACCGGTGATGCTTGATTCCTCGAAATGGGAAATCCTGGAAGCGGGACTCAAGCGCATTCAGGGTAAAGGTATCGTCAACTCGATCTCCCTCAAAGAAGGGGAAGAGAGCTTCATACGACAGGCCATCCTGATTCGGCGTTTCGGTGCCGCCGCCATCGTCATGGCATTCGACGAGGAAGGCCAGGCCGACAATTTACAGCGCAAGGTAGACATCTGCACCCGAGCCTACCGGCTGCTCGTCGATCAGGTGGGCTTCCCTGCCGAAGACATCATCTTCGACCCTAACGTGTTCGCCGTGGCCACCGGCATCGAAGAGCATAACGGATACGGAACCGATTTTATCGAGGCGACACGCACAATCCGGCGTACACTTCCCCACGCCCTGATCTCAGGGGGCATATCCAATGTCTCCTTCTCCTTCAGGGGAAACAACCCGGTACGGGAAGCGATCCATTCGGTTTTCCTGTATCACGGAATCCAGGCCGGTTTGACCATGGGTATCGTCAACGCCGGGCAACTTGCCATTTACGACGACCTGCCCGGGGCACTGCGGGAGCGGGTGGAAGACGTCATTCTGAATCGCCGTGAGGATGCTACCGAGCGACTGCTGGAAACTGCCGAAAAATACCGGGGTGACGGTACCTCCCGGGAGCAGGTGACAGACGATGCCTGGCGCAGCCTGCCGGTCCACAAACGCCTGGAACATGCGCTGGTCAAAGGCATCACCGAATTCATCGAGGCAGACACGGAGGAGGCACGACTGCAGGCCAGGCGGGGCATTGATGTGATCGAAGGCCCCCTGATGGATGGCATGAATGTGGTCGGCGGACTGTTCGGGGAAGGTAAGATGTTTCTTCCCCAGGTGGTCAAATCTGCCCGCGTCATGAAGAAGGCCGTAGCCTGGCTGGAACCCTTTATCCAGCAGGATAAATCGGACGGCGCTTCCGAGCCCCAGGGTAAAATCCTGATGGCGACGGTAAAGGGCGACGTTCACGATATCGGTAAGAACATTGTGGGCGTGGTCCTCCAGTGCAACAGCTACGAGGTGATCGACCTGGGGGTGATGGTACCCGCAGAGACGATACTGCAAAGAGCTCGGGAAGAGAACGTGGACATCATCGGCCTCTCAGGGCTCATCACGCCCTCTTTGGACGAAATGGTTCACATGGCCAGTGAGATGAAGCGACTGAACCTGGAAATACCGCTTCTGATCGGTGGCGCCACTACCTCGATGATCCACACTGCGGTCAAGATCGACCCGGAGTACGGGGGGCCGGTAGTCTATGTTCCCGATGCCTCCAGGGCTGTAGGCGTGGCGTCGAACCTGCTGTCGAAAGAGCATCGGGGAGACTATGCCCTGGGTATCAAGCGGGGATACGAGGAGGCCAGAATACGCCGCGCGGACCAGCAGCAAACCCGCAACCTGGTCTCTCTGGACGCCGCCCGCGCCAATCGCATCCCACTGGACTGGAAAGACTATGCGCCACCGATGCCCGCAAGACCGGGGGTTCATGTCCTGCAGAATATTCCACTGGAGCAGATAGTACCGTATATCGACTGGACCTTCTTTTTTCATACCTGGGAATTGAAAGGCCGCTACCCCGGTATTTTCGACGATCCCCGCAAAGGGGAGGAAGCTCGCCGCCTTTTTACCGATGCCCAATCGATGCTCACGCGCGTCATCCGGGATAAATGGCTGCGGGCAAATGCCGTAATAGGCCTGTTTCCCGCCCATGCCGCCATGGATGACATCCAGATCTATGAAGATGAATCCAGAAAGCAAGCGCTTACTTCATTTCATTTTCTAAGAAAACAGGGTAAGCAACCCAAGGGTAGATATAACGAATGCCTGGCCGATTTCGTTGCGCCGGCAGAGAGTGAACAGGGGGACTACCTGGGATGTTTTGCCTGTACCGCCGGCCTGGGTATCGAAGAAAAAGTGGCACAGTTTGAAGCCGACCACGACGACTACAACGCCATCATGCTCAAGGCCATCGCCGATCGTCTGGCTGAAGCCCTTGCGGAATGGCTGCACCAGCAGACCAGACAGACGTACTGGGGTTACGCTACCGATGAGAGCCTGAGCAACGAAGAACTCATCAGGGAGAAATATACAGGGATACGCCCCGCGCTGGGATATCCAGCCTGCCCGGACCACAGCGATAAAGACACACTCTGGGAACTCCTGGACGTAGAGGCCAATACCGGCATTTCAATTACCGAATCCCGGGCGATGTATCCTACCGCCTCTGTCAGCGGGCTTTACTTCAGCCACCCCGAGTCACGGTATTTCGCCGTGGGGAAAATTGATAAGGAACAGTTGAGGGATTACGCACAGCGGAAGGGGGTCGACCCGGAGATTGCGGCGCGGGGACTCGCTCCCAATCTGGCCTGATACACCTGCAATCCGATGGAGTACTAGTTCCCGGCATTGGATCTGGAGTTTTCCCGATTCTGGGAGCGCTTCAGATAAATTGACACCCCGGCATCCAGCATTCGCAGCTGCCGTATGGTCTTTTCCACCAGCTGTTTCCGTTGAGCGGCCGTCATATCGAGGGCCTCCGCCCCCGCGTTGAATACCAGTATCACCATGGCATCGGCCTGGATACGGGCAAACTCCCCGCCCCTCCGGGTCACAGCCTCGATGTAGTCGGCCAGTTCCAGGGAGAAATGGGCGATCTCTCTTGCAATGGCCGCCCTGAAATCCCGGGACGTTCCCGAGCGTTCCCGCAACAGCAGACGAAAAATATTCTCATTGCGCGAAATAAATTCCATGAATGTCTCCACCGACGTCCGGATGGCACTTCCACCCGACTCGATCCGCTGACGAGCCTGGCGCATCAACTGCCGCAAGGTCAATCCGGACTCATCGACCAGCGTCAACCCCAAGGCTTCCATGTTCTGGAAATGCCGATAGAAGGATGTCGGTGCAATCCCCGCCTCCCGGGTAACCTCCCGAAGCGACAGGCTTGCGAAACTACGCTCCGCACTGAGCTGATTGAGGGCCGCATCGATCAACGCCCGACGCGTCTGCTCCTTTTTTATGGATCTGTTCCCACTCATAACTCGACCATTCGATACCCATTTGCGGGCACATTATCCAATGCGCTACAGATGTACGCAAACAATACTACGGATATCTTGACTAACAGCGCACATAAGATATAGATTAGCTAACAACTGTACGCTAAATAATGAAGCAGCACTCGATGACCAACGCCAAACCCATCTTGAGCAATACCCTTTTCTTCTCGATCACCTTCGGGATCACCGTCATCGGTGTGCCACTTTACGCCTGGGCATACGGATTTGACCAGTGGCAGATCCTGATCACGATTCTGTTGCTTGGGTATGCCGGCATGTCCATCACGATGGGTTATCACCGACTCTGGTCCCACCGGACTTTCGATGCACATCCGGCAGTGCGGTTCATCCTTGCGATCGGTGGCGCGCTGGCAGTACAGAACAGCATTCTTCACTGGTCTTCAGATCACCGGGAACACCACAAGCACGTTGACGACAACATCAAGGATCCGTATTCGGCAAAACGGGGATTCTGGTACTCCCACATCGGCTGGATGCTGCGTGAATACCAGCCCGATCGCTACTACGACTATGCCAACGTCAAAGACCTGCAGAAAGATCCGATCGTGATGTGGCAGCATCGGCACTACTGGCCTTTGGCCTGGGGAGTGAACATTGGACTCACCGGAGCACTCGGACTGCTACTTGGCGACCTGCCGGGAACACTGCTGCTTGCCGGAGTGGCCCGGCTGACGCTGAGTCAACACTTCACTTTCTTCATCAACTCCCTTGCCCATATCTGGGGCCGCCAGCCCTACTCCCATCAGAATACCTCCAAGGACAATCCCGTGATCGCACTGTTGACCTACGGCGAGGGCTACCACAATTTCCACCACCGGTTTGCAAGTGACTATCGAAACGGGATCCGCTGGTGGCAGTTCGACCCCACCAAATGGACCATTAAACTGCTCTCCCTGGTCGGACTGACCAAAAATCTGCGGCGATATGCCGACGAGCGCATCGAAAGAGCGAAAGCACTGCTGCAGATGAATGAAGCAAAGTCACGTTTTGAATCTTTCCCCAATGCCGACGAGTTCGTGGTATTACTCCAGAGCGAGTACGAACTGCTGCTGAGTAAAATGTCCGAGTTTTACGCTGCGAAAAAAGCCCTACTGGAAAGCAGACAACCAGCAGGCCGAAATATCGATCCGGGAGAGTTGTCGCGGCGCTATGCAGAAGTCAAAGCGGGCTGGCGACGCCAGCGGCGGCACTGGAAACAGCTGGTGGCACTACCGGCCCCGGCCTAGGAGCTTGTCCGAAAATAGCAAAATCCGTGTTTTCGGCAAAATTAATTCTTTATTAATCAATTAGTTAAAAATCGCGTTTTGACAAAAACTGAGTTCTCGGACAGCCTCCTAGGGACTGGACCCACCTCCTGACCCTTGCCAGAGAAAGCCGCGAGAGCGCCATGCTCATCCGTCTCGGGTTGACGAAATACCGGCTTTCCCGCCCTGGGAGTTGGAAAACACACTGTTGGAGCGAGGTTTGTTTCCCGCCCCCCCGGGAACGAACCTCCCTTTTATCCCACTGGAAGCGTAGTCAGATCCCAGAGCCTCAGCCGACACCGGGGGACTGACACCCAGTACACCGGTCATGCAATCCCAAAACAGCATGAAAAGGCGCTTCAAAGCGATCTGATGCACCCGCCCGGTTTGTCTGTAGAGCCAGTCACTGAGGCACAGAAACCGCTCAAACGGGGAAGCTCCAAGTATCAATGGCAAACTGGCAGGAAAGCGCTCTGAATTGGCAATCATGTCCCAGTGGCGGGCAAAACGAACCAGCCGCTGCATGGTAAAAAAGTCGATAGCACCGGTACTCAGCACATTGTAGGGAGGATCCGGATTGTATCGCATGGCATGGTTTTGATCGTGACGGCCTAAGGTTGAACCCCGCAGCTTTTTCAGTACGCCCACCTGAATCTCCTGGGGATTCAACGCTACCAGGCGATCGAATCCCTCCGCAAAACTCTCGATGCCCTCCCCCGGCAGGCCGATGATCAGATCGGCATGGATATGAGCCTGGCTGGATTGACGCAACCAACGCAGATTATGTTCGGTCTCTTCCCCATTCTGTCTGCGATTGATGCGGGATTGCACTTCGCTGTCAAAAGACTGGATACCCACCTCCAGTTGCAGAGACCCCGACGGAAACTGGGAAAGCACAGCCCGCAACCGCTCGGGCAACCGATCGGGAACAACCTCAAAATGCAGAAACAACTGCTCGTCCATGCGTGCCAGAAAGAACTCGAGAATAGCCACAGCGCTGTCGACCTGCAGATTGAACGTACGGTCCACGAACTTGAACCGTCGCGCCCCCCGGTCATGGAGTACCCCGATCTCCCGAAGAAACTCATTCAGATTGAAGGACCAGGTCGTTTTATCCAGCGCCGAGAGACAGAATTCACATTTGAACGGGCATCCCCTGGAAGCCTCAACGTAGATCACCCGGCTGGCGATATCTTGCTCGGTATAGTGCCGGTACGGCAGGGCCAGTTGTTTCAGGTCGGGCATTGGAGCCGTTAAAAATTTTTCTGCCGGCAGATCTCCTTCGAGCAACTGACTGCACAGCTGCCCGAAAAAGAGATCTGCCTGACCAGCAACAACATAGTCGGCCATTGCCGTAATCGGCAGATTTCCCTGATCATAGCTGACTTCGGGTCCTCCCAGCACGACCTGGATGTCGGGCCTGACGGTTTTAAGCAGCCCCACCAGCCGGGTGATGGGCTCGAGATTCCAGATATAGACACCGAAACCTATGATTTCCGGTGATTCCCCCAGCAACTGCTCGACGATATCCACGGGCCAGACCTCGAGCGTAAACTCGCGAATCAGGGTTTCCGCCTTCAGTTCACCCATATTCGCCAGCAGGTATCGCAACCCGAATGCGCTGTGGATATAGCGGGCATTGATCGTGCACAGAATTATTCTCGACATCGGCTCAAATACCCCGTCAACCCGTTTACTGCGGATTCCACTGCTGCAGACGCTACGTCATAATAGCCGGATGATACCCCACTCGGCGTCGAATCTTTAGCCGGTAAACCCGGGACTGGACGATCCTGACCCTGTCGACCGGCTATTTAAGTTGACGAAAACGCTACCGAGCAATAAATTCGCCTGACAGAATTCAGAAAATCAAAATACCCAAAGGAGAACCCATGCTGAACCCCGGATCGCAAGCCCCTGAGTTCGAGCTGCCAAATGCGGACCTTGAAGTCACGAAGTCGTCCGATTTCATGGGAAAGAAAAATCTGGTGATCTACTTCTACCCCAAAGACGACACCCCGGGATGCACGATTGAAGCCCTCGAGTTCACCGATCTGGTCGATGAGTTCAGCAAACTCGATACCGAAATCGTCGGTGTCAGCCGGGACAATTGCCTGAGCCATGGAGACTTCAGGGACAAACACGGCATTTCCTACCAGTTGCTGGCGGATACCGAGGGGGTAATGTGCGAGGCATACGGCGTATGGCGGGAAAAAGAGGCCCATGGTGAAAAGCGGATGGGGCTGCAACGATCCACATTCGTGATCGACAAGAAGGGGGTCGTCCGCCATGCCCTCTATGACGTAAAGCCCAAGGGACATGCACAACAGATTCTCGAACTGGTCAAGTCCCTCTGATACCGCCAGGCCGGGGCTGGATCGGACGGCTTAGATCCCAGCCAGCAGTCACCGGCCCGTTTACCCTTTCCAACGACCTGAACAGCCCAAGGATCCGATCGACTGGAGAGTCCCCATTCGCCTCAGCGGCCTCTCATCCTTGACACAGCTGCAACGCTGTACCAGAGTCACAGTCTGCTTCAACCCATTTGATTGGAACCCGGCCTTCGGGCCTTGAAACCTGTGAAACTGCGCACCCAGATCCTGCTGTTTTTTTTGATCTTCGCCCTCACACCCCTGATTACCGCGGTGGTGCTGAATCTCCCGCTGGTGCTCGAACGGATGGAGCTGTTCTACCACAAAGCCCACCTGCTGAATCTGCGTGCCGACTTCAAAGACCTGGACCAACACCTCGCCTCCCGGGACGAAATGGTGCGCCTGCTGGCAAAACTGCCGGAGCCGGGCAACCTGCTGGGAGAAGACGAACTGCATCAGCAGGACAAAGTGGATATAGCCCGGGCCCGTTACACCCAGTGGATCAACCAGATACTCCAGGACCAGCTGGATATCATAGAGATTATTTTCTTCGACCAAAACGGGCAGCAGCGTTTCTGGCTGGATCGCGACAAGACATCCCAGGAGTGGCGCCCCACCATCGAGCACCCTACCCGGCCAAACCTGGACTTCCTCAAAACTGCGCTGCTGGGTGAGACCGGCAGCGTCCTGGTAAGCCCGATCAGCTTCGACCCTGAAGCCGGCTCAGAAGACCCCAGGCGCTTCATGACCCTGCGCCTGATCAGTGTCATTTCGGACCGTACAGGCAATGCACCCCTCGGTGCCATTATGATGATTATCGATGTCGGTGGTATCGCCCGGCATTACAACAACACCCTGTGGGTTCACAATGACGGCTCATTCATGGACCAGGCCGGGCCGATAGCACCCCGGGGAGACGCATTTTCAAAATTTCCCGGCTTGCAGGCCATATTCACAACCGGCAAGCTGGATCTCTGGGAGCACAAAGGTCAACGTATCATCTGGATCCCCTTGTTTCGCACTGAACAATCCGGCCCCCTTTGGGTCGGACGCAGGGTCGACCCGTCGCCCATAGCTCAGTTTCGTAACGCCCTGACGCTGCGCGTACTCAGCATCGTGTTCGCACTGGCAACCGCGATCTGGTTCGCATCCCATTGGTTTGCCAAACGTGCTGACAGACTCAGCCACAAGCTTATCGACGGGGTGGAACAGGTATTGAAGGGTGAAGAGGGGGTGACGTTTAACTGGCGTGGCCCGCAGGAAGTGAGAAAACTGGGGGAGAACCTCTCCCAGTTGGCCGAAGAACACGGCAGAACCACTCACAATCTTCGTGCCCACGCGAGAAAACTGGAGGAATCCAACCGCTACAAATCCCAGTTTCTGGCCAATGTGAGCCACGAACTTCGCACCCCTCTGAACTCCATACTCCTGCTCTCCAAACTACTGGCAGAAAAAGACGGCGGCCTGACTCAGGACCAGGCAAAAAAGGCCCGGGTCATCCATGAAGCAGGCTCGGATCTGCAGGCATTGATCGACAATATCCTCGACCTCTCCCGCATAGAAGCCCAAAGCATCAATCTCAATCTGGAACCGATCGACCTTCCCGCCATGTTAAAGGGACTGATCGAACTCGTGCACCCTCAATTCGATGTCAAGGGTCTCGAGCTGCAACTGGTTATCGAGGATGACGCCCCCCGACAGATTAAGAATGATCCGGACAAACTGCGACAGATTATCAAGAACTTCCTCTCCAACTCGGTCAAATTCACCCACACCGGCGCTGTCATTCTCAAGCTGGCTGCCGTGGCAGAAGACGATACCCATAGCTGTGGCCTGTGCATCAGCGTCAGCGACAGCGGCATTGGAATCCCCCCGTCCAAGCAGAAACACATCTTCAATGCCTTCCAGCAGGCCGACGGATCCACTAACCGCCGTTACGGTGGAACGGGGCTGGGGTTGACCATCAGCCAGGAGCTCGCGCTGTTACTTGGGGGCCGGATCGAATTAACCAGCATTGAAGGCCAGGGGTCCACCTTCTCCCTGCTGTTGCCCATCGATTTCGACCACGCATGTGCGGCATCGAACCACCCATGCGAAATCAATACCCGGGATAACCAGGACACCGAAGAGGAGCCCTCCGTACCCCCTTCCCCCGAAATTGACCAGGAAAGAGATACCCTGTTCTCCGGCCACCGGGTCCTCCTGGTGGATGACGACGTCCATACCCTGCTTTCCCTCACGCCGCTGCTCGAATCATGGAGTCTCGAACTGACCGCGGCGGGGGACGGAACCGAAGCCCTCGAAGTACTGGAAGACGATGATGAATTTTCCATTGTATTGATGGACATCATGATGCCCGGCATGGATGGCTATGATACGATCAGAACGATACGTACCCATGAACGATTCAAAGGCCTTCCCATTATCGCCCTGACAGCCAGGACGGAGAATTTCGATCGGGAAACCTGCTTGGAAGCTGGTGCCAACGATTTCGTCATAAAACCAGTCGACCCCAAGAAACTGAAGGAGGTCATTGTCCGGCATCTGCCCAAACCGTCATGAAACAGTACTCCGGTTTCAAACTTCTGATCGTTGATGATCACGAACACAATCTGTTCACTCTCCGCACACTGGTACAGCAGCACATGGATGTGGGGATCCTGGAGGCAACCTCTGGTCAGCAGGCCCTGGATACCGCGCTTCGGCAACCGGATATCGACCTCATCATTCTGGATATTCAAATGCCTGAAATGGACGGTTTTCAAACCGCCTCCATGCTCAAGATCCGCAAGCGAACCCGGAGCATCCCCATTATTTTCCTCACCGCTGCATTCAAGACCGAAGAGTTCCAGCAGAAGGGTTATGAGGTAGGGGCTGCCGACTATCTCCTGAAGCCGATCGATGATAATCAGCTGATTAATAAAATCAGCACTTATTTCCGGCTGATCGAAAAAGAACGGGAACTGAACCGGGAACTGGAAAGAAAAGTGGCAGAACGTACGTTGGAACTGGCCCAGGCAAATACCCACCTGGAAAACATTATCAAGTACATGGGGGAGGCCCTCCTGGTTCTGGACCCGGAGGGGAAGATCACCCAGGCCAATCCCGCCGCCTGCCAGATGCTGGGATACACTGAAGATTCCCTGAGAAATCTCTCCATTGGGGACGTGTTCGAAGAGGATGAAGACGAACAGGCCGGAGCATTCATGGGCATCTGGCTCGAAGCCCTGATACGTGTCGGAGCCATCAGCAAGATCGATGCACGCTTCATCGCCCGGGATGGACGAAGAGTCCCGATTCTCTTCTCTCGCACGGCCGTGAGTGATCCGGAAGGGACCATCACCGATATCATCTGTATCGCCAAGAACATGACGGGGTATACCCGGGATATCGAGGTTGAAGGAAGTGGGGTTGTGGTGACCAGCACCCCCTGATCTGACAGCACCCTAAAACCACAGGATAGTAGACAATGACTGACCCCACCGATCCGACGCCCATGTCTAAAGAAGACACCACCCTGACGGCCAACGCACTGAAAGCCATGGCTCACCCCCTGCGCTGGAAAATTCTTTGCTCCCTGGGTGACTCCGAACTCTCGGTGGGGGAAATCGTCGAAAAGACCGGTACGTCACAGAGCAACATATCCCAGCACCTGGAGCAGCTGCGCAACAAGAACATCGTGGTTTCCCGCAAGGAGGCCAATCGTATCTATTATCGGATCAGAAATGGTCAGCTGCTGACCTTGATAGGCACCATGCGCACGGTCCTTTGCCCAGCCAACCTGGATGACCGTTACCCGGGACAGTAATACTCAGGCATGACACAATTCGGTTCGCCAGAGACGACCCCTGAACGGATGACGCTGCA
Source organism: Gammaproteobacteria bacterium (assembly GCA_024227135.1). Taxonomy (GTDB): domain Bacteria; phylum Pseudomonadota; class Gammaproteobacteria; order Chromatiales; family Chromatiaceae; genus JAHEHQ01. Next base: position 28,583 of record JAAELC010000133.1, read on the forward strand.
ACAACTCTACAATCAGCAGATCCAGGCTCGGGGTATGGAGTACGATCAAGCCCAGTTCGGGGTCGTCGAGCAACTCCAGGTTTTATCGGAGCAGCTGCTGGAACCACGTGCCGGGTCCGGCAACAGCTTTCTGGACGGTCTGCTTCGGCGCCGCCAGCCAGCTCCACCACCCATCGAAGGCATATACGCCTGGGGCGGTGTGGGACGGGGAAAAACCTGGTTGCTGGACCTTTTCTACAACCACCTGCCCTTCGAAGACAAACTCCGGGTCCACTTCCACCGTTTTATGCGGAATGTGCATGAAGAGCTGGCTGAACTGAAAGGCTGCGCCGATCCACTGGCGCAGGTAGCCACGCGCCTGGCCGCGAAAACACGAATACTCTGCCTCGACGAGTTTTTTGTTTCCGATATCGGGGATGCCATGATCCTGGCTCAGCTGCTGCACGCCCTCTTCGAACAGAAAGTGCCCCTGGTAACCACATCCAACACCGAGCCTGATAATCTGTATCGAAACGGTCTCCAGAGAGCGCGCTTTCTGCCTGCAATCGCTCTCTTGAATCAGCATACCCGGGTAATGGAACTGAATGGCCCGACCGATTACCGGCTGCGGTTTCTCGAACACGCCAGAATCTACCATACCCCCCTGGGCGATCAGGTGTATGAGGCGTTAGACCAGGAGTTCGAAAGTCTGGCCCCGGAAAAAGGCAGAACCGGCGGCTCTATTACCGTGTACAACCGGCCAATTCCAGTCCAACGGGTGGCCGACGATGTCGTATGGTTCGACTTCATGGACATCTGCGGCCCCCCCAGAAGCCAGGCCGACTACCTGGACCTGGCGCGGGGTTTCCACACGGTACTGATTTCCGATATTCCGGCCCTGACATCAGAACTGGATGATGCCACCAGGCGTTTTCTGTATCTCCTGGACGAATTCTACGATCGAAAAGTTAAACTCATCATCAGCGCAGCCCACCCCCCGGAATCGCTCTACCAGGGACAACGACTCGCTTTTGAGTTTCAGCGGGCGGAAAGCCGCCTGCTGGAAATGCAGTCTGCGGAATACCTGGCCATGGAACATAAGGCCTGACCCGATCAAAGGGCAGCCCCTGGACAAAGGTCGGGTACGACTCGGCCATGGCAATTCAAAAGTTTCAGCCTACATTAAATGAGCATCACGAAGTCTGCAGGATCCGAAATTATTTTTTTGAATCAGGGGGAATTGTCAGGGATGTGGTCATTCAGCATCAGACGTATTTGCGCTTGTTTCAGCCTGGCCCTGTTGATGGCGGGCTGCGCCACCGGGCCCAGGGTGATGATGCCGACACCCAATGTGTACCTGGAGCCAGAGCAGGATGTGTATGCGGACCTGGCCGTTCCGCTCAAGAGCACGGAGGTTCCGCTGTTCTATATTACCGACAGGGTCCCCGAGCAGGATGATGAAGGTAGGCTGCGCTACGGCTACTGGCGCTCGAACTCGATGGCATTCGGCCTTGAGACAGCAGCCTGAGCGATTCGCGATTGTTAACTTTTCAGGCGCCTCAGATTCCACGCGCTCCCAGGGCGACCGGTATGGTCACAGTTACTTTCGTGATTCCCCGACTGTCAGTTCCGATATGGTGCTTATGCTGCGTGACGATCTCAATCCCGGCAGTCCGGGACGACCCCTCGTACATGGGGGGCTTCGTTTTTGGAAGATCCCACCGGGTTATCCCGATACGGGCAACTAGCGCCGGCACCCGTATCGGTATTGAGTTCTGTTCTTAACACCCGCCACTGCAACGGTATTGCCACAGAATTCCGGCCGGATCCTGATCGTTTCCGGTACCAAAGTGCGCTCCGGCGCTTGCGCAGAGCTTGATCGAGTGGTGTCTGTACAGGGGAAAGGCGAGTGCAGCACCCACACGCCGGGTACGCCAATCTCCAATTCCTGCGCCCGGGATACCTGTGGAAAAAATGACAGGCGCCGGATGATTTCAGGGTGAAGGACAGCCCCACCCGCACTGCACCGACCACAGATCAATCATTCCTGACGCCGTGATCGTCCCGGTAATCCTTCACCGCATCCGAGACACGCACGAAGATCTCATCTTCAGCGAATGCATACCCCATGTCTTTTCTTAGTTCCATTTCCCGCAGTGGAAGATGGGCCCGGGCAACCGCCAGTTCGATACCCTGATCCCTCAGTTTCTTCATGTAGGGCCTGAGTTTTTCAAGTGCCGTGTAATCCACGGAGGTAATGGCCCTGGCGTCGACCACCACCCGGCGGACCGGGTGCTTCTGCTGATCGATAAAGCCCTGAAGCCGTTCGATAAAATAAGTGGCATTGGCAAAAATTAAAGGACCGTAGAAACGATAAACCACCAGACCGGGGATACCCTCCTCCTCATCATCATCCCCCAGATCGTGAAGCTCCTTGGATCCCGGCTTGCGTACCAGCAGCGCGTCGTGAGGGCGGGCCAGATCGGAGAGCAGAATAGCAATGGAAAACGCGGTTCCCAGGAGTATTCCCGGAAGCACGCCGATGAACACCACCGCAGCCGTGGTGGTAATGGCAATCCAGGCTGTCTGGCGGTGCTGAACCCAGATGTTTTTGACCCCTGCAATGTCTATCAATCCGAAGCCGGTGAAGGTCAGGATAGCCGCGATGGTCACATTGGGCAGGTGTGTCAGTGCATCGACCGCAAATACGAGAAACACCCCGAGAAAAACCACCGAGGCCAGATTGGCCACCTGGGTTCGTCCCCCTGTCGCACTGTTCAGCAAGGTACGGGTCTGACTCCCCCCGACGGAAAAACCCTGCACTGCTCCTGTGGCCAGGTTGGATGCCCCCAGGGCCATCAATTCCCGGTCCGGGTCGATCTCGTAATCATGTTTCTCCGCCATCGCCCTGCTGAGCAATATGCCTTCAGGAAAAATCAACATGGACAGACCCAATGCCCCCATCGCCAGGGTAGCGATATCGTCCAGATCGAAAGTAAAATCTGTAGCCTTAAAGGCGATATCCTCAATATTCCCGATGGTACTCACCCCCATGGACTCGAAATCCACCAGCAATCCGCAGACCAGCGCCAGAAAGAAGACCGGTACCAGAGGGGGAATACCGGTGATCAATCGTTTACAGATCATCAGCAGTATAAGCGTTACAACCGCCGCTCCCAGGGTGGGAAGATGGGTATCCGCAACCTTCCCGATCCATTCGATCAGGCGCTGGACCAGCCCGTCCTGCTCCAGATCCACACCAAATAACTTGCCCCACTGGCTCATCACTATGACCAGAGCCGCGCCATTGAGATATCCAAGCAATACTGGTGTTGAGAGAAAACTCGCAACGGCGCCTAGCTTGAATTTGGCCGCCATGATCAGTATCAGACCGGTAAATACGGCAAGCCAGGTACCGGCAATCATCGCTTTGGCCGGATCTCCCCCGGCGAGAGGCAGTATGGCCGCCCCCACCAGCAGGGCGACCGCCCCGTCAGGGCCCACATTCATGTGTCGGGAAGAGGTAAAGAGGAAGTAGGCTATTGTCGCGGCGATAGCGCTGTAAATTCCGGCAATAGGACCGAACCCTGCCAATTCCGCGTAAGCCAGCGCGGAAGGAATCAAAACCAGACAGATTACCAACCCGGCCAGGATATCCGGACCCAGATCCTTCTTTTTGTAACCGGTGATAACCCGAACTCCCGGAAGAAAATCGATAATACCTGATCCAGCCATGGTGTCCCTTCTCCCAGCAAAAATTTACACCATGATAACCCCAATCCACGGTAAGGTTTAACCGCCTTTACCAGGGTAATTGCCGAGTTCCTGTGAGGGCTCCCCGGCAGCATACCCGGGAGGCGGTACTGTCTGCCGGGGAGCGCAGGTATCCGGCAACTGTCAAAAATCTCAGAAAATTCCTCCTTTTTCTTTTTTCAGAATCAACCATAATCTCTTAAAATACGGGTATTGCTCAGCCATACGAAACCCCTATAAGGAGGCGTTCATATGTCGAATATTGCCGGGAAGGCATACGCCATGAATGTGGTAACCCCCGCCAAATGGTACTGGGTGTGGGTCAATAAACTGTTTTTCTGGTTCGTGCAACTGCCGGGAGGAGCAGCATATCTAAAAGGTCTCCTGACCCTGTCCCTGATTCACTATGCCCGCTGGGCTATTGTCAGCCCGAAGGAGTTTCCCCATCTGGACGAGAGCCAGCCGAAAGAAAAACTAAAATACTCCTACATGTTTTTTTTCAGTAATTTCAACGGCAGTTGGGACCAGTACGTCGACTCCTTTCACGCCGCCATCCCCCAGGGCCTGGATCTGTTCTGGTTCAAAAACGTGAAGTATCCCAAATCCGTACCACTACAACCCTTCCATGCCTATATCACCTACAACCAGATCTGGACGAGTCACTATTACAGCGCCTATCCCCTGGCCACCTCAAACGATATCAAGAGTGCCAGGCACCTGACCCGGGAATTGCGGGCATTCAGTGAATCCAGCGCCCGGGCCGATCCCCTGGAGTTCCATGAAGCCTATCAACGGCTGCTCCGTGATGTGCAGCAGGACATCAGCATCATGGAGCGCACCCCCATCGTCAGCTTGTCTGCACAAGCGGTAGAGCAGCGACTTGATCAGGCAGATGCAGAGAGGGCAGACCAATGATGGATATCATCCGGGTTCTGGTTACCGGGCTGTTGAGGCGCTGGTACGACAACCTTCGAAACCTCCTGACCGGCACCAGGCCGCCTGCGGGGGCGGCAGGCTTGACAGTGCTTTGTCCCATCATCAATGACAGTGATGGAAACCAGTCTCACGTCATGGCACTGCGTCAACACCTGCAGGACCTGCCGCTCCATGAAAACAGTCCGATGGCAGCAGTACCGAACACCTATCTGTGCCGCTTTTACATCCTGAACGATGTGTTCTACCAGGGAGCCCCGGCAGAAGAGGAGCATCTGAAATCAAAGTACCTGGTCTACTCCACCAATTTTCATGGCGACCTGGATAGCTATCTGTCAGGCATGTGGGAGCATGCCCAGGAGAGTATTCGACAGGTCTGGAGGCATTGTGTGGCCTTCGAAAATGTTAGGACTACTGCGGATTTCGTGGCATACATGAAAAAATGCCAGGTTAGAAACCACCTGTTTTTTAACGGATCAACCGGGGACCCACTCAACCGGCAGCTGAAATCTCTGTACCTCAAACAGGAGTTTTCCCGTTTTGTCTACGATCACCAGAACACACCACCGGAGGATCTGCAGAGGGCGTTTCAAGCGTTCATAGCACGCACTCAGCCCGGCAATCCGGACTCACCGACCTGGGTAGCGGGTGCCGATACGGAATCGATCAAAACTTAACTCAGGATCAGCGCTATGAGTATCGATCTTCAGGATATCCAGGGGAACATCGTCAAAGGTTACGCCCAATACGACTACCCGAAAGCTCGCTATGTTTTCTACCACATCCGGAACGAAGTGGCCGGGCGGGCATTCGTCAAGGGCATAGCTCCACTGGTCACCACAGGCATTCCCTGGAATAAAAAAGCCAAACCCAACGCCGCCGATGCACCCCCTCCCGCAACGACCAACATTGCTTTCACCTACATGGGGCTGAAAATGCTGGGGGTACCACGCAAATCTCTACAGACGTTTCCCGAAGAGTTTGTCATGGGTATGAAACTGCGCAAGGACATCCTGGGTGACGATGGCCCGAGCGACCCCAGACACTGGGACCGTATCTGGCGGGATACGTCTGTGCATCTATGGATTTCTATCAATGGACGAGATCCGGCATCCATCGAAACACGCTATCAGGAAATCAGCCACCTGGTGGCCGAAAGCGACGGGGGGATCATACAACTCTCCGGTCATCACGGACCGGACGGAAGTACGGATCTGCCATACCAGAGCGCTTCTCTGATCTATAAAAACGGTATTCCTCAGGCCCGTGAGCACTTTGGCTACCGTGACGGCATTGGCGAGCCCTACTTCATGGCATCGAGCGGACATCCCAATCGTGTCATTGGCGGCGGTAAACCCACCCGCGGAGATCCCGCCACCAGGAAGGGCTGGGAACCCCTGGAAACCGGAGAGTTCATACTGGGCCACCGGGACGAAGCTTTCGAAACACCCATTGCCCCCCAGCCCCCCTTACTGGCATTCAACGGGACTTTCATGGTGTATCGAAAGCTCCATGAAAATGTGGGCAGCTTCAATCGATATCTGGATACGGTCGGCGAAAACTATCCGGGGGGCAAGGAATTGCTGGCTGCCAAGTTTTCCGGGCGCTGGCGTTCCAGCGGTGCACCTGTAACCCGGTTCCCGACCAACGCCACGGCAGAAACCTTCGAATTCCAACTCAACGAGGCCGAAGCCAGGCTGTATGCGGAACGTGAAAATCCGTCAAAAGAAGCCAAAGAGGCCTATGTGGCGCTGAGAACCCAGATGGCAGCCTTTGACTATAACCACGACCTGGAGGGTTCACGATGCCCATTGGGGGCACATATCCGCCGCATCAACCCCAGGGGCGCCCTGGAACACGGCAAGGAAGCATTCAATACCCCGGGGGCATTGACCAATCGTCGGCGTATCCTGCGTCGCGGCCTGCCTTACGGAGAGGTAGCCGACGACAGCCGGGATGACGGAGACCACGGCATCATATTCATCGCGATCAATGCCAGTATCTCCCGCCAGTTTGAATTTGTGCAGCAACAATGGATCAATTACGGGAATGACTTCAAACTGGCCAACGACAAAGACCCACTGACGGGCAATCACGGGGTGGATTCGAATCAGCAGCCGACGGGGCGGATGATACTTCAGGGCAACAGCACGGCCACTGAAAACCCTTTCTTTTGTGCCGGTATCCCTCGGTTCGTGGAAACCCGCGGAGGGGACTATTTCTTTATCCCCAGCCTGACCGCACTGCATATGCTGTCGAATGGCACCGTGGATCCAACCTGATGGCCCCATGACGTGATGGATTCAGAGCCGAAGCTGGAACGTATCCCCCCGGACGAGTCCGAGCGTATCGCTGCGCTGGGACAGCGGTTGAAAGAAAAAGTCATCCGGGACAACGCCGGCGGGCCGATACGCCGGGATGCACACCCAAAAATGCATGGACTGGTAACGGCGGAGTTTATCATCGAACCGGATTTACCCGGGGAGCTGGCGGTGGGCCTTTTCAGGGAACCAGGCCGATTCCCTGCATGGATTCGCTTCTCCAATCAGGATGGCAAGCTGAAACCCGACATCAGGCGGGATATCCGGGGAATGGCCATAAAACTGATGGGAGTACCCGGTGAAAAACTGTTGCCCACCGAAGAAAATGCACCGACCCATGATTTCCTCACCATCAGTACAGACGTATTCGTCACCCGGGATGTGGCCGAATTCGATGACCTGGTCAAGGTACTGACGGGAAACCTGGTTGCCCAGCTGTTTTTCTTTTTGACCCACTGGCGGGTTACCTGGAATCTGATCCAATCGATGAGCAAATTCGCCAATCCCCTGCAGATCCGCTATTTCAGTACCACACCCTATCTACTGGGAACCCGTGCAGTGAAGTACTCCGTTATACCTCATCCTGGACCCACGGATACCATTCCGGCCAAACCCGGCGAGAACTACCTGCGGGAAGCCATGACTCGCCAACTGGACCGGGAGGAAGCCCTGTTCGATTTCTGTGTACAGGTTCAGAAAGGCCCGGAGGAAATGCCGGTGGAAGACCCTGGCAAACGCTGGGATGAATCCCTTTCCCCCTTTTTGAAAGTAGCGACAATCCGCATTCCCCGCCAGACTTTTTCGACCCCGGTACGGGATAAGTTAGGTGAAAATCTGTCATTCACCCCATGGCATGCCTTGCCGGAGCACAGACCACTGGGCGGGATAAACCGGGGACGTAAAATAATCTATGACATGATTTCAGCATTCAGGCACCGGGAGAACGAACAACCCCGCCGGGAACCGGCCGGATTCGACGGGGAAGACAGCATGGATTGACAGTTAGACCGGATCCAGGAGATAGACTTTCTCATGTAATCGGGTCAATCCTTTTCGCTGAAACCTGGGGTTCTCCTGCAGAATCTCCAGAATCAGCAGCCGATCCACAGAAGCGTAACCAGCAAACAGTTCCCGAACTTCCTGCTCTTCCACGGAAAACGGTGGACCCTGCATCTGATGCTGGGGGTATTCCATGGTGACCAGCAAGGTGCGGGTCTTTGCCGGTGCGATGCGACTCAGGTGAGCGACGTATTCTTTTCTCATTTCGGTCGGCAGTGCGATCAAAGATGCCCGATCGAAAATCCCGGAGCAATCCCTGAGATCTTCAGCCTTCAATGCGAAAAAATCACCGCACAGGATGGTCAGTCCATCCGCTTCCCAGCAATCGAATTCACCTTGCCGGGTGACATTGGCAACCAGGTCGTTCTCTTCAAAGAAATCACGCACCGCTACGGCACTGATCTCCACCCCGGTTACCTGGTATCCCTCAGCGCGTAACCAGAGCAGATCCAGACTCTTTCCGCACAAAGGCACGAACACCCGCCTGCCTTCCGTCAACTCCAGCCGATTCCAGAATTGCTCAAGATGAGTGTTGAAATGCCCCTGATGGAAACCGATCTCGTTGCGAAGCCAGCGCTGGTGCCAGAAATCAATTTTCATATCAACCGGACACTCCATCCAGCGGCCCTGGATTACGGCTGATCCGCACTTCCAGGGGCTTGAGGGTATCGAGATGTATATCCCGCTGAGGAAAGGAGATCTCGATACCGGCTTCGTTGAACTTGTCATTGACCGCATTGTGCAAAGCGGTAATGGTCGTCAGGCGATTGTCCATATCGTCCAGGTAAGCTCGGAGAAAAAGGGTCAGCGCATTGTCACCGAAGGCTTCGAAGGAAGCGACTGGCTTGGGATCACTGATGACTTCGGTGTTCTCATTGGCTGCATCCACCAGCAACTGCATGGCCCGCTGGACATCGGTGCCGTAAGCAACACCAATGGTAAGCAGGATACGGTTTACTTTGTCGGTGAGTGTCCAGTTGATCACCTCCCCGGTGATGATCTGCTTATTGGGAATCAGCAATTCCTGTTTGTCATAGTTGGTGATGGTAGTGGCGCGTATCCGAATCCGGGACACCACACCGGTGGTGTTGCTGATGGTCACCCGGTCCCCTACCCGAATCGGTCGCTCGAACAGCAGAATGATACCGCTGATGAAATTGGCCACGATTTCCTGAAGACCAAATCCAAGACCTACGCTCAGAGCAGCGACCAGCCACTGGATACTGGACCACTGCAACCCGAGCGTACTGAAGGCGGTGAATACACCGATACCGGCGATCGTATACTGGGACAGCGCAGTGATGGCATAACGTGCCCCCGGATCCAGGGGAAGACGCTGCAACAACGTAATTTCGAGAATACCGGGAAGGTTCTTTGCCGCCAGGATGGTGATCAGGACGATGATCAGCCCGACAACCAGATCCCCAAGGGTCACCGGCACCTGCTTGGCCACCCCATCCACAATGCGACTGGCCTGGAAGGGTAATTCGGTGTTGTTGAGAAAACTCAATGCCGGTAGCAGGTCGATCCAAATCAACCAGGTACCGATGACGGCACTGAAAAGGTAGCCCGCCCTGATGAGTTGCTCGGCCTGCTCACCCAGCTGGTCAAAATCCAGTTGCTCGATTTCCACGGGAATAACGGGGGCGCCCTCCTCTTCCTGGTGCTCTTCCCTTTCTCTCTGGGCCCGCAACTCATCCCGCCGGCGCAGGGCATCCTGATATCGCAACCGGCGTTCAGCGATGTAGAGCGATCGAAGCAGCAGTTCCCTGAGCAGATACAGCACCACGAAAAACCAGAATGTTATCTCTCCCTGCTGGGCCAGACTCTGGGCTGTGTACTGGTAACCCAGCGCCGAAGTCAGGGCGAGAGCGACTGGCGCCATCACGATCAGGGGAAACCAGATGAAATGCAGCTGGATCAGTGCCCCTTCCGGCTTGTTCTCCTGTTCCCACAACATCAGCGCACCCTGACTTCGTAACAGGCGATAGAGAAAAACCACGGCTATCACCATCAGTGCGATGAAAGCCAGCTGACCGGCTATCTGGGCTGATTGAGGTACCAGATTACCCGTGGAAACGGCAACCAGAAACCCCAGAATCACACCAAATGGCAGTACCCAGGTAAGCTCCCTGACAAGGGCTTCACAAACCGCCTTTGACCAGTGCAGATGCTTATCACCCAGGCCGTTGGGCAGGCAGATTTCCCGCAGGAAACCAAGACTGAACAGAATCAGTCCGGCTTTCAGCATACCGTTGGCGATGAGGGGCGTGAAAGCAGCTTCCGACGGCACCCGGGTCAGAAGCCACCCGAACCCCACCATCAGCAATGGCCAGGCGCCCACTATCACCAGGGTGCGGCCCAGTGCCCTGATGGTCAGCAGAAACGAATCGGTGCGGATCGCCCGGGTCCTTTCACCAATACTCACCAGCATCCGCCTGGATTGCCGCCTCAACAGCAACAGTGCACAAAAAGGCAGAATGACCAGCACCACGATACCCTGCCGGCCGAATACCAGGGAATGAATGTCCTCCACGAACTGGAACCAGCTCGAGGGGGATAAATACCAGAGCAGTACCCCTCCCAGCGCGGAAGGTTCAACCAACGATTCGATCCCTGTGCCGGGAATCCACATCAGCTGCTCATCGATGTAGTCGGTAAAGGTACCAGACAGACTGACCAGTTCCCGTTCCGACAGATCCAGGGAAGTCAGCTTGCCAATGTAACGTCCGTAAACACTCTGCAACTCCCGGAGCGCCTCTCTTCTGTTTCTCGCCAGCTGAGAAGCCTCAGCGAGAAATGCCGCCCGCGTACCTCCCGACAGCTCGGGCGACAACACTTTATCCACACCCGAAACCACCGCGGTCAGATCACTGCGCTCACGCAGCAACTCATCGATATCGATCTGCCGGTCTGTCGCATGGCTGATTTCATCGACTCTTTCCGCCGAAGTACGCCGGTAGCTTTGAACCGAGGGCAGGTCACTGCGCCTGCGCATCAGCATTTTACCAATCGCCACGCTCGGTCCCACCACATCGACCCGCTGACGGGTTTGTTCAAAATCGGTTTTTATCTCTTCGAGCCCGCTTCTGATTCTCTCCAACCCTTCGATGACCCGTTTTTCCTTCTCGATCAAGACCTCCAAGTCGTTTCTATACTGGGCATTTTCCCCGGCGATCACGCGAATCACGGGGGGCAGCACCGCGGACCGATCCTGCATCTCCTCAGCTTCCGCGCGGGCATCCTTGACGCGCTCCTCCAGCACTTCCTGAGCCCTCTCCTTCAAGGCCGCAAGCCGGGGTTCTTTTCTGGAAATGGCCCCTTCCAGCGCATCCCGTTCCGCCTGCGCCAGACTGGTCAGGGTGTTGGTACTGCCCAGTTTCAGCTTCAACAGGTCCAACTCGTTCTGGCGCAGCATTCTACGGGCCTTGAGCGCCAGAATACGGGCCTGGGTCAGGGCCTGAGACTCATCGGGAACCGGGGTCTCGAGGTCGACGGCTATCCGCTCCAGTGAACTGTTTCTCGCCGCAATATCTTCACTCAGCCCCTTGGCGCCCACCAGCAACTGGGTCAGCGCATCCTGCTGTTTTTTCAACTCTTCCTTGCTTTGGGTGAGCCGGTAGGTCTGCTCAATAATCGCCAGATCCAGCTGGTCCTGGCTTAGCCGAGAGACTTCCTGGAGAACCGCTGCATCAGGCCGGGTGGTGTCGGCGATATCCACCCGCAGTTCCTCGATACGTTCCGGCGCTCCTTTGACTTTTGCCACCAGGCGGGCAAATTCCTGCTTGACCCGGGTCGTCTCTTCCAGCCAGGTCAATGCTTGATCGTAGTGTCCGATAAGCGTGGGTTTGATGGACTCGGTGATATTTGGATCTGATTCAACGGCACTCCTGGCGGTTTCCAGTTGCTTTGTTGTTACTTCAACTATGTCGGGTACCACAACCGATACGACATCGGGCGCGGAGCCGGCAACCTGGGCGCCTGCCGATCCGATGCTCAAGAGAATCAACAACAGGCAGAGCATCCCGGACAGCCATCGGAACAGCAAAGAATCAGCCGTAGCCACAGGGGTTAGGGCCGCGGAAATTAATAGGTATCCAGAAATTGCGCTGGATTTTGGTTCAGATTCAAGGCGTGGTAAGGGGCGCATAGCTATTCTATGCAACCTTTTCCACAACGCAGAAGCTGGACCAAAAGACGAGCAAGACTGGATAATTGTTTTTTCCGCGGCCCTTAAACCGAGGGAACCACCGAACCGACACCCCGCAGGATTAATTTTACTTCGCCCCATGTTCAGCTGCTCTGCACCGCCAGTTGACCTGACCGCCCCTCCACACGCCCCCACTTGATACGATGCCGGGGCAACGTTTCTCTATCGAGGGATTCGTAGGTATCCTCCAGGGCGCACACCGGGCTTTCCGATTGCTTCCATAGCAGCAACAGTTTTTCCATCACCGGCAGCATCTGCATCCCTTCCAGTTCGGCATGCAGGGTGTAGACATGCCCATGGGGCAACGGCAGGAGGCTCTCGGCATGAACCTGTTCATGAACGTTCTCTGCTGTAATCCCGTTGCGGCCGATCAGCTCATCCAGGGTGGGCAACGTGGTGGGTATCTGCAGGCAGTTTGACTCGACCCCGTCAAACAGGGGATAGAATGGGGATTTACCACGCACATCGCTGGCATAAGGAAAACCGAGTTCATCCTCCAGGGCGAGGGTGTGCGGGTTCAACTGCCAGCCTGCGGCTCCGTGTACCCGGGCGGGGCGCCCGAAAACCTCCTGGAAGGCTTCCGCCGCACGCCGCATTTCCCGGCGGGTCCAGGACTCATCGCGATGCGCCACGAAATCCTGCCAGCGCACATGATCGTAGCAATGGATCCCCACCTCATGTCCGGCGGCTTCGACGGCACGCATGATAGCTCCGGCCCGGCGTCCGATATGGGGTCCCGGCAGCAATACACCGTACATCAGTGTCTTGAGTCCATAATGGCTCGTAACCGAAGTTCGGCGCACTTTGCTCAGGAAACCGGGACGCAACACCCGGCGGATGGCCCGGCCGGTGTGATCAGGTCCCAGGCTGAATAGAAAGGTGGCACGGACCCGATGGCGTTCGAACAACTCGAGCAAGGGCGGCACGCCCTCTAACGTCCCGCGATATGTATCTACATCGACTTTCAGTGAAATGCCCATCCACCCTGCCCCTGATCAATCGTCCAGCAGTGCCTCAGCGGCGGTTACCTCATTCCGGTACGCCTCGAATATTTTGCGCAGCGCCTCTCTTACCGATACCTCAGGCGCCCAGTCGAGTTCCTCCCTGGTGTTGTCGATATAGGGTACCCGGGTCTGAATATCCTGGTAGCCCTTACCGTAATACTCACCGGAAGATACTTCTGTGAGAACGGCCTTCTGCGCCCCGGCCTGGTATTCGGGAAATTCCGCCGCGATTTCCAGCATCAACTCCGCCAGCTCTCGCACCGAGAGATCGTTATCCGGGTTCCCGATGTTATAGATGTTGCCATCCGCGCAGCCATCCCGATTCTCGATAATCCGCATCAACGCACTGACCCCATCGCTGAAGTCGGTAAAACTGCGGCGCTGCCTGCCACCATCCACCAACCGTATAGGCTCACCCCGGGCGATATGCCCCAGAAACTGGGTCACGACCCTTGAGCTGCCCTCTTTCGGGGTATGAATGCTGTCCAGGCCAGGCCCGATCCAGTTGAAGGGCCGGAACAAGGTGTATTTCAATCCGCGCTGCTGGCCGTAAGCGCTGATCACCCGATCCAGAAGCTGCTTTGAGCAGGAATAGATCCATCGGGGCTTGGTCAGCGGACCAAGCACCAGCTTTGATTCGTAGGGGTGAAACTGGCTGTCCTCACACATCCCGTAGACTTCAGAAGTCGAAGGGAAAAGCACCCGTTTACCGTAGCGTACGCAGGCCCTGATGATCGGCAGATTGGCTTCGAAATCGAGTTCGAAGACCGACAGGGGATCGCTGACGTAAGTGGCCGGAGTGGCTATGGCCACCAGAGGCAGAATCAGGTCGCATTTTTTGACGTGATATTCGACCCACTCATGATTGATGGTGATGTCACCCTCAAAGAAATGAAATCGCGGGTGATCTTCGAACTCCCCCACCCGCTCCGACTGCATGTCCATACCGAACACTTCCCAGTCGGTGGTATCCAGGATCCGACGGGACAAATGATGACCGATGAATCCGTTTACTCCGAGAATTAATATTTTCATGGCCTATGCCTCTGCGTTTCCTTTACCTTGCTCTATCAAAAATTCACCCTTTGACAACCCCCGGAACCCTTGCTCATCGAGTGGGTGTCCGGATACCGTCAGTCGGGTCAGTTCTATTCGTTTCCCATCCGCGCAGTCCGCATAACAACGACCGGACTGCCAGTACATTTTCACTGTGTCCCCGGTACTGGCTTCACCCCGCCAGTAACTGCCCAGGATCATCAACCGGGTGTCACCAATATCCGTAAAAGCACCGGGATAGGGCGGCGCCACGGCCCGGATAAGGTTGTGTATTTCCCAGGCCTTGCGCGACCAATCGATACGCCCATCCTCAGGACATCGCCCGCCAAAATAGCTGCCCTGTTTCAAATCCATGGGCTGCTCCCGGGCAGCACCCCGCAGCAAGTCGGGCAACACCTTCAGCAGCAGACTTTCTGCCGCGCACACCAGTTTCATAAACAGATCTTTTGCCGTGTCATTAGGAAGAATGGCAACGGCCTTCCGGCCCAGTATATGACCTGCATCCGGTTTCAACTCCATCCGGTGCAGTGTCATGCCGCTCTCGGACTCCCCCTTGACCAGCGCCCAATTCACGGGCACCCGCCCCCGATAACTGGGCAGCAGTGAACCGTGCATGTTGTATGCCCCTTTGGCAGGTATTTGCAGCAGGGGAGCTTTCAACATGTGCCGGTAATAAAACGAGAAAATAAAATCAGGGCGACAGGCGCCGACCTGTTTCACTACCTGAGGGTCGTTGGGGTCATCCGGGGTGATCACCGGTATTCCCGCCAGCCTCGCCAGATCTGCAACACTTTCCCACCAGATGTTTTCATCCCGGTCGTCCCTATGGGTAACAACCAGGGACACCGCCACTTTCCTGGCCAGCAGCGCGTTGAGACAGCGCACCCCCACTTGGTGATAAGCGAAAACAACAGCGCTCGGCGGGGACTCCCTGGTCATTCCGAGGAATCCCCTTCCCCCTGACTGTCGGTGCGTTTCAGAACGGCACGCACCAGATAACGGGGGCGCCCTCTGGACTGAACATAGATCCGCCCCACGTACTCACCCAGCAATCCGATCCCGAACAGCAATATGCCGATAAGGAAAAACACAATGGCAAAAAGCGTAAACACACCCTCGACTTCGGGCCCCACCACCAGACGCCTGATAGCCAGAAATATCACGAACGCAAACGACGCGATAGAGATGCCCACCCCGATCAGGGAAAACAACTGCAACGGCATCAGGGAAAAACCGGTCATCAAATCGAAATTGAGATGAATCAGTTTATAGAGTGGGTATTTGGACTCACCTGCTGCTCGCTCTTCATGTTCAACCACCACTTCCACGGGGTTGCCGGAATAGAGATAAGCGAGTGCCGGAATAAAGGTGTTGGCCTCTTCCGAGTTCAGGATGGCGTCGATGATTTCCCGATCGTAACCGCGCAACATGCATCCCTGATCCGTCATCTGGATACTGGTGATACGCTCACGCAGACGATTCATCGCTTTGGAAGCCCAGTCCCGCCAGAGGCTGTCGCGGCGCTCCCGGCGAATGGTCCCGACGTAGTCGTGGCCCTCATCGAGTTTCACCAGCAGTTTGGCTATCTCCTCCGGTGGATTCTGGAGGTCCGCATCCAAGGTGATTACAAAACGTCCTGCCGCGTGCTCAAACCCGGCAAGAATTGCCGCATGCTGTCCGGCATTGGCGCGCAGGCAGACCACCTGGGTCTCCTCCGGGCGTGCCTGATACTGCTTGCGTAACAGTGCAACCGAGCGATCACGACTCCCGTCGTCTACGAAAATCACTTCATAGCGACGCTCTAAGGCGTCCAGCGCCTGGTAAATCCTGGGGAACAGCGCGGGTAACACCGCCTCCTCGTTATAAACCGGTATCACCACCGATACATCCGGTGATTCAGCCGGTTGGGATAATCCGGTCATGACTCTGTACCCTGTAAAAGCGTCGCAAACGCAACGCAGACCCGATCCAGGTCCTGGTCGGTCATGGTCGGAAACAGAGGCAGGGTAAGCGTCTGCTCCCCGATGCGTTCTGCGTGGGGAAAGTCGCCGGGGCCATATCCCAGTTTGCGATAGAGCGAGAACAGATGCATGGCGGGATAGTGGATACCCGTACCCACACCCAGTGAACCCAATCGTTCCTGAAAGGCGGGCCTGGTGGTACCCAGCATCTCGAAATCCACGCAGACACAGAACATGTGCCAGCTGTGTCCGGGTGCATCTTCTGGCAGCAGCAATGCGCCATGCCGGGGCATATGAGCCAGATATCCCTCCGCCAGCTCCTTACGTCGCCAGTTGAACGCCTCCAGGCGCCCAAGCTGCACCAGTCCGATGGCGGCACCGACATCCGGCAGGTTCATCTTACCGCCCCACTCGGAAACATCCACCCCCCCCTGGGCATCCCTCTCGATACCATGAAAACGGACACGTTCGACACGTCGAATAAAGTCCCCGTCACTGCAGGCCAACGCTCCCCCCTCGATTGTGGTCATGTTCTTGTTGGGGTGGAAGCTGAAGCAGACCGGATTACCGGAACCGCCGATTCGGTGGCCATCGCCGAATCGGGTGCCAATGGCCTGAGCGGCATCTTCGATCACCAGCAGGCCCCGCTCTTTTGCCAGCTGGTGCAGCGGCAGCAGGTCGGCAGCACGTCCGGCAAAATGCACCGGCAATAAGACCCGGGTCCGCGAAGTAAGTGCCCGCTCCGCTCCTGATACCGACAGATTGCGGCTAACCAGATCCACATCCACGAAAACCGGGGTGGCTCCGACGCGTTTTACAACGTTGGCGGTGGCAACAAAACTCATGGCCGGAACAATCACTTCGTCTCCCGGCCCGACACCCCCGGCGATCAAGGCCGCCTCAAGGGCACTGGTACCGGAATTGAACGCCCTGACATCGACCCCGCCGCCGAGATAGTCGGCCAGTGCCCCCTCGAAGGCCGCTACTTTCGGCCCGGTAGCCAACCAGCCCGAGGACAGGACATCACTGACAGCCCGCTTTTCCTCATCGCCAAGAGTGGGGCGTGTAAAAGGCAACATGTTCAACTCCTGGCCAGGATAAAGACACCGAGGATGATAATTCCCATTCCGCTGAGCCGGGCCAGGGTCATCACTTCGCCGAAAAGCGCCCAGGCGGCAAACGCATTGACCACATAGCCTATGGAAAGCATCGGGTAAGCAATACTCACATCGACCCGGGACAAAGCCAGTATCCAGATAATGACACTGATGCCGTAACAGAACAGCCCTACCCACAGCCAGGGCTCCGACATCAGACGAAGTGCGACGCTACCGGAATCCACGAGACTCAGATCGATCGCCCCCATCCCTTTGACGCTGGCCTTCAAGGCCAGCTGGGCTGCTGCATTCAGCAGCACACCGACCAAAATCAGGGTAAAACTTAAGAGAGTCATGCATTCACCCCGGCGGGTTAGTGGAAATCCTCGCAGGTACTGCGCACGGACAGACCACGGATTGCTGTAAGAGCGGGAAAACCCTGCAATGATAACTTCGGATAGCTGACAGCACCAGCGAAGAAAGGGCGAGCGAGCGACTCAGGGTATAGTATGGTTGGATTTACCCACAATCAGGGCGAACCCGGTTCGCCTCCCTTTTCATCTCCCGGGTTGACAATTCCCTGCTGGATGAGGCGGAACAAGGGGAAACGATTTGAGCAAGGGCGATGCTCCTGTCCAGGATCCCACCGTAAAACCGATCAGGATTCCTCTCCCAACTGCTCCACCAGGCTGACCAGGGCCAGCCGTGTTTTGGTGGACTGGGTACCATTCGGATCCAGGCCATGACCGGCGAGAAATGCGGCAAACACCTCCCTGGCCACCACGGCCTCTTCCGGTGGACACTTGATCGACATCTCGAGCAACTGCCTGCCGTCCGGCAGTGTCCAGTATTCCGTGGTGATCCGGTAGGCCATGCCGGGGCGTTCGATATCCGCCCGCAGGGTATGTATCGGACCCAGTATCGCGATATCTTTTCGCTCGATTACCCCCTCAGCGAATGCCCCAACCAACGCCTTCTGTTGCTTGGAAAAAAGCTCCGACGTATCCGACTTACCCCTGACCACTTTCTCGATAGCATCCTTTTTCTGTCCGACCTTGAGGGAGGCCGACATTACCACTTTTTCACCGACTACATCCGCCTCGATTTTAAATCCTTCCGTGTCGTGCCATTTTTTATCGACCTTGCCCGGTTTCACTGGCCGGATCTTGGCAACCGAGTCATCTTTGTCATCCTCGATCGCGCGTGCCCGTAACACCACCCCTGCGTTGAACAGATCCAGTTCCGGGGTATCGAAAAAGTAGATATCACGCCTTGCCGAATCCCGTCGTTCAATCGCCAGCGCATCCACGGCACGCCCTTCATCGCTCCTGGCGACAGTGATCTTTATTTCCACCTTGTCGGCACCCGCAATTCGGGACTCGAATGCCTCGCGCTCACCCTCGGTTACTTTAGTGGCCATCAGTTTTGTTCCCCATACCCATTTGAATCAGCAGGGCGTCACCGGTGAAGACCACACGGATTTCCCATGCCAGCCGGTCCCGGCTGGCATGGGATTCACTGACCCCGTTATGGCGATGCAACTGGCTCGTCATCGAGCAGCATCTGCATGATGATGATCAGCGCCTTTAGTGCTGGTGACGTTTCCTGGGGAATCGAGCCTTTATTCGACGGATCAGATCCCGCCTGCTGTTCTTCCAGGTTGGTGAATCCGTCACCATCAAAATCCAACGCACCGTCCACCTTGACCAGAGGATCGAGAAACGGATACTGGGTTTCGTACCCATCGGGCAGGCCGTCGTCGTCGCTGTCGCTGTCGGCCAGCCCGGTACCCAGCTCATACTCCTCCCTGTTCGTCAGGCCGTCCTTGTCCTGATCGGCGGCGCCGTCAGCGGGATTCCAGGGATCCAGAAAAGCGTAGCGATCCTCTTCGGTATTGGGAATGCCGTCATTATCATGATCGGAATCGCAGGCATCACCCATGCCGTCCACCAGGAAATCGGCCTGATCCGGATTGGCGATCCCCGGGCAGTTATCGAAGGGGTTGAGATACCCGTCACCATCGGTGTCGTCATAGACGGCATCCGTCACCAGGCTGGTGGTCTCTGCGGTGAGGTAGTCACCATTATCGGCAGTGGCCAGTGATCGCCAGCGCATCAGCGAACCGTCGGTGAGCAGACCGAGCAGTTGGGGTGAGAAACTGAAGGTTCGGGTCTCTCCCGCTGCGAGCAGGCCGATATCCCAGAACGCCATTTCCCCGGCATCGCATCGAAAAGGGAGACTCTGCCCCTGGCATGCCGTGATCCCGGGTATCTCGGTTGTATTCAATGGATACAGGCCCACGGGGTAAAACAATCGCAGCTGAACACCAGTGAGCAATGTCGACGAAGTATTCTCAAGCTCCAGGGTGACATCGACCGGCTCATTCGGTGCTGCGGGATTGCTCAAGACGGTCTGCCGCAGCGCCAGGGCATGGGCGTCATTGTCCACGAAAGTGACGTGCCCTGCCTGCTGCTCTCTTCTGATCCCGGACACCGTGCCGGCGATCAAGGCAGTATCGACTTCCACCAACGCCCCGTCGGCGGCATCACCGGAGACATCCACCTGCAACAGGACCTGACCGACAGCCCCCGAAACCAGCTCTCCAAGGCTCCAGCTCACCACCCCGTCATCAAAAACCCCACCGTGACTGGCCGCCGCAAACTGTGTGCCCGCCGGTAAAGGCAGGGTCAACAGCGTATCCATCGCATTGTCAGTCCCCGCGTTACCGTAAGACACCCGATAGGTCAGACGCTGACCCGCGGGGGTCGGGCTCTGGTCTCCGTCCACCGACAGCGTCAACGGCGGCACATCCTCGATGGCCAGATGCCTGGTTTCGGCCTGGAACTGAATGGCATCCGCTGCCAGCCAGGCACTCCAAAGTATCAACTCGCCACTCAAGGAAGGACTGCTAACAATGGTAGTGGCGAGCATCGTAAAGCGGCGGGTCTGACCCGGTGCGAGTAGCGGCAACGACCAGGAAACGAACAATCCGGGGGGACAGTATCCTCCGGTGCTGGTAAGTCCCGCACAAACGGCTTCGCCGGTCAACAGATCGTGAGAACTGAATCTCATTCCGTAGGGCAAGGGTACGCGCAATTCCGCCCCGGTGACTGTGAACGCGGAGGTGTTGGAGACCATCACCTCGAATACGAGCGGGTCATCCTGCATTATCGGGGATTGTCTGTACGGGTTCTGGTTGAGCTGCACCGACAACGCCAGTTCCGGGACATCGCCGACATAGACCACATGCCGAGCCTCCTGAGTGGCCGGCAACCCACCCGAAAGTCCCGACAGCCTGGCCTTGTCCACCTCGATCAGCGCCCCCTCATCAAGATTCGCAGCAACCGTCAGAGCCACTTCCACCGTGCCGGTAGAGCCCGCCGGAATTATACTCAAATCCCACGTCACCACCCCGGCATCGTAGACACCGCCACCGGTCGCGGCGACGAACTCTGTACCCTCGGGCAGGGGCAGGCGCAACGCCGAATTGATTACATCGAAGGTCGACGTGTTGCCATAGGTCAACCTGTACCTGAGCGGAGTACCGGCCGCGACCGGATTGCGATCGGCATCGACGGCCAAACGTAGCGCCGGTGCCGCTTCCCTTCGGACGGTTTCGGTTTCGGTGATCCATTCACCATTGTCAGCAGACAGGGCGGCTTCCAGGTTGACCAACTGAAGGGACGATGGAAATATAAAAGGAAGCAATGACGGTGCTGATAACAATACCGAATAGGTACGGGCCTCTCCAGGACCCAGAGTCCCGATATCCCAATAGACCCCACCGCTGCAATGCGTAAGCGGGCAGGGGGAGCCATCCGACATATTCAAGGTAGACAAAGATGATATCCCGGGAGGTACCTGAAGGTAGAGTTCGGTGCCGGTTATACTGCTGGACGAGGTATTGCTGGCCGTCAACTCAACACGGACATTCACTGAATCCTGGCCATTCCCAGTACCGATAGCCGATACGCTGGGATTCACCTGCATCGCCAAAGCCAGCGCTTGGTTCGGTGCGGCAATATAGGCGGTGCTGGAGGCGGCCTGGTAACGCATGGCACCGCCGATCGTGCCCTGGATCTCCGCGTAGTCCAGATTGATCAAGGTACCTGCCGGGAGGTCCTCGTCCAGATCAACCACCACTTCGAGTTCGCCGGTCTTTCCCGCCAGCAAGGGTCCGAGATCCCATTGAACCACCCCGGAGCTGTGGGTACCACCGGGACTGGCCGAGACGAAACCGGCCTGTTCGGGAACAGGAAAGGTCAACAGCGTATTGAGTGCGTTTGAATTCGACCGGTTCCCGTAGGTCAGGGTGTAAGTGATACGCCCGCCCGCCTCGACCGGGTTGTGGTTTTCGTCAACGGACAGCGTCAACGCGGACAGGTCATACAGCGGATAGGCAGGTGGTGGGGCAATGGGCAGGGTTCGGGTATCCGAGACGGTATCGCCGCTGTCAGCCAAAAGCACCGCCTGCCAGCTCATCAGATCACCGCTTTCAATGCCGTAGGCCGACCCAACCGTACCTACGCTGGGAACAAAATAGAAGGTACGCGCTTCACCCGGTGCCAGGGAATCCAGGGACCAATAGAGGATGTCGCCCGCACCACAACCATTCGTCGTTGAAGAAAGGCAATCGGTCAGTTCCGTAACATTGACGGCCTGAATGCCTGCTCCCGGGGGAATATTCAGCCACAAATCGACACCGACTATTGTCGAGGACGAATCATTTGTTACCGTTAGTTCTGCATCAAGGGGCTTTTGAGACGTGGCAATACCTTGAATCTCCAATGAGAGATTCAAACCGGATTCCCCCTGGTCCACATAGGCCAGACTCGAAGTGGACTGGCTCCGGGGCTGGCCGCTCAACACCGCGGCAATGTACGCATTCTCCACATGAATCAGGGACCCGTCGGCGATACCGGCGCCGACTTCAACCACGGACTTCACCCGGCCGGTTGCACCTTTCAGCAGGGTACCTATCGTCCATTCGATCCGGCCGTTATCCAAAGCCCCACCATTTGAAGCCGAAATGAAGCTGGTACCCGCAGGCAGCGGAAAACTCAAAGTGGTGTTCAACGCATTGACATCTGCCGTATTGCCGTAGTGAATGGTATAGGTCATCTGCCCACCCGCCTGAACCGGGTCCTGGTCTTCGTCGATCGCCAGGGTCAGGGCAGCATCTGAATCCACTGTGAGCGCCTGGGTGTGGCTGTCCAGCAATCCCGAGTCGTCTGACACGCTGGCCGTCCATTCGATCACGGTGCCGTCGGCGGTCGTATAGTGGATTTTCGGTGTCAAAATGTATGAAACCGATGCCCCGGCAGCCAGGTCACCGATGAGCCATGTGGCAAGTTCGCCCACCCCGCATTCGGTGGAATAATAAGCAGTATTACCCACACAGTCGTCTAGTTGGGTCATCCGGGCTTTAAATAGTGTGGACAAACCAGCGGGAATCGGCAGTTCGAGCTTGAGATCACTCGCTGTGGAAGAACCGCTGTTCACCACCTGGATTTCAATCAGCAAATGACTGTCGGGCGCAACGGCCGATGCGCCCAGTTTCACCCCCACCTGCACCGCCGCATGCACATCAATCGAAAAAACTGATGCCAGAATCATCAGTTTGAATAACAACATCCATCGGGCCCACATCATCCTTTCTCCACTATTCTTAGTTGTTGTTCGCTGGTTATTTCCGCTCAGGATCCTAACCTTTGGCCGACTCGAAATATATAAGAAAAATCGGGAAAAACCAGAGAACGACATCCCGATACGATGAAACAAAACATCCCTAAAATGGACATGGACCCATTGAACCCAACCCACTGCACGGCGATTAAAACCGGGTATCGAATGCAGCAAACAAGAGAACTCCCCCCCCTGCTCTGATAAACTCCCGCCATGCTTAGATTCGAACACCTCAGCCTTCGCCGCGGCACCAAAAAGCTCTTTTCAGATGCCAGCCTGAACATCCATCCCGGGCAACGGGTTGGGGTGACAGGGGCCAACGGAACGGGCAAATCCAGTCTGTTTGCCCTGATCCTCGACCAGGTTCACGCCGATGAGGGGGAGTTTTACCGCCCCGGGGACTGGGTCATTGCCCACCTGGCCCAGGAAACCCCCTCTGACCCCCGCCCCGCCATCGAGTACGTCCTGGATGGCGACCCCCAGTTACGGGACATCGAAAAGCAGATTGCTGCAGCAGAAGCCGCTTCCCGGGGAGAGCGGGTTGCAGAACTCCACGATCAGCTGGACAGCATCGGTGGTTACAGTGCCCGCTCACGGGCAGCCAGACTGATCCATGGTCTGGGATTCAACCCGGGAGAAGAGCTGCACCCGGTGGAAAAGTTTTCCGGTGGCTGGCGAATGCGGTTGAATCTGGCCCGGGCACTGATGTGCCGTTCGGACCTGCTGTTACTGGATGAGCCCACCAACCATCTGGATCTGGACGCGGTCATCTGGCTGGAGGAGTGGCTCAAAGGCTACGGCGGTACCTTGATGCTGATCTCCCATGACCGGGATTTTCTGGACGCG
>JAAELC010000134.1 GCA_024227135.1 Gammaproteobacteria bacterium
GAGCGGCACCGGCAGTATCTCTTTTCATGGTCTTCAGGTAGCAAGCGGGATCACGACCTTTAACGGAAATGTGGCTGTATCCGATACGCTGCAGACAAGCAGTGGAGCGACTGCCGATTTTTCAACCAATGAAGTCACTGTGGAAACTGCGGTTACCAATGGCGGTTCCATAAAGCAGACCCGGACGGCGGCAAACGGCATCACGACTGTATTTGCCCACATACAGAACGCTGCCGGCACGACCGATCAGTACTTTGGTGTAGAAATCACACTCAGCACAGGCTCAATGGGTGCAACAACGGTGGCCATCAGGGGAGGTGGTGGTATCGACGGGGTGCAACGCAGTTATGAAATCACACCCGGCACAGACCGGACCGCGCTGACCCGTTTCTACTATCGATTAGAGGA
This sequence comes from Gammaproteobacteria bacterium, assembly GCA_024227135.1. Taxonomy (GTDB): domain Bacteria; phylum Pseudomonadota; class Gammaproteobacteria; order Chromatiales; family Chromatiaceae; genus JAHEHQ01. The sequence continues at coordinate 409 of JAAELC010000134.1, forward strand.
TCAAAATGGTCAGATCGACCCCAAAGTTTTTCACTGGAACGGCAGCTCCTGGGATAATCTCGGCGCTTCCGCAATTGGGGGTTCCGGGGACGGCATGTACGTGGAGGCCACCACCAGCGACTACTCACCTTTTGTTCTTTCTGATAATACGCCCACCCGCGCCAGTATTGGCAAAGTAGTGCTGAGCTATGTTTCTGTGGCTGATGCGTTGGGAATTCTGGTTCAGGAAAGTAATGCC
>JAAELC010000135.1 GCA_024227135.1 Gammaproteobacteria bacterium
GCGGCCATGCTCTTCTTCGTCATCTTCGGCTAGAACATGGTTCGCTGGATCGAGGGTAGCGAGGCATCCCACTGGTTCTGGCTTTTCTCGGGCAAGGGTGAAGTGCTCACGATAATCGGATCTCTGAGTGTGCTCGCTCTGTTTGCTTACTGGTCAAGAATTGGACGGGCGTTGAAAGCTTCGGATTGACCTCCTGAAAGAGCGAGATATGTTTTTTGACCTTACGGGGTCTGGGTTACACTCGATCTGGGTTTTCCTTGGCAGTATTATGAATCTGAGACTTGGCAGCATTGCAACTGTTTTAGGATTACAGATCCTGATCGGAACTCTGAATGCTCCTATTCATTGATTCGGTATCAGCCTTCTGAAACCACTGTCTTTAATTGTATTCTGGGCGAGTTGCCTTCTGCGCTCTTTTTCAGGTTTTCAGGTATGTGGTCCGGGACATGGTTATCAATAATGACCGGCAAGAGTAGTCCGAGAATCCTGTTGCCACGACTGCAATCGGCTAAGGCATGTGAAATAATTAGAACAGAGGTGACAGCATGAAAAAAATGAAGAACGAGAAGGAGTTACTCAAAGAGGCGATTCGCGTGGGATTGATTTATGCACAAAAACGGGGTGTTGCCGAGTTCGAGGCAACTGATTCTCAGCAACTGAAGATTGAGTACATCTATAAACTATTGGTCCATGACAAGCAGATTCAACCGTTGGCTAAAGAGCAGATGGGTGAACCGGGGATGAAGCATAAGCTTGCAATCTGGATTTCTAAACTTCTTCCCGATAATCATCCACTGAAAAACTAGGGGACATCAGTACCTTGAACTTCCAGAGATCGATGGCAGCCGATGCTGGTATTGGCTCTGTCAAATTTTAGTTGACACAGACCTAGGGGAAGCAACCCAAGAGTGGGTAGGGTATTCAGGATACAATCAGGCAGGATTCCATGGTTTTGATGACATCCCGGCTTTTAGCAGCGACTTGATCAGAGGCACTACAGAGGGATTGTTTCCATGCCACAAGATGCAGCCTGCCACCAATCAATTTTTTGTTTTTCTCAATGAGATTCATACACAACCGAGGCAGAAAACAATGGGACTAATGTCGCTTGCAACAGGCAATGCATCAGAAATCGACAATGAGGAGTGTAGGGAGGAGATCGGGCAGTTTCTTGCGCCGAATGAAGAAATATCCAAAGCTTACCGATTATTTCGAGATTTTTTCGTCTTTACCAGTTATCGCATAATTCTGGTGAATATTCAGGGTATTACCGGTAAGAAAGTAGAGTATCTGTCTATACCCTATCGGAGTATTACCATGTTCTCTGTTGAGACGGCCGGAATAGGGATGGATGACTCAGAACTGGTCTTACATGTTCATGGTATGGAGCCCATTAAAAAAGAGTTCAAAAAGAGTATTGATATTGCCGCTGTGCAGGTTTGTCTGGCGGCCCACATAGCCAGCTCTGGCTGACGGGGAAATACCGGTTCTGTCTGAAAGGGCAAGCTCGTATAGTCAAAATATTCATCTTTATTGAGATTTCAAGCTGTTAGCGAGTCGCAAGATCTCACCGCGTGCCTGTTATCAGAGAAAGCTCCGAATTCTCGACCTACACTGGCCAGTCAGTATTTCGGTAAACGCTCTCATGACTTGTTTTGAAGGGCCAAGACGGTGCACTAAATCCATATTGGTATGTGGGACGCCTAGTATTTCAACTCCAGAATGAGTTACGCGGTAGAAAATTACGTGTTTACCTTCCACCAAACTCCTGTATCCGGGTTTTATTTCCGGCCGCTCTTTTCCCAGGTTCGGGTTCTCTGCTATTTGTATGAAACGCTTTTCAAGTGCTTTGATATACGTTATTGCTTGCTGTATGCCCCACTTTTCTTTCGTATAGGCGCGGATACCAATGAGATTTCCATTACGCAGTGAAGCTGAAGTTCATGCTAGCGAACAGAGCGCCTGACCTTAAAACCGTAGATTCCGTAAGTGGTAAATGCCTGAAATTTGGCTAAACTCGAAGGTTACAAGAAAAATCGGAAAAAGGGGGACACCCATGGATTTATATCTTTCTCTCCCCGCTAAGGGAATAACCTCTATCCGCCGCCGGTTTCCCTCCTCTTTGAACGACCTTGCTGACAGCCGGCTGGCTCATTCCCCAGTATTCTAGGATACCCATAAATGATCCTTCCCCAGACTTGCGCTCGCCCTACCTGTACATCCTGCTAGATCTGCCAGCGCGAACGGATCGAATCTTCGATATCGTTGTCATGCTCGAGCGCCGCTTCGATTGCAGTCGTCACGCCTTTAGTGAGTGCTTGGTCCGTGGTCCGAACGTGAATGCCAGCCAGTACACCCAAGCGGCACGAACATAACCGAGGGTGGACGGATGGCTGCTATTTACGCTCCAAGGTAGCGCTGAAGCTGATGCCTCTCCCCACGCCCAGATAGACCAGATGCAGTTTTCCGTCCACGAGCTTGCCCTGAAACATCCCTGTGCTGCCCACCTCGGGGCTCGGATCGGTCTCGACGATATAGACTACACCGGGATCCCAGTCTGAGAGGACCCCGGTCCCGAACTCTGAATGCTGGTCATCTGTGCCCCGTGGACGCCAGCGGTTCTCGATCCAGATCAAATTGCCTTCCTGCTTGTACACCTTCAGCTCCATATCGATCTCGAGCGAGGTCTCATGGTGGGATTTGTGGCCGGAAGGAAAGGCGGCGTGGTAAGAGCCATGCCAGGTACCAGTCAAATCTACGACATCCTTCGCCCACAGCGAAGCGCTGAACAAGAAAACCGTGCAGAAAAGCAACATCGGACGAAAAACGGATTTCATATAACTCCCCCTTATTGAAAAACGCCAATTGAACACGCCGATTCGCGAGCGACGTGGCCTCAATGGCTTGCGCTCGGATGTGGTTTGAGCCGCAGCATGATAAAAAAGCAGTATAGCAGCAAACCCGCGCCGAACAGTAACCAGTGCTCGAGATTGTCAGCTTGATCGCCTCCGCGCAATGCTGCGTTCAGGGAAACCGGCCCGATAAATCCGGCCGCGGAGAAAGCGAACAGGCTGGGCCCCATCAATTGGACGTAGTGACGTGGCCCCCACAGCCACAAGACCCCCACGGCCCAAAGACATTTCCCAGCCGCGAACAATGCGCCGACAGCGCACATCAGGATCACGAAGGTCAGGAACGTATCTCCGCCCATGCGAATCAGCAAGCCGGCTGCAAGCAGGCAGGCAACCTGACCCGCGCACAGGTACAGGAAAACCGTCCTGGGGGGAATGCGGTCTGAGAGGTAGCCGAATATCAGCCTCGCTAGCGCGTAGCTGAGAAGGAATGCGGCAGCGACGAAGGATGCCGTGGCGGCAGTTACTCCGTAAGTCGTGAACATCACGACCTGCATCACGATCTTGAATCCAAAACCCGGCAGGAGAAAACACAACAAAAAGAACTCGTAGAGCCAAAATTGCCGCTCCGACACTATCGAGGACCATGCTATGTGCACTGGCTTTACCGAGTCCCCCGCCAGGGACGACGCGGCGCGCCAGAAGAAACTCCCCGCCACTGCCAGACCGAGTACCATCAACGCCTCTCCCATCAGGAAACGTGTCAGACCGATCGCTGCCAGGATGTCTTCCGCCAACAGGGAATGCAGCGCTGGCCAGAGGCCGATTACGCAGCCGATGATGCCGGATCCGAGCCCTATCTTACCCCAGCGTCGGAACCACTCCAGGTAGCCCGAGAACAGGTGCATGTAAAGCGTACCCTGGGTCGCGCCGAGATAGGTTGCCGAGAAGACGAGTAGACCATAGGAACGAATCGAACAGCTCCACGCAGCAAGGAAATAACCGCTGACATGAAGCGCGATCAGCAGCCGAAGAAAGTGCTTGGAATTGCGTTTAACGCGATTGTATAGCGTGGCGCCGATAAAAACGCTGCACAGAATCAGGCCGCCCGAGATCACGCCGGGCCAGCCCGTTTCGGGATCCGCGTCACCGAATAGCTCGTTGATGGGTACGACGATGGCGTTCCAGCCGTAGAACGGCCCCGTGAATGACATCAGCAGAATCAACGCCGGTGTCATGATGAACAGAAGGTACCGTTTTTCCGAACGGGAAAGCGCGCTGGTCATTGTCTACTCACGGCAGTTTTAAAGGGATAATACAAACGCATGCTATTGGAAACGCATGCTATTGGAAAGGTATGGCTCGCTGAAGGCAGATTTCCTTGCTCACTCATATTTCATGGGCCCCTCTAAATTCCGGGTCCTCCGGGATATCTGTGGGTAAAAAAGGCTGATATCGGGCGGGACAAAGTCAATTATGGGTAGTCAGTTCGAGCTTTCTGAAGTCTTTCATGGGGAGTGTCGTAGTCTCTACCCA
>JAAELC010000136.1 GCA_024227135.1 Gammaproteobacteria bacterium
CCCTTCCAGTAACCAACTCAATTCACGGGTCGATATTTCTATGGCGACATCCTCACCCGCACCTGGCCACCAGAATCGCTGTTTCTCAAGACGCCGGTAAAAGAGCCAGAATCCATTGTTGAACGAAGCCGCTGTGCGGCAGGATAACCCTCTCATCTCTTGGTAAGCTCTCGATTGACCTAATGTTGGGTCGTCTGACAGAGGAGTTTACCCCATGATTGCCAGTGAACAGAAACGTTTTGATGGCCTCTATGAACAGCACCTGCGCGCCCTCAAGCTGCAGGGCTACAGCGCCAGCACGATTGATGTCTATGCCCGGGCGGTGCGTCGTGTGACTGAGTATTTTGATTGTGTCCCCGATCAGCTGAGTGTCGATCAGCTGACGGCCTATTTTGCTGAGTTGGTTGATGAGCACTCCTGGTCACTCGTCAAGATTGACCGCAATGGCTTGCAGTTCTTCTGGAAACACATTCTTAAGCAAGATTGGAGCTGGGTGGAGATCATCAAGCCACCCCGCGTGCGCACACTTCCCGATGTGCTCAGTGTCAGCGAGGTAGAAGAGTTGATCGGTGTGGCGCGTCGGTTGCGTTATCGGGTGTTTGTGCTGACCACCTATTCCATGGGCTTGCGCCTGAGCGAGACCTTGTCCCTGGAGGTCAGCGATATCGATGCCCAACGCCGACGGGTGCATATCCGCCGCGGCAAGGGTCACAAGGATCGCTTGGTGCCCTTGCCGGATCTGACCTATCAGGCCCTGCGTGAGCTCTGGGCCAGGCATCGTCATCCCCGCTTGTTGTTTCCCAATCCCGTCGGTTCCCTCGAACGCATCCGTCAGGCCACCGGGCCCATGGACCGTGGTGGCGCGCAGCAGGCGGTCAAAGCCATGGTGGCCGACTGCGGGATAAAAAAAAGATCACTGTTCATTCCTTGCGCCATTCGCTGGCCACGCATCTGCTCGAACAAGGCCTGAGCCTGCGTCATATTCAGGCCCTGCTGGGCCACTCGAGCCCCACCACCACTGCCCGCTATGCTCACCTGACCGATATCACCGAACAGGCTACCCTCGAGACCCTCAACCGCCTGGTTGGATCACTCCAGGTCGACCTGAAAAAGGTGTAGTCATGGAACTGTCTACCCTGATCAGCACCTATCGTGAGGCGCTGGAGGTGAAGTACGCCGATGCCCTGTTACCGAGTCACCGCCGGGCGCTGGATGCCATCACCCGTTGTCGCACTGCGCAGTCTGGAGAGGTGTTGGCGCGTTGTAACGATTGCGGCCAGCTCGAGTGGCATCCTTGCTCGTGTGGGCATCGCAGTTGCCCTAAGTGTCAAAACCACGAGGCCACCCAGTGGTTGACACGGCAGCGTGACAAACTGTTGCCGGTCGATTATTTTCTCGTCACCTTTACCTTACCTGCGCAGCTGCGCACCCTGGCCTGGCAACATCAGCGCCTCATCTATGCGGCCCTGTTTCGCGCGGCGATTCAAACCCTGAAGCAGTTCGGCCTGAATCCGAAGCATCTGGGGGCCGAGATGGGTATGACCGCCGTGTTGCATACCCACAGCCGTCTTCTGACCTATCATCCTCATCTGCATGTGGTAGTCCCCGGGGGTGGGATCGACCGCACACAAGGCGTCTGGAAACGCACCCGCTATCAGTATCTGTTCAATGAATTTGCCCTGGCAGCGGTGTTTCGTGGCAAGTGTTTGCATGAGATCGCTCAGGCCGGATTGACCATCCCGGCCAGTGTGCCGAAAGATTGGGTGGTGGATTGCCGGCATGCCGGTCGTGGTGAATCCGCCCTGGAATACCTCTCACGCTACCTGTACCGGGGAGTGATCAGGGAGTCCCATATCCTGTCCGATGAGCAGGGCCAAGTCACCTTCCGCTATACCGATCGGGAAAGCGGCAATGTCTGTACGGAAACGCTCGATGGTGAGGACTTTCTCTGGCGGGTCATTCAGCATGTGTTGCCGAAGGGCTTCCACCGGGTCAGGGATTATGGTTTTCTGCATCACAATGCAGGCCAGACCCTGCAATGGATTCAACTGATCTTGCAGGTCGTGCTCCAGCCCATCGCGCCCAAAGAGCGACCGAGCTTTTGTTGCTCAGCCTGTGGGGGTGCGATGAAAGTCATCTTAATCAAGCCGAGCAGTCGCGACGCACCATTAACTCGCTCTGCCCAAGGTCCGCCCAGGGAGGTATTCGTTTAAAGGTCACAACTTCAACCCGCTCTCATGGATGACTGGCTATTTCATTGCCAGGGTATGTCTGTGCCTGTCGGGATGAAAACCGATGGAAAAATTAAAAAAGTCAGTGAAAGAAGGTAAAAGTAAGATAAGAAAGTTTCGAAAAAAATACTGGGGATCCACTCCAGTTCATAAACGAATGGCCAAGCCAACCTCAAACAGCCAGGGCCTGAATGATTAATTTTCTATAGCGTGTTTTGAATGTTGTGCGGGTTCTAACCGGGCTCGTTCAACTACAGGATAAGATCGTGGTTCGCTGCGCTCTCACGATCTATCCTTATTCGTTAGCGGTCGGTACTGCGTGTCTTCGGAATTACTTCCGTAATCGCGCTTTTTCTTGCGAACATAGTTCCTCGGTTTATCCAGACAACTACAATGGCGGCGGCTACGAACGCAATCGTGTCGTAAGGTTGTGCATCAGGCCAAATGGGATTGTTCAGTTGAAAATGGAAAAGAGCAGGAAGCAGGATACTGCCGCGAGATGTATTGAACAGCGCGGTCACTATCACGCTGATCGCGACGGAACCGACAAAAAATGGGGTGAATGACCAGGCGCTCTGCGGCGTCCCACTCAAAAGAAAGGCTGGCAAGTGCCAGAACCCCCAAATCAACCCTAGAAGTAGGCCGGACCAGATGGGGGTGAACTTCCGTTGCAGCAGTGGCAGAGCCAGCCCCCGCCAGCCGAATTCCTCGACCGGACCTTTGATGGCAGTTAGCGCCAAGGCCAAAAGGAGTGACTGAGATGAAGCGAAGGGGAATGTCAGTTCCGAGAAATTGCCCTTTAGCACAAAACCGTATAGGAACAGTAGTGGAATACCGAGAATAATGAAGCCATACCAGATCGGCGAGCACCGCCAAAGCAACACACGGACTAGAAAGCGCTGAAGCCCTCGGACACCCGAGGTGTACAGAATGACGCTGAAAGCGGCGATGGCGGGGGCATACACCGCCAAAAAGAAGAGCGGATGCTGACCAGTCAACTGACCGAAAGTTGCGTTCATCCAGTTTGGCAAGAACATGAACAAGCCCAAGATGCCCCAAGCCACGCCGAAAGTCATGAGTAGGAATGGCACGAGGGAGAAGACACCTACTTGGGGGCTGTCAGCCAATGATGGCCGTGTTGTCATGATTCTCCTATGCTTGGTTCCTTATCCACCCGCTAACCAGTAATTATATGGTTTCCCGATACTCTGCCACAAATCTGCCCTTTCTCCACAATGAGCCTCGTAAATCACAAAATGCTAACCGGATATCACCCGAATCTGACACGATATCCAGATCCCGATATCATCCCATGTTCCACATTCATCAGCTTATTCCGTCCTACGAGGCCCTCCTGGTAAGGTTGTTTGTCGCTCATCGATTTGTCGAAACCGGAAGTCAGACTTGGATCAAGTGGGCAAAACGAGCAGTCAACATAACTTAATCTAACTGGGATTTAGATGTCTGCTTCTGGCCAACAGCACTCATTTCAAGCTGGTAGTTGCAAGAATTCTAGCATCGTGTGGCCGTAATTGGTTGCAGTGCCGACTAAGCTGCCATTGATCTTATGCAATATCTGCCTGCTAATCCAGAAGTTCTCAGCCGTTTGTTTGCAGGGTTGGTGGCAGTTGAACCCAGCGTCCCTCTTTCAGTCTATCGATTAGTTTTCGCCAGATGGCTTTGGGATCGCTGTGGAATATGATATCAGTATCTGCTTGCTGTAGATGCCAGGTGCCTTGCCTGATCTCTGACTCCAGTTGACCCTTCTTCCAGCCAGCATAACCTAAAAATACCCTTATTCCGGAATAGGGCTTGGGATGGCGCAGTACTTCAGCCAGAACCTGGCGGTCCGCGCTGAGAAAGACATTGTCAAAGATCCGCAATGAAGGTTGGGGCTGTTCTTTTGAACGGATAAGAAACAGCAGACTCTGTCTTGCCAGCGGGCCGCCGAAATAAAGTAGTTTGGCATGTTTGTCCATTAACCCATTTTGCGGCAAGATTGTGGCAATTTCGATTTCGGAGGGTTTATTAACCGCAACACCAACGGTCTCTCCGAGGTGATGACGGGTTACCAGAATCACACTCTCCTTGAAGCGCGGATCCGGCATCTCCTCACTGGCGACAAGAAAAAATCCTGTGTCCGGTAGTTCATTGCCGGCGATGGGGGAGACGAGACCGAGCCAAAGGAGAAAAAAAGCCAGTAGTCTCAACAGGTGCAATGAGCTTTTTTGGATAAGAAGACTTTGAGTCACGGGCTGGATTCCATATTGTGGTTGTTTATAACAGTTTTCGCCTTGTAGAAATCACCTGGTTCTCGGAAACGCATCTATA
>JAAELC010000137.1 GCA_024227135.1 Gammaproteobacteria bacterium
TTGCATAGAATAGCTATGCGCCCCTTTCCACGCCTTGAATCTGAACCAAAATCCAGCGCAATTTCTGGATACTTATTAATTTCCACGGCCCTAAGAACCATCCCCCAACCTGCAACCCGGCACTACCCCATGCCTTAATTCTATGAACTGTACCGTTCAGGTGGTAGAGTGTGCTCCATCTGTGGAGCCTGCAAAACCGGGAAAATGATAAAGTGAGCGAACAGACACCGGCCCTCAAGGTCGATGCCATGCACAAAAGCTTTGGCAACCATAAAGTCCTGAAAGGCATCGATATGACCGCCGACACCGGCGATGTCATATCCATCATCGGCAGCAGTGGTTCAGGGAAAAGCACTTTCCTGCGCTGTGTCAATCTGCTGGAGACACCGGATTCCGGAGACGTTTACGTTCACGGGGAGTTGATCAGGATGAAAACCCGGATCAACGGAAACCGGGAAGCCGCAGACAGAAAACAATTGCAGCGCATCCGTGCCAGCCTTTCGATGGTATTTCAGAGCTTCAACCTCTGGTCCCATAAAACTATTCTGGAAAACCTCATCGAAGCCCCGGTTCATGTGCTTGGCCACCCTAAGGCAGAAGCCATCGAGCAGGCGGACGCATTGCTGCACAAGGTGGGAATGTATGAACGACGGGATTACTACCCCAGCCATATATCGGGGGGGCAACAGCAGCGTGCCGCCATCGCCAGAGCGCTGGCCATGAATCCGGAAGTCATGCTTTTTGACGAACCCACATCGGCCCTCGACCCGGAACTGGTGGGAGAAGTACTGCAGGTGATGCGCGACCTGGCTGAGGAAGGGCGCACCATGCTGGTGGTCACCCACGAAATGAGCTTTGCCAGGGATGTATCCTCCCATGTGATGTTTCTTCACGAAGGCAATACCGAAGTATTCGGCCCGGCAAAACAGGTATTCGAAAACCCGGAATCGGATCGTATGCGCCAGTTCATCGGCATTCAAGACTGAATTACTGACAACGACAACCCAAAAAGGAGAAATCCATAATGAAATCCATTCTCGTGGGCCTGCTGGCTATGATGCTGGTGTCCGGAAACGCTCTGGCCGACAAGATCCGTATCGGTACCGAAGGGGCCTATCCCCCTTTCAACATGATCGGTAAAGACGGTAAACCAGCGGGCTTCGATGTCGATATCGCCAAAGCGCTTTGTGAAAAAATGGGAACCGACTGTGCTTTCGTCACCCAGGACTGGGACGGGATCATCCCCGGATTGCTGGCTGGTAAATACGATGCGATCGTTGCCTCCATGTCGATCACCGAGGAACGTATGCGGGCAGTGGACTTTACCAACAAGTACTACTCCAACAGCCTCCGTTTCATCGTCAAGAAAGGCACCGATATCGATACCGGCAATCTGAAGGGTATGTCTGTGGGCGCTCAGCGTGCCACCATCGCCGCCAACCATGCAGAAAGCATCGAAGGGGCCAAGGCTAAACTCTACGACACCCAGGAAAATGCTTACCTGGATCTGTCATCCGGCCGCATCGATGTCCTGGTAACGGACATGCTGCCCGGCTACGACTGGCTCAAGTCAGAGCAGGGGCAGGACTACCAGTTTATCGGTAAAACCATCGATATCGACGACAAAATCGGTATCGCAGTACGTAAAGGTGACGGCAAGCTGCGCGACCGGCTTAACAAGGCCATCACCGAAATTATCAAGGACGGCACCTACGCCACCATCAATTCCAAGTACTTTCCGTTCTCGGTCTACTAAGGGCCGCGAAAAAAATGAGATATCCAGACTTGCTGGTTTTCCGGCTCAGCTTCCGCGTTGCGGAACGGGTTGCATAGAGCAGCGATGCGCCCCTTTCCACGCATTGAATCTGAACCGGAATTCAGCGCAGCTGCTGGATATTTACAGATTTCCCCGATCCTGAGACCGGAAATGAAAGGAGACCGAGACAAACCGATGGGACCTATCCATGTTTGACCTTCAGGGATTCGGAGACCAGCTACTGCTGGGTGTCTGGATGACTCTGAGAGTCGCCGCTGGCGGTCTGGTAATGGGACTCCTGCTGGGACTGGTCGGCGCCGGTCTGAAACTATCGAAGTCCCGAATCGCCTATGGTATCGGTGCCACCTATACCACGGTGATTCGGGGCATTCCGGAACTGCTGGTAGTGCTGATCATCTACTTCGGCAGCGCCGGTCTGCTGACTAAAATGGCCGGCTGGTTCGGTCACGACGGCTACGTGGAGCTGAGTCCGCTGCTGGCCGGCATCATCGCCCTGGGTATCGCATTCGGTGCCTACGCCACCGAGGTATTCAGAGGCGCCATTCAGGCGATTCCCGAAGGACAGACCGAAGCCGCTGCAGCCTGCGGCATGAGCCAGTGGCAAACCTTCTTCAGAATCGTGCTGCCACAAGCCTGGCGAGTAGCCATTCCAGGGCTGGGTAACCTGTTCCAGGTCCTGCTCAAGGATACAGCACTTATTTCGGTAGTCGGTCTCGACGAGCTGATGCGCAAGAGTCAGATCGCAATTTCCAACACGAAAGAACCCTTTACGTTCTACTTCGTCGCCGCACTGATCTACCTCTCGATCACTGTCATCGTAATGATCGGCCAGCGCTATGCCGAGAATTGGGCAAGCCGGGGAGTAGCGAGGAGGACCGAATGAGCTGGAACTGGGAAGTCATATTCAGCAGCCTCCCGAAATTGCTCGAAGGGACTCTGCTGACGCTGGAGCTGGTGGTCATATCTCTGCTGGTGGGCGCCGTGCTCTCCATACCTCTGGCATTGATGCGCACCTCAGCCAATCCCCTGATACGGGGAATTCCCCTGGGTTACACCTTTTTCTTCCGCGGCACTCCCCTGCTGGTACAGCTCTTTCTCTTCTACTACGGGCTGGCCCAGTTCGATGCTGTGAGAGAGAGTATTTTCTGGCCTTATCTTCGGGAAGCCTACTGGTGCGCACTGATCGTCTTCACCCTCAACACCACCGCCTATACCACGGAAATCCTGCGAGGCGCCATACAGGCGGTTCCCAACGGGGAAATCGAGGCAGCCCAGTCCATTGGCATGAGCCGGGCGTTGATGTTCAGACGCATCACGCTGCCCCTGGCCTACCGGATAGCACTCCCGGCCTACAGCAATGAAATTATTCTCATGCTCAAGGGCAGCGCCCTGGCCAGTACCATCACATTGCTGGATCTCACCGGTATGGCACGTACTATCATCGCCAGGACCTATATGCCTATCGAGATATTCTTTGCGGCCGGGTGCATCTACCTGCTGCTGACTTTTATCTTCGTCCAGCTATACCGCCTGTTCGAACGCCGCATGCTGCGACACCAGGCTGCACGAACCAGCGATGCCTCCGCAACGAGCTGAGTTAACCCGCCGCCCCCTTGCGGATTGAGGGGCTGTCAGCCCATCTCCATCACTGCATCCATCTCAACCTTCGCCCCTTTCGGAAGTTCCGCCACACCGATAGCAGCGCGAGCCGGATAGGGTTCGGAAAAATACTCGGCCATCAACTGATTGACTATTGGGAAGTCTGAAAGATCCGTGAGATAGACATTGAGTTTGGCCACATGCTCCAATCCACCACCCGCCGCTCTGGCGACTGCCAGCAGGTTATCGAAGACACGACGAATCTGCTGTTCGGATCCGCCATTTACCATTTCCATGGTTTCGGGTACCAGGGGTATCTGCCCTGAGATATAGACCCGGGTTCCCGACTTAACGGCCTGGGAGTATGTACCGATCGCCTGGGGCGCTTGGTCGGTTCGGATGATTTCTCGTGTCATGATATCTCCAGTTGCAATTGGCTGGTCAGCGAGTTGCAAGCGTATTTTTTCTGTAATCTGCCACTTGTAACTCGAAACTCAATTTCAGCCCATTCTTCGACTGATACGCAGTACCGAAGGCAGGCCACGTAACCGACGGATGATGGTAGCCAGATGCCGCCGATTATCGACGGTCATTACCAGAGTCAGGCTCGACGTCAACCCGTCCAACTCCACCATACTGACCGACTCGATATTTGACCCCGAACTGGATATCGCCGCAGCCAGAGTGGCCAGAACACCTCGCTTGTTGCTGACTTCAACCTTGATTTCGGTAGTGAACTCACCGGTGGGTTCATTTTCCCACTGCACATCCAGCCAATTGGCACCATGCTTGCGGAGGTCACCGATATTGCGGCATTCATGCCGGTGCACCACGATCCCGGTACCCGGACTGAACGCCGATACGATCTCATCACCCGGAATCGGTCTGCAGCATTTGGCAAATTTAACCACCATGCCCTCTGTTCCCCTGATCGCCAGAGGTGCTGCCGACGGTGCTTTCTCAGCGGAGAGCGGGACTTTGCGCACTTCATCGAGTTCGCTGACGAGCCGCCTGGCCACCAGCAGGGGCATACGATTTCCCAGACCAATCTCCTCAAATAGATCATTCACGCCTTCGAGCTTGAATTCCCTGAGCAGATGTTCGAGCTCCATTGGGGATACGCCGCTGAGACTGGTTCCACAGCCGACCAGCTCTTTATCCAGCAAGCGCCGCCCCAGCAGCACCGCTTCATTGCGTTTCAGATTTTTCAGGAACCCCCGGATGTTGGCTCTGGCTTTCCCGGTCACCACGAAATTGAGCCAGGTCGGATTAGGATTGGCGCCCGGTGAGGTAATGACCTCCACTGTCTCGCCACTGTGTAACCGGGTGCGCAGTGGCACCAACCGCCGATTGACCCGGGCAGCGACACATTGATTACCCAGATCGGAATGTATAGCGTAGGCAAGATCGATCACAGTGGCGCCCTTAGCCATGACCATTATCTCCCCGCTGGGAGTGAATACGTACACCTCGTCCGGAAACAGGTCGATCTTGACGTGCTCCAGAAACTCCATGGAATCCCCGGCTCGCTTCTGTAATTCCAGGAGGTTGTTCAACCAATCCGAAGCACCAGCGTGCACCAGATCAATTTTCTTTGCATGGGCCTTGTAGAGCCAGTGAGCAGCAATCCCGGACTCGGCCAGCCGGCTCATCTCTTCGGTGCGTACCTGAATCTCGATGGGAATGCCATGGGGACCGAAGAGCACGGTATGCAGCGACTGGTAACCGTTCGCTTTGGGAATTGCAATATAATCCTTGAAGCGTCCCGGCACCGGTTTATAAAGGTTGTGCACCACACCCAGCACCCGATAACAGGTGTCCAGCCTGTCAACGATGATTCGGAACGCATAGACGTCCACCACTTCGTGAAACGATAGCTTCTTCTGCCGCATCTTGCGGTAGATGCTGTAGGGGTGCTTTTCCCTGCCGCTGACCTGCCCAAGTAGTTTTTCGTCATCCAGCCGGCCACGGATAGCTTTTTCGATGTTACCTATGACTTCTTTGCGGTTTCCCCTCGCCTTTTTTACCGCACTTTTGATAACCCGCTGACGCATCGGCCAATAGGCCGTGAAGCACAGCTCCTCCAGCTCGGTGCGCATCCCGTTCATTCCCAGGCGATGGGCTATGGGTGCGTAAATCTCCAGGGTTTCCTTGGCTATCCGGCGGGCCTTCTCCGGCCGCATGATGCCCAGCGTGCGCATGTTGTGGAGCCGATCCGCCAGCTTGATCATAACCACACGGATATCCCGGGTCATCGCCAGCAGCATCTTGCGGAAACTGGCCGCCTGAGCCTCAGCACGGGAACGAAAGTCGACTTTGGTCAGCTTACTGACCCCATCGACCAGCTCGGCAATCTCCTGGTCGAAGTGTTCTGCTATTTGCTCTTTAGCGGTAGGGGTATCTTCAATGACATCATGCAGAATGGCAGCCATCAGGCACTTGTAGTCCATCTGCAGGTCAGCAAGAATCCGGGCCACAGCGAGGGGGTGATAGATGTAGGGCTCACCCGTCAGCCGCTTCTGCCCCTCATGGGCGTCAGCACCAAAAAGATAAGCCCGGTAGACCTCCCGAATCTGATCCTGCTCCAGATAGGACTCGAGAAACACACAGAGATCGCTCACGAGAAAACGGGGCTTCCCAGTGTCGTCCCTAGGATTCCCAAGCGATGCAGTCATCACGGCCTACTTCCCAGGGAGGTCTGCCGTACCACAGTTCATACCGCGGACGATTGATTCCCGGCGGTATCATCCAGCTTGATACCCTCCTCCTCCATGATCGTCTCCACATCCAGTTTCTCCGGTGGATTGACCACCTGGTTATCCACCAGACCTTCAGCGATTTCACGAAGCGCCATCACGGTAGGTTTGTCGTTTTCCCAAGGCAGAAGCGGATCGACACCATTGACCAATTGACGGGCACGCTTAGTGGCGAGAAGCACCAGGTTAAATCGGTTGTCTACATGATCCAGGCAATCTTCTACAGTGACACGGGCCATCTAATTCTACTCCGGGGCGCGCCCTCCCCCGGGGGGAAGGCTTCAAAAAAAAGGAAATCGAGGTACTCCCGCCGATAAAGACCGAAGGAGGGAAATTGAATATAACCCATTATGATTTAGGTATCCAGATGGGTGATGCCATTCGCAGCAACAACCGTAAACAGCAGCAGAATCGTTCACCTGCCACTACTGGCTCTGGACAGCTGACGTAACCGGAAAACGTCGACTGCTGGCACAGAAGCTGTTCTTCAGCCCCCCGGATCGGGACTACCCCAATAACCCGGTCAACTGCTCCTGCAGGCGTTCGGCCTGCACCGACAGCCGTAACCGATGGGCGACTACCAGTGCCCCAAGTTCCGTCAGCGCCTGGTCGAACCGGTCATTGACCACCAGATAATCGTATTCTGCAAAATGCTCCATTTCCGACCGGGATTTTCCCATGCGCCGCTCGATAACATCCTTACTATCCTGCCCCCGCTGGCTGAGGCGCTCCCGCAGTGCCTCCCTGGAAGGTGGGAGAATAAAGATGGAAACCGCATCCGGAAACCGGCTTCGGACCTGGCGCGCACCCTGCCAGTCGATCTCCAGGATCACATCCATTCCAGCCTCCAGCAGCCCACGGACCTCCCCTTCCGCTGTTCCATAGCTGTTATCGAATACCCGGGCGTGCTCCACGAACGCCCCTTCATCCACCATACGACTGAACCTGTCCTGGTCTACGAAATGGTAATGCCGGCCATCCACTTCCCCGGGGCGCATCGGTCTGGTGGTGTGTGAAACCGATAACTGAAGCCCGCTCTCTGACTCCAGCAACGCTTTCAGAAGACTGGTTTTTCCTGCTCCGGAAGGAGCTGAAACGATGAATAACGTACCTTTGACCATATTTCCACTGTCTGGCATGAACGGCGAATCCCGGTGTACTGACCCCTTTTCCGAGGCAAGGCTGCCTATTCCAACCGGAATACATTCAAAGCCCGGGCGCAGCGTGTATTATTAGGATGGGGAATCAAGTTTACAGCGCTTAATGTAACAGGAGAGTCAGAGTGAAGAAAGATATGCTTATACTGGTGGGAGTTTTTGCCACCGTGGCCGTGATATCGCTGTTTGTGTACTACTTCATGCCATGAAACAGCAAGCAGAAGGCAGCTGCCTGTGTGGACAGGTAAAGTTCACAGTCACCGGCCCGTTCAGCGGGTTTCATCTCTGTCACTGCTCCCGCTGCCGCAAAGACAGTGGCTCGGCTCATGCTTCCAATATCTTTACCGGGCCAGAGAACATCCAATGGCTGAGTGGCGCTGAGCTCGTCAAACGATATGATCTGCCAACAGCCAGACGCTTTGCGAAATGCTTCTGTACTGAATGTGGTTCTCCGGTCCCCTACCTTAGCCGGGACGGTAAATTCCTCATCATTCCTGCGGGGTCCCTCGACTCCGATCCAGGCATCACTCCCAACGATCACATCTTCTGGAAAGACCGTGCCAGCTGGTACGACGCGGGCCTCAACGCACCCAGATTCGACGAGTATCCAGAATGATCGTAACGCTGCACAGATCCGTTGCGGCGTAAAACTGCCGGGGCCACGTCAATGGATTGGATAATACCCAACCAGGTAAGGGCCATGAAAATCAATCAGCACTCAACCTGATCAGAAGACACGTAAGACAGCAGTTTCTGTTTTTTTTGCGCCCCCTACCACTGTACTCGCCAATCTGGCAGGAAGCAGTGCACGGATACGCCGGTAACATGCTATCAGTCAACCCCTGCAGGTATTCCAAGCCGATACGGTAACACCGGCCATCCCCCGACTGCCTGACGCTTTCCGGTCAGTGTCAAACAGCCCAGAGATTACCCCCCATGGGCGGTCTGTGGAGGAAGTGTCTTTGGCAGGGATGCCAA
>JAAELC010000138.1 GCA_024227135.1 Gammaproteobacteria bacterium
ATCTGCCTGTACCGTACAGCTGGAACTGGCCCCAACCGAGCCACCGGTATAACTGATACTTCCTGAGCCATTGGTTGCCGTCACGGTACCGCCTGTACAGGTGGTGGAGGCGTTGGCAGGGGTTGCCACAACGACGCCCGTGGGCAGGGTGTCGCTAAAATCGAGACTGGTGGCCGAAAAAGTATTATTGGAATTATTAATTGTAAAGGTCAGAGTGCTGGTTCCTCCGCCAGGAATGGCTGAGGGAGCAAAGGCCTTGCTAAAGGATGGCGGGGAGACCACTGTCAAGGTATCGGAGGCCGTACCACTGTTGCCTGAAGAGGATGTGAGATCACCCGTAGTGTTGAAATGTGAACCCACGCTGCTGCCGGTAACATTTGCCTTGACCGTACAGTTCGCGCCAGCGCTCACTGAACCGCCGCTATAGCTGATGACACCTGAACCTGCCACTGCTGTGATGGTCCCGCCGCTGCAGGTTGTGGAGGCGTTGGCAGGGGTGGCCACGACGACCCCCGTGGGCAGGCTGTCACTAAAATCCAGAGCTGTAGCATTTATTGCGCTGGTCGAATTGTCGATGGTGAAGGTCAGGGCGCTGGTTAGTCCCTGGCCGATACCATCTGGCGTAAAGACCTTTGCGAAGGTAGGCTTTGGCTCGATCTGAAGATCAGCGGTGGCAGGTTCAGCCACTTTAAGACCATTTTGGCTCAGATCGCTGGTGGTGTTGGTATAAGTGCCGGCACTGGCCGAGGATGGAACCTGTACCGTCACGTAAAAGGAACATGTACCTCCCATGGCTGAGAGCTCTCCGCCGGAAAACAGTAGAAGTGAGGTGCCCGAAACTGTAGACCCTGAACCGCAGGGGTCAGTCGGCAGGCTACCGGTGACTTGCAGACCCGTGATTACATCATCAAGGTTGTCCAAAAAGGTGATTCCCGTGGCGGCATCCAGGCCGGGGTTAGTGATGGTGAAGGTAAGGATCGCCGTGTTTGTAGCGGCTGTCGGGCCATCGAAGGATTTAGAGAACTCCAGGAGCTGGATAACTTCCAGGTTGTCGCTGGCGGCATCCCCGGAGACTGAAAAGCCGCCTATGGTGCCGGTAACACCACTGGTGGTATTGGTGTAGGTGTCTGCAGCGGCCGCTGCGGGAACCGAAAGGGAGGCCTGAATGGTGCAGCTTGCCCCACCGCTAATAGAAGCATTAGCGACGGTAATGAGTGTTGTGTTTATACCAGTAACAGTGGCGCCGCAGGTATTTAACAACACGCTGTCAAAGGTCAGGTCCGTGAGGGTCGCGCCCAGGTCGTCTGTGAAAGCGATAGCAGAAGCCGCTCGATCTGCATCAAGATTGGTCAGGGTAAGCTCCAATGTTACCGTATCGCCTGGAGCAACCGGGGCGTCGGTGAAGGACTTTGTTAGCTCGATAAGGTTGGAATTGACAGCCAGTGTATCCACGGCCGGATCGATGGTTCCCAGGGAGGTAGAAAGATTATTGGTCATGTTATTGTAGGTACCATCTGCTGTTCCAAGAGGAACCAGAACCTTCACTTCAATGGTGCAGGTTTGTCCGCTCAACACGCTTCCACCTGTATAGGTAAGGGAGGAAGTGCCGCTGAGTGTGCCGCCACAGTTATCCGATGAGGCTGGTAAGGTTGCGGTCAGTCCAGAGAGGACCGCGTTCAGATTATCGGTAAAAGTGATGTTAGTGGCATCCTCTGTGGGGTGTATATTTTCGATGGAAAAGCGCAGCGTCAGAGTCTCCCCGGCAATAACCGGATCGCCTACAAATTCCTTGGTGAAAACCAGGTCGGCCACTATCAAGTTGTCGCTTCCCGCCATTGATGTAGCCAACTCTCCCTCCACCGTGGCAACGACAGTACTGGTGGTGTTGGTATACGAATCTGAAGCGGCCCCAGCGGGTACGTTGAGGGTGACACTAAAGGTACAGCTTTCCCCTGGCTCCAGGGTGCCGCCCGCGAAGGTCAGCAAGGTGTCACCGGCTGAGCCCGTCAGGGACGAGCCGGTGCCGCAGGGCTCGTTGACTGGCAGCCCGGTGGCTGTCAAACTGGCTAGAAAGGTCAGATCATCGGTAAAAGTGATGGCGGTGGCATCTCCACTGGCATCGGGAGAATAGGTCAGGGTGAACTCAAGGGTCACGGTATCACCGGGGCCCACCGGATCGTCGGTGAAGGCCTTGCTAAGCGACGGTGCCGCAATCACCGTCAAGGTATCGCTGGCCGGTAGACCGGTGTGCGTCGCATCATCCACCGTGGCGGTGATCTCCTCGGTGGTGTTGGTGTAGGTGCCGGCCGCCATGTCTGTAGGGATTGTCACCGTGACATCAAAGGTGCAAGTAGCACCGGTGTCACCGGTGCCGGGCGCGGCATCAAGGCTGCCTCCGGTAAGCTCCAGTCCCACACGGTCCGTGCCAGCGCTGACGAGAGCCAGTGACGAGCCAGTTCCACAGGGGGGATCGGGATCCGGGGGAAGAGTCACCGTCACCGGAAAGGGCAGGAAGCCAGAGGTCAAATCCGGGGGAATACTACTACTTCCGTCGGTGAGTTCGTCGAGAAATTCAATGTCTGTAGCACCGGAAGTGGTGCTGGTATTGGTAATTGTAAAACGGAGAACCACATCGTCTCCCGGTTTAATCACCGGGTCTGGATCCAAGGTGCCGACTTCCAGAAACTCCTTGGTCAGCAGCGGTATTGGTGCCACAAAAAGAATA
>JAAELC010000139.1 GCA_024227135.1 Gammaproteobacteria bacterium
CAGATCACCCCCGCTGCGACCATCCAGGTGCACACCATGACCGGCGTTGTCATGGATCTGATTGCCTGACAGCGTCCCTTCGAGACGACCGTTGGCGCTATGACTGTAGAGATAAACCCCCTTCTCGGCGCTGTCGTGTAGTTCGCACTCATTCACTACCACATCCAGCCGATGACCCGCCGCCTCCAGGTGCAGCCCCCGATGGGCATGGGCTATCTCGCAGTGGCTCAGACTCACCTGCTCGCTACGTTGATCGGCAATCACCCGGATCCCGTACCAGTCCCCGGCCACCGCACTGTCTGCCGCGCTGATAAAACGGATCGGCAACGCTTCCGTCCCCTCCGCCACCAGCGAGCCGTGCACGATCAGCTCCGTGCGGGAGGCGTGACTGCCTCCCGACTGGTCGTCGTCGTTTGGAACGAACTGAACCAGAGTTCCCGGAGATAGCGTAAGGGTAATGCCATGGGCAACCGTCACATCACCTGTAACAGAAACCGTTCCCGACCAAGTGGTATCGGAGGTAATAGTTCCGGAGACTTCCGGTACTTCTCCTGAAACAGTGGAGGCCCACATGAAAACAGTCAGTGCCAGCAGAATAAAAATCCACCGGAAAACAGTTGGAGAACTGCCACCACACCTGTTCACGCAATTGTCCAGGATTCAGTGTGGTGTGAAGGAACAATATCGAATGAAAAGGCGATCTGGGTAATAGCAGAGGAGCTAAGAAGAAAACGGGTTGTATCACCACCATAAAAGGGGGCAACTACCGGTGTCTCGATGTCCGCTCGAGCATTGCCGGGATTGGATACGAGGAAAAATACTGTCAGCTCGGCATATCCGGTCGTGTTATGGGTGGGGAACCCTGGTCTTCGGTGTGAAAGATGAGAAAAACACAGCTCAATAACAATGCCAGCCTTGACATGCTGGTTGGTGAGCACCGCGTAGATGTGGTTTAGCTCCCACTGCTGAAGCGTATCAGCCACCGTTATTCTTCCTTCTAACCATTTTTGCTACGTTCCATCGACGCTAACGCATGCTCTTCGAAAAAGCATCCGTGGGACTAAAAGTCCTACAGGAATTCTACGTTAATAAAAACCAAGTTATTCGGTTGATTATTTCAGTCAATAATTGTTCACACAGGATCAAATCAGCCTGACAAAAATGGAGAACCTATATATTACTCGCGAAAATCATTCTGCCCCGGGGTTCGCCAGTTGAATGTCATTGCCTCAGCGCGATCGCACAAAGGCTGTGCGATGCCTTCATCGCTTCCCGAAACCCCTCTAATGGGACCTTGACTTTCCGCACCCGGGAATCCAGAACGACTTTAATACGCAGTGTTCCGCCCTTGGCCAGCGCATCGAGCAATGGTTGTCCTGAGAAACTGAGCATTCCACTGTCCGCCTGCAAACCTTCCCGGGTATCCGTATCCAGGTGTAATGTAGTCTGCCAGATACTCTCTTTATCCACTTCGAATTCCACAAGAAGGACATCACTTTTAAGATCCTGTGCTGTGGGAATCATTGCCCCACGCCCTGTCATGCTGATTTCGAAACTGTCGCAGGATGCGGCAGGTAGTTTGATGGTCAATGTGATGCGGTGACCCAGACCGATATCTACCGAAGTGGTTACCTGCTGGATTTTCTTCTCCCCCATATTGGCTTGCAGGGAGGCCCAGGAGCCTTGGGTGCTCCGGTCAACAGGCGGTATCAGTTGGTCGCTGAGGGTGGTGGTCGAAGCGAATAAGAACAGCGAAGCCGCCAGTGGCAGGTGCGTCAGGATACGAGCCATATACTCTCCTCTTTGGAATCCCGGGTCAGTGAATAGTTGTCTTTCGCTGAATAGGTGAGGAGTCTAGCCCCTTGGGCTTGCTACTGAGTTATCCTGATACGCCAGATTGTTGTCCCGGCCTGTCGGGAAAAGCATACTGGTGGCAATGGGAACGGATTTATAGGTATCGGGCTACGGATTGGGCCTGTCAAAGGCTCAGGAGCCACAGGGCTGTCCGATCATCGATCTTTGAGTGGGGGTAACTGCTCACCTCCCAGAGGTTTCCCCCCATAGGTGGCCAGTGGAGGAAGTGTCTTTAGCAGAGATGCTAAAGACAAGCCTGCATGGAGGTATTGATGGCGTCTTCCAGAACAGACTGCCCCTTGGGGCGTGAGTAGTTACGAGTGGAGCGTGTTCTCGGTGGTACGTCCCTGTACCAGGCATTCCGGTCAGGTGCCGGTTAACGACTAAACCCGTGGCACTCGGCACAAGCCACTTCTTTCTCCTTATGATGTTTGTGGCCTTCCCTGAACTCCTCGACACTGCCGTAGGACCATTCCCAGGCTTTCTCTGCATTGTGACATCCATTTGCGCATGTCGCCCGATTACCACCGTTGAGTGGTGCATAACCGAGTAGATTACTCTGCAAATCAATATGATTCGGGTTCATGTGACACTGGTTGCAGGTCAGGGCATCATCGTCGGGGCTCACCTGGTGATTCAAAAGCTGGTAGGTATCGGTCGTCACCCAGATGTAGTCATCATTGGGGTCGAAAACTACATCGTCCATCGTATTGTTGGGATCATCCCGCATGTTTTTCAGACCGGACATGACAGCCGCATCCGCTGCATATTCCTGATTTCCGATAGCAAAATACACCATGGTATCCAGGGCGATAAGATATCCTCCCTCCGTTTCCGCCCCCGGTTCGATACGCAACGGGTAATCGGATGTCTTGTACTTGAAGGGATAAAGCTTGCTGTTCTCGTCGTTAACGCTGCCGTTTGGTGTGCTGGTCTCAACAGTATCGTTCGGGCCTGGGATGACATGATCGTATAACAGGGTGTTGTGGCTGCTACCATCCCAATGGCGGTAAACGGGTTTCAGATTGTTCGATTTTGTCAGCGTCGGATGAAAAGGTGCATCGGTGTGATCCGAGCCTATCAACCAGCTTCGGTGGGTTTCGGTAGCTTCGGTGGCAGCGGTATCATTCGCGTTTTTACCGTAGACAGGTATGTGGCATGTCTGGCAGGCGACCTTTACCGTATGCCGGTTCAGATCACTGCTGTCATGAGGATTCGAGCTGTGACACCCCGAACTGTTGCAATCGAGCACCACATCAAGATCTGTCGGCCGGAGGTCTGACCCTTTTCCCGGAAAACGGTGATTTTCCGGTACGTGACAGTCCTGGCAGGCCAGGTTTGCACCGGTCGTCGCCATATGCACATCGTAGTTTTTATCGACTGTATTCGCGGTTGCCAGCGCCAGATCGCCACGCTTGACGGCATCCCCGCCACCGGCCTTGGCATGGCACTGCAGACACGTCATCCGGGTGGGTTTGTGCACGGTCTGGACCGCCTCATCCATGCTTATAGACATGTTGTCCGTATCCGGTTGCATCACGCCACCGACCTTCTTGCGTTTGTAATCTTCCTGGTGACAGATCAGGCAATCGACATTTACAAGTTGTGCATCGGAAACGGTCTGCTCAGGCTCGGCCCCACGGCCGATGTGGCAGGTACTGCAACCGTCCCAGTTACCCAGGATATTTCCGCAATAGGTGTTGACCGCCCCTGCGTGTTTGCCTTGCTGTGTCCCAGGTTGATTCGACATGTACCAGGCAGACCCCTTCAGCTGGTAATGCGTGGAATCAAAGACATGGTTTACCTGCTCTGAGTGACACTCCAGGCAGGTTGCAGGACCATTGTAGGTTAAGTTTTGATGATGGGTGCTTCCACTACCAGGGGAACCATTGTCATCATTCATCTCATCACAATTACCGGGAGCTTCAGAAACTTTTTTCGAATTCGTTCCACCACTCGTTGTAGCGCTGATGCTGCAGGGAACGGGCAAATCATCTGGAATGTCGAGTTTTGCCTCCAGTTTACCTTTTTTGTTCGCGCGAACCCGCCCCAGTTCATCACCGCTTGCACTGTTGGTTACCGTAACCCAGGCTCTCCGGCCCGCACGTACCACCTTGACAACCAGTTGTTCATCGCCATCTTCGTACTTGACTTCCTTTATGACCGGTGCACCGGCCTGAACAAGGGAGCCGCACGCCAGCATCAATAGTAGAATACCGAGTCGATACCCCCAATAACGGGGCTGCATGATTTCTGTCAATGTCACCATCTGGGATGTCCCTCGCGTTCGTAGCTGTCCAGCAGATTTCAATCGGTTTTATACCTTAGCCTTCCAATGCTTAAGGAAGTCTTAAGGGTATCCATTGCTGGCTTCTAAACGTGAAACCCCTCACAAAAAGCGCCAATTACTCCATGTCTGTTGAGGAACCCTTCGAAAGGAAGAAAGCGGCTTAATCGGGGTGTCACAAAACAATTGACCACGTCACCCAGAGCGTACCGCTTCTTCCTGCCAGTTTATTCCGGTAACGTGTCTGGCGACCAGCCAATCGCTTCATCAGAAGAACAATTCCCTTTTGATCTGATGGTGCCAGCAACAAATGCAAATGATTCGACATCGAACAATACGCATAGACGAATACGCCAAATAGTGCCTTACACTCTTTGAGGTTCTCCAGGTAGAATCAAAAATCGGAGTCTGACGCAAAGATCACGCTGCGGTCGTGGCCCCGCTGGACAATAGGATGCGGGTATTCTGGTATAACGATTCAGCCTGTCCGTGGCATGCCGATGGTTCCTCCTTGATCTCTTGAAATCCACCTCTAACTCAGCGGAAAACAAATCTGTCCCATTTTTCAGTCCCTGGAATTGACAAGCTTGTATATGTCGGCGACCGAGTGGGTAGGCCCTTTACGTAGTTCAAATCTATTAATTATCTGGTCAACAGAAACTTCTCCATCGGCAGACAATCGCCTTGCCAGTATCAATGCTTCTTCACCTGTAAGCTCCCGGACAAACAGTCTCCTGAAGCAGCGACCAGGGCGGACCAACGCCTCATCGAGATCATGCAGGTTTGGAAGGTTTGTCGAAAAGATGATTTTGCGAGCCTGTGCGCGCACAACGCCATCGGCAATGGTAAGAAATCGATGAAGATTGAAATTACCATCGGCACGAGGTTTCAGTATTTCATCGGCATCCTCGAATACGAAGGCATCATGCCAACCTGTCAGAAACCGAACAAAAATTTCATCTCTCTCAAGTGCTTTTTGATCACTGGTAAATAAGATGCTGGTGCGACTCCTGCTTCGTCGATCGATACTACCCAGTATTTTTCGTATCAGGCGGGTTTTACCCGTACCAGGTGGTCCTTGCAGGACAAGAATCGGCTCATTTGAATCCAGATAACTCTCGATGAAGTCCGCCAACCCCTCCTTAATATCAGGATAGGCTTCATCGAAAAGTTGATCATTCGCCAACTCCTCTATTGAAGCGCTTTGCAGACCTTGCTGGGTCAGAAAATGCCAATCCAGAGTGAACATCGGCATCGTAATACGAGAATCTCCAGCTGTCTCGATAATCCGATGACGTAGCTTCATCGCTTCTTCTACCGAGTCCGCCCATATTTGAAACCTGAAAGAGCAGTAGTCGCTTTGGGTAAGCCCGTTTGCACTGACAAATGCTTGGTCGCTTGTGAGAAAAAGGGTACGGTGCTCGAGCCTTGATGCTTTCATGCCAAGGTCAAACGCAAGACTGTCGAAAAGACTGTGAATGTCAGTACGCGCAGCATATCCCAGGTACCGGTAGACGGGGAATTTGGATACTCCTTCCTCAAGGGCTTGCGCTATTTTGGTTTTTATCAGCAGGTCTGTGAAATCGTACTGCTGTGAGAAAAAACTGCCACCAAAGCTGGTGGTTGATGACTTTGTCGAGTCTTTATACTCCATCTGGTTCCATCCTTCTTATCAGGTTCAGAGCACGTGACCCCTTGCACTCATAGGGGTACAGTCGAGTTGCCTGGGATCTCAGGCGTCCTTATCCGGGTTTTCAGTGAAACCTTGATACACAGTATTCCATTCTAAAAGGAAAGCTATAGAGCACCAACGCTCAGACCGCCTCCCGAATCCGTTGCTTCATGACTTTCAACACTTCATCTGCTTCCCGCTTCCACCAGTTTCCGGCAGAGAAAATTTCCACTTCGATAAGACCATGGTAGCCCTGTTTTTCCATCCAGGATCTGATCAATGGAATATCGATAATACCGTCACCCATCATGCCCCGGTCCAACAGCAGATCCTGGGTGGGAACCAGCCAGTCGCATACATGGAAAGCGAGCAGTCTTTCCCGACCGGCTCGTTTGATCTGCTGCTCCAGGTCCGGGTCCCACCAGAGGTGATACACATCCACGGCGATGCCGAGTCCCGGACCGAGTTCGTCGCACAGGTCGTTGGCGTGGGCCATCGTATTGACACAGGCCCGGTCCGCTGCGTACATGGGATGAAGGGGCTCGATGGCCAGTGGCATATTGCAGCTTCTGGCATACTCGAGCAAGTATGCTATACCGTCCCGTACCTGCCCCCTGGCGGCGGCAATATCTTTTGAACCATCGGGTAAACCGCCCACCACCAATACCAGGCACTCCGCATTCAGGGCAACCGCCTCATCGACTGCCTTTCGATTATCATCCAGATTGGCCTGTCGTTGAGCCGGGGTCGCCCCGGGAAACATACCGCCGCGACAGAGTCCGGTCACCCGCAGGCCGCTGTCCTTGATGGCCCGGGCCGCTTCATCCACACCCATGGCATGCAGTATGTCCCGCCAGGGGGCAATGCCCTGAATTCCGTGTCGCACGCAACCGTCGATACACTGGCGCAGATTCCACTGTTGTTTGACCGTCGCCGTATTCAGTGAAGTCAGGGCTGAATCAGCCATCAACCCTCCCATCCATGAACGGCCAGGACCGCACGCATCCGCTCCGCTGCCAGATCCGGTTCATGGAATAGTCCGGCACGATCTGCCAGCTTGAAAAGTTCGCACAGATGTAACAGGGACCGAGTGCTTTGTTGTCCTCCGATCATGGTGAAGTGTTTCTGATGCCCGTTCAGGTAGGCCATGAATACTACCCCTGTTTTGTAGAAGCGAGTCGGTGTACTGAAAATATGCCTGGAAAGGGGCACCGTAGGTTCGAGTATGGCGTGGTAACCTGCCATGTCTCCCCTGCCCATGGCCGCCAGCGCCGCACTGGCCGCCGGCGCTATAGCATCGAATATACCGAGCAGTGCATGAGAGTAACCCTGGTCGTCACCTGCGATCAGTTCGGCATAGTTAAAATCGTCACCGGTATACATCTTGACGTTTTCGGGCAGTCGGCGCCGCATACCGATCTCTTTTTCCGGACTCAGCAGGGAGATTTTGATGCCATCCACTTTGTCGGGGTATCTGTGAATGATCTCAAGGCAAACCTCCATTGCATCCTGGTGATTTTCCCGTCCCCAGTACCCTGCCAGCGCCGGGTCGAACATCTCTCCCAGCCAATGGATGATCACCGGCTGTCTGACCTGGGACAGGATGCGCCCGTAAACCTTCCCGTAATCATCAGGTGAGCGGGCACAGGCTGCCAGGGCACGACTGGCCATCAGGATGATCCTGCCTCCCGCCATTTCCACCGCCTCGCACTGCTGCTCGTATGCGTCAATCACCGCCTCCAGGGTCAGCGCCGGATCGGGTTGCAGGTGATCGGTACCGGCACCGCAGGCAATGAGGCTTCCGGCACTATGTACCTGTGCCTCGGCCACCGAGCGCTTGATCAGCTCCAGCGCATTGTCCCAGTTCAGACCCATGCCCCGTTGCGCAGTATCCATGGCCTCTGCGACACCCAACCCCAGATCCCAGAGATGGCGGCGGTAAGCCAGGGTGGCCTCCCAGTCGATGGCCGCTCCGGCCCAGGGATCGGTATCGGTCAGTGGGTCCGCCACTACGTGGGCTGCGGAGAATGCAACCCGTGGCAGTTGTTCTCCTGGTGGCAGTGGTGCGAACTGCCGGGGCTCAATGAGCTGATGGAGCTCACTCTCTCCGCCGGCAACCGGTAAACGCACACTGCTCATGATGGGTTCTCCAGCGTATGAAATAACTGGAAAGGAGCGTTTTTGAAACGGCAGATCACAGGGTCAGTTCCGGAACGTCGAGCCAGCGTCGTTCGGCCCAGCTTCGCAGACCGAGTTCCGCGAGTTGCACCCCCTTTGCACCCTCAAGCAGATTGTATCTCCAGGGTCCGTCATCGTAGAGATGGCGTATGAAGGCTTCCCACTGGACTTTGAAACCGTTGTCAAAGGGCTGGTTGTCCGGAACTTCTGACCAATTGTCGTAGAAGTCGATGGTCTGGGGTACATCCGGATTCCAGACCGGCCTTGGCGTGTTGACCCGGGACTGGGTCCGACACTTGTGCAGTCCGGCAACCGCCGATCCCAGGGTGCCGTCCACCTGGAATGTGACCAGGTCGTCCCGTCGTACCCGAACACACCAGGAACTGTTGAGTTGCGCCACCACCCCACCCTCCAGTTCAAAAGTGGCATAGGCGGCATCATCAGCATCGGCCTGGTACGGATTACCTTGTTCATCCCAGCGTTCGGGAATGTGAACGGCCCCATGACAGCTTACAGCTTTGACCGGTGCAATGAGATTATCCAGGACGTAGCGCCAGTGACACAGCATGTCGATGATAATGCTGCCTCCGTCCGCTTTTCGATAGTTCCAGCTGGGGCGCTGGGCAGCCTGCCAGTCTCCTTCAAAGACCCAGTAGCCAAATTCACCACGAACCGAAAGGATACGCCCGAAAAAGCCCGAGTCGCGCAGCATCTTCAGCTTGATCAATCCTGGCAGGTAGAGCTTGTCATGAACCACACCGTGTTTTACACCACTGGCATGGGCATGACGGGCAACCTCCAGCGCGTCGTTGAGATTCTCCGCAATCGGTTTCTCGCAATACAGGTTTTTGCCGGCGTCGATTGCCCGTTTCAGCAGATCTGCCCTGAGCTGGGTGGTGGCCGCGTCGAAAAACAGGGTATCCTCAGGGTTCGACAGCGCTGCTTCCAGGTCACTGGTGTGGCGCTGGATGCCGTGTGTCTCAGCCAATCCTGCGATCTTATCTGCATTGCGACCCACCAGGATCGGATCCGGCATTATCCGGTCGCCGTTAGTGAGCACTACCCCACCCTGCTCTCTGATGCCGATAATTGATCGGATCAGATGCTGATTCATGCCCATGCGCCCGGTGACACCGTGCATGATGATTCCAAGGCGATGCTGAGTCATAGTTTATCCTTCTGTTGATAGTTGCATTGGGTTCATGGCTGACCAGTCGAGATCAGCACCGCTGGCGAAACCCGGGCTGTCAAGGAACCCGATCTGAACCTTTCCGCTGTCAATAGCCAGACAGGTTCGACCCCTGACGCTGCGATAGAGATCGGGATGAGCCCGCAGAAACCCTTGCTGTTCGTTGTCGGGTGCGCCGGCCATGCCGCTGACGTAGTGATGGCCGTTACGCTCCACATGGCCGATACCCAGCGCGGCGATCAGGGCCAGGTCCTGCTGCAGTGCCAGCCCTGACTGGCACGTCAGGTCCTCTGCCGAAAGAAATAATGGTGCTTGTCCGCCGTTACCCGATCCGGCGCAGCGGGCAGCATTCACAAAGGATTTATACAAACCCTTGCATGCTTTGCTGGAAACACCGCGGTAGCCCAGTTTGCAGGCCAAGGGGAAGGCATCCAGGGTGCCGTCGGACTCATCGATAATGACAGGTACTTCCCTGGCGATCTTGCTCAGATCGCAGCTTAAAGCCTGGTCGCGATGGATGGGTTGCTCGATAAAAAGAATACGCGATCGGAATTCATTCAGGCTGTCCCGTGATTTTATCGAGTCCCACAGAGTCAGCACTTCGTTCACATCCTGAAATTGCTCGTTCCCATCCAGGGTGATGTGATAGGCGCTTGGCTTGTGGTCGAGTATCCCGGCAATGGCTTCCAGCCGCTTCAGGTCGCTTTCGATTTCTCCTGATACCTTGATCTTGAAGTAACTGTGGCCGTACTCGGTGATGATCTGTTCCAGGGATTCGGGCAGACCGTCATGGAGTTTCTCTGCCGGAGAAATATCGGTGTTGTTCAGCGGATCGAGCATGCCGATCGTGTGACGGACCTGGACTCTGTCCAGTGGCTTCAATCCCGCCAGGAATTCGTCGCTGCGTAAGCCGGTCAGATCGGGAGCCAGGCGTTGCAGGTTCATTCCCGGTATATTGGATCTGATGGCCTGTTTGAAGCCGATACCGAGAGCCCGACAGACTCCGTCGAGAATCGCTTTGTCCAGTTCGGCTCCACCGAAAGAGGTTACCAGTGACGGCAGCCCCTGCTCGCTGCCCGTCTTCTGCAAAGGGTGATAGTGTTCGGCGCTGTGGGCAAAGGCGGTCAACGGCTGTTTTGTCGAGCAATAGGCTTCTGCGGCCAGTCGCAGAGCCAGGCGTAGCTGATCCAGATTCTGGGTATTGGAAAGCGAAGGGGACTTATCGAACCATTTAGGAACCAGCAGTTCAGCGGCCTCACCCCAGGCCTGGCGTCCATCTTCCAGTTCGATTAGAACACGGGTGAACACCTGTGGCGTCTGTCTCAGGGTGGTTACACCAAACTTAAAAGGCAGGCGAAGTACCAGGTCGCGCTCACCGAATCGAACCTCTTGAATGGTCAAACGAGGGGCCGTCATGAGAGTTGGTCCATCAGGGACCTGACGTAGCGGATGGATTGTTCAGCGGTCGACGGGCCATCCGGTTCGTAGATGAAAGGTTCCATGGCGATCACACCATCGTAACCTGTTGCTTCGAGTGCCTGGAGAACCGGGAGGAAATCATCATCCCCCTGCCCCGGCCCCCGTCGATTGGTATCGTTGAATTGGATGTGTGCCAGCTTTCCGGCAGGCATCCAGCGATGGATCAGCTCCGCTACTGACTGCTTTTCCATTTGCCCGGCGGCACTGGTATCGATCATGGTACGGAAGCTGGAACTATCAATGTCATCCACCATGGAGACAGCCTCTTCCAGGGTGTTGATGAAAGGGGTTTCGGCTTTCGACAGAGGTTCCAGACAGTAGGTGACGCCGGCCTCCCCCGCTGCATTGGCTACTGTGGTAAATAATCCGAGCGCACGGTCATAAGCCATCTTCCAGCTGTCATCTGGTTCGATACTACGTTGCTGGGGTGAACCGTGTACCAGTACGGTACCACCCAGTTCTGCGCACAGATGAACCAGCCGGATCAGGTGGCTGCGGGTTCTTTCCAGGACCCCTTTATCTCTGGAGGTGATGGATAGACCTTCCGGGGCCAGCAACAGCCAATGCAATCCGGTGATAGCGATCCCTTCTCCTTCCGCGATTCGTACCAGCTCCTTTACCTCCCCGGTTGTCAAGCGCTGGGGATCGGCGGTCAGGGTAAACGGGGCCACTTCCAATCCCTGATACCCCAGGGAGCGTGCAAAACGGCATTGTTCCTGAAAATCCATTTCCCGAATGACTTCATTACACAGAGATAGTCTCATAGCCGGCTGTCCACTCCGTTGCGCTTGCGGATCCGGGATGACAGATCAGATATCGGATCGATCTGGTGTAACAGACCGCACATTCCGAAGACCTCCGGCAGGGATGTGGTTTCGGTGTACCGGATGGGATCGGCCGGGGAGTGTTCCGGCAGACGGTGAACCCGATCGAGGCTGTTTTCCAGCTGGGATCCTGCCCCTGCTTTGATCAGCGATTCGAACTCTGCACCGTTATCGCTTATCTGATGGCGATGCAGTGCGCAGAAACGTTCGAGTTCGGCCGCATAAGCGGCCCGGTCATTAAACCAGTATTCAAGTAATCTGGTGTAAGCGATGGTCGAAGCATCCCGTCGTCGCAATGCTCCCTCGATACCTTGTGAAGTCAGTGCCTTCAGCCGTTCATACTCTTCGGGGCAGGCATCAACTTCAGGACCGAAATAGATTCGGGCATCCCCATGTTCAGGCAGTCCGCCGTTTCCCATAATGACCAGAAACTCGCACTGCCGATAACTGACAGACCGATGCAAAGTACCCGGTGGAAACTGCAGAAACGAACCGGGTTTCATGGGATGACGTACAAATCCCCG
This sequence comes from Gammaproteobacteria bacterium, assembly GCA_024227135.1. Classification (GTDB taxonomy): domain Bacteria; phylum Pseudomonadota; class Gammaproteobacteria; order Chromatiales; family Chromatiaceae; genus JAHEHQ01. The sequence goes on from JAAELC010000139.1 coordinate 12,008, forward strand.
CTCAAGGTCATGAAATTCAACTGCTCCTTCACCGGCAACGCAATAGTAGGCTTCGTCGCTGAGCCCATGCACGTGGCAGCAGCCTGAGTTGACGCCATCAGGCCCGGAGCGTTGCTGGTAGACCTTGAGATGGGTCAGGGCAATACCGCCAATCAAGGCATGGTTCATAATCAGCTCTCCCCCGGTAGCAGCCGGATAAAACGTAACAGATCAAAAATGGGTGTAATGAAGAAGCCGATGAGCGCTTTAAACAGTTCTGTGAAAACGCTGACCAGGGTGTGTCTGTAGTCTTCCAGGCCGGAACTCATGCACGCCTTCATGCCGGAGTAACCGGTCGCCACATTCGTTGGTGGCCGACCCAGCAGGGCGGACAGCGATTGATAGATTGCCCGGAACAGCCGACCGTGGACCAGAAGAAGATTTTTGCCGCCGCCAAACAGGGCCTGCATGATTCGATGGAATCGGGGCGTGATATAGGCTCGGCTGGGCCCGATGCTCATCAGCAGCGTTATCAGACACATGAACATCAGCAGCAGGCAGATCGGACGGGTAAAATAGAAACTGAAATCACCGTCGTTGATGACCCAGGAACGGCGAAAGCTCTTGTCGAAAATGTCTCCCAGCACGATCCCCAGAACCAGGGGCGCCATGGGGTATTTCATCTGGCGCAGAACAAACCCGAGTATACCGAATATGATCATCACCCAGACGTCGAACATACGCTGTTGAATGGCGAAGCTGCCAATGACACAGAGTATGAATATCACCGGCATCAGCCGTTCACGCCTGACGACCAGAATCTTCAGCAGCAGCGGTGTCAGGGATACGCCCAGTATCAATATGGCCAGGGCGGCAAACATCATCATCACCACCACTTCGTAAACGAAGCTGGGGGACTCGATCATGATCATCGGGCCGGGCCTGACCCCGTGCAGGATCATGGCAGCCAGCAACACTGCGGCCGGTGCCGAACCCGGGATACCCAGGGTCAACACCGGAATCAGCGCACCCGGCGGGGCGGCGGAGTTACCGGTTTCCGCCGCCATCAATCCTTCCACCGAGCCTTTGCCAAACTTTGCTTTTTCCCGGGAAGCACGCCTGGCGGCTGCATAGGAGACCCAGGCCCCTATATCCTCTCCCACTCCAGGGATCACACCGATCAGGGTACCGATAAGTCCGGATCGGGTGATGGTGCGCCTGTAACGGAAAACCTTCGATAGATCCGGAAGATAGTCCCGCAGTCGGGTCTTCGATCGAATCACCTCCATGCGACGATTCATCATCACAGAGATGACTTCGGAGAAACCGAATGCCCCGACCATCGCGGGAATCAGATTGACCCCTGACTGCATTTCGGTATACCCGAAGGTGAACCGATCCGTCATGTAGAGACCTTCCTGACCAATCATGGCGACGGCAAGGCCCAGAAACCCGGCGATCCAACCCTTGAGAGGATCCTCCGCAGCTGTTAATTGCCCCGAGATGAGAATTCCGAAGATTGCCAGCCAGAAAAACTCGTGGGTCTGAAATTTCAGTGCATAGTCGGCCAGCACGGGGGCGATAGTGGCCAGAAAAAACAGCCCGATAGCGGTTCCCAGAAAGGAACCTGTGGTTGCCACCCCCATGGCGGAACCTGCCTTGCCTGCTTTCGCCAGAGGGTAGCCATCCAGAGTGGTGGCAGCATTTGCAGGAGTTCCCGGTATATTCAACAGGATGGCGCTACGGCTGCCTCCATAGATTGCGCCTACATAGAGACAGACCAGAACCATCAGTGCATCATCGTGGTTCATGCTGTAGGTCAGCGTCGTGAGCAGTGCCACTCCCATGGTGGCTGTGAGTCCGGGCAGCATACCGATGCAGATACCCAGCAGTGTTCCGCCGAATACCAGAAGAAAAATTTTAACACTGAGAAACTTGACGGCGGCAGTAGCCACCAGATCGGTGGTGGAACCGAGATATCCCACAAGCTCCAGTAGCTGGTCCGGCACCCTACTTCACACCCCGGGTCGGTTCAGGGCAGCTGCACATAGAACTTCTGCTCGAACAGATAGGCAATTGCCCATGTCACCAGCCATGTCTGCAGCCCGGCGGTGACAAAGAGCCAGAGATAGGATGCCGTGGTGGCACTGACAGCACTCAAGGCGGATCCCAGGGAACCACAGAGTCCGGGCCATTTTGCATCGAGCCAGTTCCAGCGATGACGGCCAAGCTCACTGGCGTGGGGCCATTCGAACCCAACGATGAATACAAACAGAAAAACAGCGGTTGCCAATTGATAGGAGATAGCCGAGCCGCCAATATCCATACCCAGAATCAACAGCGCGTAACTACTGCACCAGACAGCGGTCAGCAGCCCGCGAATGATGCCGCGACGGCTCACCTGTGCTTTGTTGCCAGTCTGGAGCAGGCGGTGCCCGCCTGATTTTACCGAGCGTATCAGAAGCACCATTGCCAGGAGTGCCAGAATACAACCCAGCATGACCGGAACACGGCCCGGTTCGCCCCCAGCTTCGATATACCCGCCTGCGCCCGGCATGCGCAGCCCTTCAGCCACCATGTAGATTCCCAGCAAAAACAGACAGATTCCTGTGATAAAATCGGCTTTAATCAATGATGGAACAGGTTTTTGCATGCTGCTGACGGTCGGTGGTGAAGTGATGCTTGTTGCCTGCAGGGCAACCCGAAAGGGCCGCCCTGCTGCTGTGACCATAGTGATCAGGGTCGTGGTATACCAACCTTATCGGGGCTTACCTTTGACTTACCCCCTTCGTGTATTTGCCACGCATTGATCTGGGTGCTGGGGAAGGCTTGCTGATAGGCTTTGTCACCCGATACCACGTTCACCGCTAACCCCTTGGATTGAGCATATTTCTGGAGGCGTGAAGAGTTTGCGATCTTTTCGTTCCAGACCTGATTCATGGTATCCACTACATCCTGGGGAATGCCCTTGGGAGCCCAGATGCCAAAGTAAACGGGGCCGACCTTGGTGCCCGGCAAAAGTTTGGTTATCGACTCCACCTTACCGATGCCGGGGAGGTCAATGGCTTCCGGGGTGAATGCCGCCAGAGACTTCAGCCGCCTGGCGCGGAGCATCTCGTACTGTTCGGATATCAGTTGGGTGGTCATCTCGGTTTCGTGGGCCACGGCCGCCTTGACCGCCGGACTGCCGCCATCGTAGGTCACCATTTTGTAGTCACCACCGGTTGCTGCTTTCAATGCCTCTGCAGAGGCACCACCGGCAGAGTTGATACCGCCGGTGGCGATGGTGACTGATTTGGGTTTGTTCTTCATGCCCATGGCAATCGAGTCCACCGTCTGAAACGGGGAGTCAGGGTTGACTGACAGTAAGGTGAAGTTGATGACTGCAAGATACAGGTTCCAGTCTTTTAAGTGAGTATCCACCGCACCGGTGACGCCGTAGGTCCCCAGGTCTTTAGCAGCACCTGCTGTCCAGGTGTACCCATCTTTGGGGGCGTCAAAGGCTGCTTTGGTACCTACCGCACCTGCTCCACCCGGTTGGTTGACTACGACGATTTTCTGTCCCAGTGCATCCTCCAGATCACCTGCCAGAGTTCTTACCAGCTGGTCGGTTGAGCCCCCCGCACCCCAGGGAACGATGATTCGAACCGGTTTCTCCGGTTTCCATTCTCCATATCCAGCTCCGCTCAAAGTCACAGCAATTGCTGCCATACCTGCTGTCAGCCAGGTTCTATTCATTGATCTACCCTCCAGTCATACCATTATTTCTTGGACAAGCGTGCTTTCTGAACAACTTATAACCAATTAGTTACTAATAGCCTATAATCTGATGAATTTCAACCGAAACAAAAATGAGATTCGGTATTTGGGACTTTTAGACTCCTCTGTTGATCAGGGTTGCAGATAACCCAGAATCACCTCGGTGATATGAACAAGGCGCATCTTCAACGCCTCCTCTTCTGTGAGATCGACTCCGAAAATAGTCCCCAGGGTCGCAGCATTGGAAAGATAGAAATAGCCCAGTCCCGCCACCGTTATATAGAGCTGGATGGGGTCCACTCCGGGGCGAAAAACACCGGATCCTTCTCCCTGTTGCAGCACTTGCCGCAACTGGTCGACCAATGGGGTGTGCATGGCAAGTACTCGTCTGGAGCGTTTGATGTGGGACGCACCATACAGGTTTTCATTATTCAGCAATCGGATGAATTCGGGATGATCGACGAAATAACCGAAGGTGAAGCGAATCAATTCCCGCATCGCACTGTCTGGATCCAATGACTCCAGGTCCAGCGCCTGCTCATGATTCCTGATCCCCTGATAGGCATGTTCCAGGACTGCCACAAAGAGATCCTCTTTATTGCCGTAGTAGTGGTACAGCATCCGTTTATTCGCACCTGCCTTGAGCGCGATTGCATCCACTCGCGCGCTACCAAAGCCCTTTTCGGCAAACTCATCGGTAGCTGCTTCCAGTATCCTTTCTCGGGTCAATTCAGGGTTTCTTTTGTTTGACACTGGTATCTACCGCTGCGATATGTAATCGTTGAATAATGTTCATGAGGTAACTGAATAGTTAATATTGGGGTCCCAGTCAAGGTTGGATCTTGAAATTCTCATGGATGTCCATCCCAGATAAATGGATGGTCCGGAGCACTACCGGTCCAAAAGCCAGGGATTCCGGGGGTTTGCGCATCGAGCCAATCTATAGATTCGAGGCAACAACCATTGAAGCACTCTTCCTGAAATGGGCTGGCTACCTCTCACACTGGTCTGCGCACTTGCCCTGGCCTCTGCGGATGCCCTGACAAAGGCCCGGTTGTCAGACTACAGTCTCCGTGAGTTGACCTTCGTCAGGCTGACTTTGACGGGACTCATACTCTCGCCTCTGGTATTTGCCCAGCCTTTTCCAGACCTGCCCTGGGCTTTCTGGGGATGGATTGTGGCGACAGTTCCCCTGGAGATAGTGGCTATGTTGCTCTACATGTCCGCCATTCGCGATCACAGTCTTGCATACACTGTCCCCTATCTGGCATTTACCCCTGTTTTTGTGGTGCTGACTGGCTACGTCCTGCTGGGAGAGACCCTGTCCCCAGGTGGTTTTGTGGGAATTTTACTCGTAGTAACTGGAGCCTGGCTGTTGAACCTGAAAGGGGTTCACCTAAGGAGCTGGCGCAGCTGGCTGGCACCTTTTTGCAGCATCTTTCATAACCGGGGGTCCCTGGCAATGTTGGGTGCAGCCTTGCTGTATGGGATTACTTCGGTCGGCACCAAGGGAGCCATGCAGTATATGCAACCAGAGCTGTTCGGGCCCTTTTATTCCCTGTTGGTCGGGTTAATGCTGGTGCCCCTGCTCGGTCTGGCCACTCCCCGCGCCATCGGCCGTGTCTGGCGCAAGCCCTGGGCAGTGCTGGGTACCGCCCTGCTGATGGGGCTCATGATGGTCACCCATTTCATTGCCATCACCCAGGTCGAGGTGGCTTATATGGTGGCAGTCAAACGAAGCAGCCTGCTGTTTGGGATTCTCTATGGTGCCCTGCTGTTTCATGAAACAGGGCTCGGTCGGCATCTGGCCGCTGGAAGCATTATTATTTCAGGCGTGCTGATCATCGCGTGGGCGTGAGCAGTGTAAAATCGATGGTTCATCAGGATCGATAAAACAGCAAACGGTGGCCATACCGCCCGCAAAACGGCTAACATATCTATACAATCGGGATCACCGGAGGGTTACCGGCTTTTTCTCTTTACCCGGTTTAACACTTCACCGCATTGACGGGTTAGTGGGCGATTGGCGGGTCCGGCTCCACCTCGGGAAAATCCGAACAGGTTCTCATGTAGCGGGTATCCCCCACATAGTCTTGCCACTCCTCCCGGGTCAGGTTGCGTCCGGACAGGTGGCAGGCCTGGGAAATCCAGTCCAGATTCCAGCTGAAGAGGACTCCATCTTGACTGGCGCTGATCAGGCGCTGATCGTTTGCTGTAAAAGCCAGATGCACATCAGGGCCGTGGCGGGTCTGAAAGGGCTTCAACAGGGGGGTTCTTCTCTCCAGGTCCCAGAGAATGACGGCACCCTTTTTTCCACCGCTGGCCAGGAACCGGCCATCTCTGGTAAACACCAGCGCTGCCACCCCGCCGAAGGGTGCGTGGGGAAGACTGGCCACTGCACCTCCCTCTATGCTGTCCCAAAGCTGCAGGTTTCCGTCCGCATCCCCGATGGCCAGGTTTTTACCATCGGAGGAAAAACTCAAGGCGGAAACCGGACTGTCATGTGCCTGGATGGAATTGCCTGGATATCTGCCCTGCCCCGGCTCCCAAAGGCTTATCGTCCCATCCGGACCGCCAGAGGCAAGTATCCGGTTTCCCGGTGAAAATGCCAGGGTTGTCACCGCCCCCTGATTAGTCTGAACGGGTTTGAACATCTCACGCTGACTGGAAATCTCCAGATAGCTGATCAAGCCACTTTCATCGGCACTTGCCAGGATCGAGCTGTCGTTATTGAAGACCAGTGCTGAAACGGCCTTGTGGTGTTGCATCTTTACAGGCTCTTGAACCGGTTCGCTCTGTGCTACATTCCAAAGCCTGAGTTGCCCGTCTGCCCCACCGCTGGCGAGAAAGCGGCCGTCGGGGCTGAATGCCAGATGGGATAGGGGCCGATCTTCCACCAGTCGCTGCTTTGAGAGGGTACCTTGGGACGTATCCCATACCCACAGGGTTCCATCAGCATCGACCCCGGCTGCACGTCGCCCTTTGCTGCTGAGCGCAAGACTCGACAGAGGTTCCCCGATGCCAGGCAGGCGTTCGCCGGGGGGCGACAGTCCAGACATATCCGATAAAACCAGCTGCTTGTCTATACCGGTGCTGGCCAGTATCCGGCCGTCCGGGGAGAACGCCAGCAAAGAGGCCTCAAGCCCAAGTTTGCCGGCAACATCAAGGGACGGTGCAAACTGCATCAGATCGAACAGGACCACTTCCCCTTCTTCTCCCGCGATTCCAAGCAGTTGCCCGCCGGGTTGGAATGCGAGATCTGATACAGGCCTTCCTCGAATCGGCCGCAGTATATGCCTGGATTTACCTTCCGCGACGTCCCACAGGATGACCTGGCCATCCCGCCCGCCACTTGCCACCTGAGTTCCGTCCGGACTGAAGGCAATAGTCTGTACCCAGTCCCTGTGCAGTCGCAGTTCCTGGTGCAAAGGCCGGTAGCCCGCCATGTCCCACAGTATCAGGCTTCCATCCCAGCTACCGCTTGCCAGAAGCTGGCTGTCGGGACTGAAGGCGACACTCCAGACTGGCGCACCGTGCAGGGGCAACGGCTTATTCAGCCGTATACGTTTTGCCAGGTTCCAGACAATGACAGAGCCGTCCCCATTTCCCGTCGCGAGCCAACGGCCATCCGGACTGAAGGAGAGGCTCGATACCGATCCGCTATTACTGCGTAAAGGCTTTCCCTGAATTTTTTTTGTGGCTATATCCCAGAGGATCACTGTGCCATCCCGGCTGGCACTGGCGAGTACTCCTCCCTGTGGACTGAACTCGATACTTCTGACCGTGTCGGAATGCCCGATTAAAACCGAACCTGTCGCGGGATGATGAGAAACATCCCACAGCATTAAAGTCTTGTCCTTTCCTCCGACAGCAACATGCCGGCCATCGGGACTGAATGCTACGTCCAGTATCCTGCTGTCTGGTAAGCTTATTTCAGCTATTCGGTGTGGATATTGCTCCAGCAGGTGCACCAGACCACGAATGCTGTCAGATTGGTTCGACAGATGAAGCGAAGTGACAGCGAGCAACAATGCCAGTGTATAGTCGGGCGGCTGCTTGCCCGTTATTCCGGAACCCGCAGCCAACAGGGAGTGTAATGACAATTGTCGTGCGAGGTTTTTTTTAAGCTTCTCCTGTAGTTGCTCCAGGTTTAGAGTGAGATGCTCGGTCTGTCCCTTGATGAGGCTATGGCGGTTCTCCGACTCTTCCAGACGATGTTCCAGGGACTCCGCGTACTGCGTTTTCAACCGCAACTCAGATACTGAGTACTCAGCTCGCTGTATCACCTGTTGCTGCTCCAGCTGTGCAGCCTCCAGTCGTTGTTCCAGATCGATAACTTCATCAGACAACTGCCTGCCGGTACCATCTGCCAGCTTCCATTGCCAGACAGAAATACCGAGCAGTGTCAGAGTAAGCGCCAATATCATTATCAGCACGGGGAGAAGCTTGCGGGAATTTGAACCTGGTTTCGATCCCATCGCTTGTTCAGTTTCCATAGAATTGAATGGTCAGTACCAGCAGGGGGCAGGTATTTTCAGCGCAACGGGAACAGATAGCGCCAGTGATGTTTGCTTCCATGGGGTCATTGTCTCTAATGAGCGGGTGGTCTATCCGTCAAACACTATTACGGAATCTCTTCTTCTGCAATATCCCGGGCTTCGGTGGTGTATTCGGGTGTTCTCAGGGATGGTTCGAACAGGTTCCGCTCCTTCGTCTCCGCTTTTGCTGAACTGACGAAGCGGGCCGGAACCAGCTGCTGCTCAGGGCTTTTTTTCTCTCCAGCCCGCTAGCGCCTGAGTACTGTCAACCACCGCCAGAAGTTGAGCAGGCCGGCCAAAGATGCCGCCACATAAGTCCAGGCCGCCGCTTTTAATATTTTTCTGGCCCCGGGGAGCTGGTGTGGTTCCAGATAGCCCGATTTAAGAATCGGTAAGGCCTTGTTGAAGCTGGCATCGATCTCTACTGGCAGTGTGACGATTTGCACTACCAGCGAAAACCCCATTATCAGGAATGCACCGATAATATTGAAAACAGCTACTGAAGGCGCCCGGGTGATCAACATTATCAACGGAGCTGCGAACAGCAGCAGTGAACCCAGTTGACTAGCCCACAGGGTCAAGCGGGCCAGGCGGCTTCTCAAATTGAACAGTGGTTCGTTTGCCGCATGTTGTAAGGCATGGCCAAATTCGTGGGTCGCCACAGTAATGGCGGTCAAGGATTTTCCTTCAAACTTGTCTCTGGTGAGCCGAATACAACGGGTATCGGGGTCGTAGTGGTCACCCAGTTCGGTGGTTTCCACCTGCACATCGTTCAGGTCGAACCGATCCAGAAGATGACGGGCCAGCTCACCTCCCGTACCGGGAAAGTTGTTTTCATCCTGCTGGTTGTATTTCGACAGGACATGCCTGACCCAGGACTGGGGCAGAAAAACGACCAGTAGCAGTAAGACTATCAGAACTATATAGGGCATTGCGTGTGGTCGGTTTCACCCTGTCGGATGTCGGGATATTTGGTCTGACACTCCCTGAATGGCGGTGATTGATACCTCTTCAGGATAATATGGAATCCGCCAGAACAACCTGGTTCTTGCCACTGTGCTTGGCTTCGTAAAGGGCGTTGTCTGCCTGCTGATACAGCCCTGAAATACTGCTTCGCTGATCAGGATAGCAACACGAGATACCCAAGCTCAGTGTGGGCATTGTCACCCGTTCAGAAGTTTCAGGATTGTGTATGGATCCTGTAACTTCTGACTGAATTTCCTCTGCAATTGACAGAGCACCATCCAGCCCGGTATTGGGAAGGATTATGGAAAACTCCTCTCCCCCGATACGAGCGGCGAGGTCAGAACTCCGTTTCAGTTTACTCTTTACACGATGTGCAATCGATTGCAGTGTTTTGTCACCGAATGGATGCCCATAGGTATCATTGAGTTTCTTAAAATCATCGATATCCATCAGTATCAGGGATAGGGGTTGATTGGCACGGAGACCGCGAAACCATTCTTTCTGCAGATACTGGTCAAAGGCTCTTCTGTTGGCAATTCCGGTCAGATAATCCACATAGGCATGCTGTCGGTTCGTAAGCGAGTTTCTGATGGTCTGATCTGCATAGTAAAAAATCTGCCTGGAGAGTACCATCAGAAAGCCAAAATAGAGAGGAATGACAAGTCCGATGATTTGTTGGGTGTCGTCCCCTTCATAGAGTAGTTTCAATACCAGGGGTGATATGGTTGGAACAACGAACAGTGGATAGGCAAAACGGTGGAACGACAGGCTGGCTGTTGCTGCCGATGCCATGGACATAAGCACCAGTGCGATGAACATATCCTGAACCGGCGCACCTGTCGAGAAGAATAAAACCGCAGTCAGCCCCCAAAGGATCCCGGAAGTGGCGACTGCCAGAACATAACGTCTTTCCTGGTGATGATAGGACTGGACACTTATTTCGGCGGATAGGAACTTACGCGCCTGGTAGTATCGAAATAAGTTGAAAACCAGCATGGTACCAAACCAGATCAGGAGCGAACTGTTTTCCACATGAGCTGACAGACCCAGAACCAGCAACATACTGGCAAGAAGGTTTCCCAGTGTAATGATCAACGCATGTTTGTTGCCAATACGGAGATGTTCGAGACCGACCTGATCGTCGATTGTATTTTCATGGCTAAAACCGATGTCTGCAGTATTACCGGCAGGCTTCTCGTTCATCGCAATGATCCTTGATGTGACATTCCTGTAATAATCTGATCCTGGAAACAACAGCCATTACCCATGAACTCAGATACAGCGATGTGATGCTGTTTCCCGCTATCCGTTTTCGTTCTTCAGGTGCCGGGCCAGAGCGCCTCAGACCGCATATGATTTCGAAACGTTTATCTTGTAGCTGGCTGGGATGTGCAGTTCGGCGCCTGCACTCAAGGTCAAGGCCACGCCCTCAGG
>JAAELC010000140.1 GCA_024227135.1 Gammaproteobacteria bacterium
CGTCAGCTCTGGCAGGGGGAACTCTATCCCCGCTGGCTGATGGCCATGAACGGCGGCTTCGGCAGCCCCACCTTCTTCTTCTATCCCCCGCTCCCCTACTACGTCAGCGCCCTCTTTGCCGGGCCCGGTGCCCACCCCCAGCAGGCCATCTACCCTTTGCTTGGCAGCGCCACCCTGGCCCTGCTGCTCTCCGGGGTGTTTATACCAATCGGATTAAACATTAGGTCAGTTTTATCCAATCTCGGCTACAAAGTGACATCACCCGCTCCACATCGGCAATAAAGTGCTTCCAGGCCGATGTGCAGGCATCAAGGATGTCGTCGTAATCCTTGAAGCTGCGATTAGCCAACACATGCTGACGAAGCCAGCTCCATACCTGTTCAATGGGATTGAGTTCGGGAGAATAGGGAGGGAGCTTGATCAGGCTGAGATTGGGGAAGTCATCCGCACATTCCATGGTATGCCATCCGGCGCCGTCCATGATCACCACCGCATGACGACCCGGCTTTGTTCGTGCTGCAATCAGTGCCAAGTGCTGCTTCATCACCTCCCGGTTTACCAGAGGACTGAGCAAGGCTTCCGTTGTCCCGGTTGCAGGGCAGACGGCACCGAAGAGATAGACGTACTCGAATTGTTGTTGCTGAATAGCTCGGGGGCGACTGCCACGCCTGGCCCACAGTCGGGTAGTCGTATTTTGTTGACCAAACCGGGCTTCGTCCTGAAACCAGACATCGACATTGGCAAGCGCAACATGACCCGGGATGTTAAGGATCGTTTCCAGCTGGAAGTTTTTTAAAAGCTTCCTGCACCTGCCCATCCTGCTTCGGATGTCGTGAGCGACTGGTTATCCAGGAAAACCCCAGCTCTCTGAGGAGGCGGTAGACATTGGAGAGTTCATAGGCCACACCAAACTCTCGTTCGATATACGTTTGAATATCAGTACCTTGCAGTCGTCCCCCGATGGCCAGCCGGCTTTGTTGGTCGATATATTCGCTAAGCTGGGATAGCTGTTCGGCGCCGAGCTTGGCGGGTCGGCCTGGTGGACGGACACTATCCAGCCCCGCCACGCCGTGTAGCAAGAAGTTGCTCACCCATTTGTTGACACTTGTGCGGCTGACTTTGAGAAAGCGGGCAATGTCAGTTCTGGAATGACCTTCTTGAAAGTGTGCTAACGCCAGGAATCGCATGCGTTTCCTGGCGTTGGTTTCTGCCTTGGCGAGGGCCAAGAAATCGATTGGATCGGACATACTGAGTACAGTGAAACCAGAATAGAGCAATTAGATCACATCTTTAATCTGATTGGTATGACAACTCGATCCCGCTCTGTTGTCCTTTGTGCTTGAGCCGGACTTTGTCCGTCTCTGCGTCCGTTATGCCACTAACAAGAAGCCCCGTCGACAGACTGGGCTTTTTTCGTCTCCACGGTCTCCTCTTCGATCTTCGC
>JAAELC010000141.1 GCA_024227135.1 Gammaproteobacteria bacterium
ACGGCCGAACTGGTAAAAGCCGGTACCGCGGCAGTTCCTGCCACTGAACTGATCGAGGAACGGCGGCGGCTGAAGGAACTGAATCCCGAATTGTTCGTCCACTATCTCGATCGTTACGGACGGGGTTAGATGGGTCTGGACTACACCACCCTCGATCTGCTGCGTCAGCGCCATCCCGCGTGGCGGATGTTGAGCTCGCCCCACGCGCCATTGGTTGCCAGTTTCCTGCATCGGGTTTTTATCGTCCCCAACGAACGCATGATCGCTCAGGCTGAACTGGCAGAGAAGCTGGAAGACGAGTTGTTTGCTTTGCGGGAGCGTCTCGGGGGGGAGGCATTTCCCAAAACGGCCATGGATTATCTCAATGACTGGGCCGGGAACGACAAGGGCTGGTTACGCAAATTCTATCGCCAGCGATCGGACGAACCCTATTTTGATTTGACCCCCGCGTCGGAGAAAGGGATTGCCTGGCTGGGTACCTTGACTGAGCGTTCTTTCGTCGGGACCGAATCACGTCTCTTGACCCTGTTCGAGTTACTCAAACAGATGGACACCGGCAGTCAGACAGATCCTGAGACACGCATCGCCGAGCTGCAGCAACGCCGGGATGAGATCGATGCTGAGATTGCTGCGGTCAGGGATGGTGAGATCCCGCTGTTGGACGATACCGGGCTCAAGGAACGCTTCCAGCAGTTTATCGCGACCTCCCGGGAACTGCTCTCGGATTTTCGCGAGGTGGAGCATAATTTCAGGGCACTTGACCGGGAGGTTCGGGAGCGTATCGCGCTGTGGGAAGGGAACAAAGGTGACCTGCTGGAAGAGATTATGGGTGAGCGGGATGCCATCGCCAGTTCAGACCAGGGTCGGAGTTTTCGCGCATTCTGGGATTTCCTCATGTCCAGTTCACGCCAGGAAGCATTCAGTGAATTGCTGGAGCGGGTATTGGCATTACCGGCGGTAGCTGAGCTTGAGCCGGATGCCCGGACCCGGAGGGCACACTACGACTGGCTTGAGGCGGGTGAGCATACCCAGCGCACGGTAGCACGGCTTTCCCAGCAGTTGCGGCGTTTCCTCGATGATCAGGCCTGGCTGGAAAATCGCCGAATCATGGATATTCTGCGGGGTATCGAGACCAAAGCTCTCGGCGTGCGTGAGACCCCGCCCAGCGGGGATTTCGGTGGCATTGATGAAATCGCTGCGGAGATCGAGTTGCCCATGGAACGGCCCTTGTTCACTCCACCCCTCAGACCCCATATTTCGGATCGGGTGATAGAGGCCGATGCGGTGGATCTGGATACCGCTGTGCTGTTTTCCCAGGTGGTGGTGGACAAAGCCGAGCTATCCGGGCACATTCGCCGCTCACTGCAGAGTGTGGCCCAGATTTCATTGGGTGAGTTGTGTGAACAATGGCCCTTGCAGCAGGGTCTGGCTGAACTGGTGACCTACCTCGAACTGGCGTCGGAGACGGGCATGGGTACGATCGATGAAAAGGCGGAGGAACTGATCGTCTGGGATGGTACCGATCCGGAAGGACGGGAGCAGACCCGACAGGTACGGCTGCCAAAGGTGATATTCGTTCGATGAACGGGGAACAACCACAGGAACCGGCCGCGATTCAGCCGGATCTCTCGTCGCTCGTCGTACCCTTGCTCAAGGGCGTGATCTATCGGGATGAGTCCACCCCGCGGACCACCGGTCAGTGGAATGCGCTGCTCGATCTCCAGGCCCGGGTGCGTGACTATGTGTCAGTGCTGGGATTGGATCTGGTACTGGATGAGGCCGAAGGTTATGCTTTTCTCCGCGCACGGGTTGTCGGGGACGATGAAGCGGGGACCCGGTTACCGCGCCTGGTGGCCCGGCGTCCCTTGTCTTTCCCAGTGAGTCTGCTGCTGGCGCTGTTGCGGAAGAAACTGGCTGAATTCGACGCCGGGGGCGGTCAGGAGGCCGGAAGTGCCAGACTGGTGCTGTCCCGGGAGGAACTGGTGGAGTTGATTGGGGTGTTTCTGCCTGAAGCAAGTAATGAGGTCCGAATGATGGACCGGGTGGATGCCCATATCAATAAGATTGTCGAACTGGGGTTTCTGCGCCGTATGAAACCAGCCACCGGGCAGTCCAGATCTTTCGAAGTACGCCGGATTCTGAAAGCTTTCGTGGATGCCCAGTGGCTGGCCGACTTCGATACGCGGCTGGAGGCTTACCGCACACATCTGGGCGAGTCGGACAAGGCAGATACTGATGCGTGAATCACCCCGGACTCTTGGATTGGATTTCATCGGGGACGACACCCTGGCGGGATTTCGCTTGCAGCGGTTGGAGATTTACAACTGGGGCACCTTCGATCAGCGGGTCTGGACCTTGCTGGCGGATGGAAGAAACTCGCTTCTGACCGGTGATATCGGCTCGGGCAAGTCCACCGTCGTCGATGCGGTGACCACGCTGCTGGTACCGGCACACCGGGTTGCCTACAACAAAGCGGCCGGTGCGGGTAATAAAGAGCGAACATTGAAGTCCTATGTCCTGGGCTATTACAAGACCGAACGCAATGAGGTCAGTGCCGGGGCAAAGCCTGTTGCGTTGCGGGATCACAACAGCTATTCGGTGGTACTCGGTGTGTTCCACAATGCCGGATATGATCAGACTGTCACCCTGGCTCAGGTCTTCTGGAGTAAAGATCCCCAGGGGCAACCCGCGCGTTACTACATTGCCACCGAGCGGGACCTTTCCATCGCCGGCGATTTCAGCGGCTTCGGATCTGAAATGACGGGGTTGCGTAAGCAACTGCGCCACAGAAAGATCGATGTATTCGACAGCTTTCCTCCCTACGGTGCCTGGTTTCGGCGGCGTTTCGGTATCGATAACGAGCAGGCGCTGGATCTTTTTCACCAGACAGTCTCCATGAAGTCGGTGGGTAACCTGACCGAGTTCGTGCGTAATCATATGCTCGAACCTTTCGAGGTCACCCCTCGAATCGCTGCGTTGATCGCCCATTTCGATGATCTGAGTCGAGCTCATGAAGCGGTCCGCAAAGCCAGGCATCAGATCGAGTTACTGACACCGCTGGTTGCCGACTGTGATCGCTATCACACACAGGCTGTATCCACGGTACAGCTTCGTGCATGCCGTGACATGCTGCGTCCCTACTTCGCCGGTCTTAAAATCGATCTGCTCGATAAACGGGTTGCGTCGCTGGACCAACAGTGGGAGCAACAGAATGCCCGTATTATGGTGTTGACCGGGAACCGGGATACACAACGGGCGGCAGTGTCAGAACTGCAACGAAGTATCGCCGCCAATGGGGGAGATCGTCTCGAGTACCTGGCCGAGGAAATCCGGGTCAAGGGAAATGAACGGGATGCCCGTAAGAAAAAAGCGGAACGCTACGGAGAACTGGTCCGGGAAGCGGGTGGTTACCCGGTTTCGGATGATGCAGCCTTTCAAGCCCAGTATGGCGTGTTCGCAAACCAGCTGGAAGCCACGGACGCCAGGGAAGAAGTATTGCAGAACGACCTCACCGAGAGGACGGTCGAACTGCACCAGGGCAAGGAGCAGCACCGGCTGTTGACCGAGGAGATCGACAGTTTAAAAGCACGTCGCAGCAATATTGCTATCGAACAGATTCGCATGCGTGCTGCCCTTTGTCAGGCCATGGGGCTTTCCGAATCCGAGCTGCCCTTCGCCGGAGAACTGCTGCGGGTACACGAGAACGAGCAGGAATGGGAAGGGGCTGCGGAACGGTTGCTCCACGGTTTCGGCCTGTCGTTACTGGTGCCGGATACCTGTTATCGAACGGTTCTGGAGTGGGTGGATCGTACCCACCTTCAGGGACGACTGGTCTATTTCCGCGTTCGGAAGTCTGACCACCGAAAAACACCCTCTCTGAGTCCAGGGTCGCTGGTGCGTAAACTGGTGGTCAAGCCGGATTCCCCTTTCTATGACTGGCTCGAACAGGAGTTGGCCCGTCGCTTCGATGTCACCTGCTGCATGACCGGCGAGCAGTTTCGTCGGGAGAGTCGTGGCATCACCCGGGCGGGACAGATCAAATCATCCGGGGGACGCCATGAGAAAGATGACCGACACCGCATCAATGATCGACGCCGCTATGTGCTGGGTTGGACCAATGCTGAAAAGATTTCCGCATTGCAGACGGAGCAGCACCGGCTGGAGCAGCGGTTGGGTGAAGTGGGTGACGGTATCGCTCTGGTACAGACGGAGCAGAGGAAACTCAATGCCCGTCGTCAGGTACTGATCAAACTCGACGAATACCGTGATTTCAGAGAATTGGACTGGCAATCGGTGGCCGCTGAAACAGCCCGGCTGGATGAAGAGAGACGCCAGCTGGAAAGTGCCTCGGATCTTCTGAAACAACTCACCTCCCAACTCGATTCTGCAAAACAGATACTGTCGGACACCGAAGGGCAACTCCAGGAGCGAATGGATCAACGCAGCAGGACCGGACAGAAACGGGAAGATGCGGAGACCCTCAAGGCCCAGACCCAGGCCTTGCTCGATGAGTCGGGCGTCGTTGAGCCGAAGGTGCCATTTACGGTGCTTGCCGACTTGTGCGAGGAAGCGCTGGGTGAGCATCACCTGACGGTCGAGTCCTGCGATACCCGGGAGCGGAAAGTGCGTGAGTGGCTGCAAACGCGCATCGATACCGAAGACGCCCGACTGAAGCGTCTCGGTGAAAGGATCGTCCGGGGGATGACCGAGTACAAGGAGGCTTATCGGCTGGAAACTGACGAGGTGGATGCCAGCATCGAGGCGGCCTTCGAGTATCGTGCCATGCTCGAAGCGTTGGAGGCCGATGATCTTCCCCGTTTCGAGACCCGATTTAAGGAGCTTCTCAACGAGAATACGATCCGTGAAGTGGCCAACTTTCAGTCACAACTTGCCCGGGAGCGGGAGCAGATCAAGGAGAGAATCGGCCGTATCAACGACTCTCTGGCTCAGATCGATTACAACACTGGGCGCTATATTCTCCTCGAGACACGCCCGAGCCCGGATAGTGAGATCCGTGATTTCACTAACGAATTGCGTACCTGCACCGAAGGCTCGCTGACCGGATCTGAGGATGTTCAGTACTCGGAATCCAAATTCCTGCAGGTCAAACAGATCATCGAACGTTTCCGGGGACGGGAGGGGCAGACCGAGTCGGATCGACGCTGGACCACCAAGGTGACAGACGTACGCAATGCGTTTCTTTTTTCTGCCAGTGAACGCTGGCGGGAGGACGACACGGAGCACGAGCACTATTCCGATTCCGGGGGAAAATCCGGAGGGCAGAAAGAGAAACTCGCTTACACCATTCTGGCGGCCAGTCTTGCCTACCAGTTCGGATTGGAATGGGGGGCGGTACGTTCCCGGTCGTTTCGTTTCGTGGTTATCGATGAGGCATTCGGGCGGGGTTCCGACGAGTCCACCCAGTATGGCCTGCGGCTGTTCGAGCAGCTGAATCTTCAGTTGCTGATCGTTACGCCCTTGCAGAAGATTCACATCATTGAGCCCTTCGTCAACAGCGTCGGTTTCGTACACAACGATGACGGGCGTGTTTCCATGTTGCGAAATCTCTCTATCGAAGAGTACCGGGAGGAGAGAGCGAGGGCCACCCGTTGACCTGGACGAGCCCTCGGGATCTGCATGGTCAGCTGCAGCGCGTCTGGGACCGTGGTGAGATACTGACTGGCCTGGTCACCGGAGAGTCAGTTTTCCCCCGAAGGCTGACACTGAAAGGGCCGACGTCGTCCCAGATGGCTGAACAGTTTGACGATGTGCGTGCCTGGATTCAGCAGCTTCGCGCTTTACCCCGTTATCGTATCGAAATGCGAAAGCTGCACCACCGGCAGCTCGGTAAGAACCAGGTCCCCGGGGCGGTCTGGGTCGATAGCCTCGATGATGTCCTGGATTTGCTGGGTAAACGCCGGCAGGCGAATCACTTTGCCGCACTGGTGGAAATTACCCGGAAACGCCAGCCTCTGCTGCTCGACTGGATGGCCCACAAACCCCACAAGGCATTGGAGCTGGAACATATCTGGAACCGACTGCTCGATGTGGTCGACTGGATGGTGCAGAATCCCCGGTCAGGTGTCTACCTGCGCCAGGTGGATATTCCCGGTATACACAGCAAATTTATCGAAGCAAACCGAGGGCTTCTGACCCAGTGGCTGGACCGTATTCTGCCGGCAGCAGCAGTGCATGAGGCAGCGACTGGTGTGTCAGGGTTCTCCAGGCGTTACGGGTTTCGTGAAAAGCCCCAGCGCATCCGACTGCGTGCACTTGATCCCGTTCATGGGTTGCTGCCCCGGTCTCCCGGTGCTGATATCACTCTGGATGGAGAGAGTTTCAAACGCCTCGATCCCAATGTTTCTCGGGTGTTTATCACTGAAAACGAGATCAACTATCTGGTGTTTCCACCGGTGCCAGGCAGCCTGCTGATTTTTGGTGCCGGCTACGGTTTCGATGTGCTGAGTCAGGCCGACTGGTTGAAACGCTGCCGGCTGTACTACTGGGGGGATATCGATACCCATGGTTTTTCCATCCTCGACCAGCTTCGAGCCTGCTACCCTGAAGCCCGTTCCATGCTGATGGATCGCACCACGTTGCTGGAGTTTCGGGAACTGTGGGGCAGAGAGGGGAAACAGGTTGCCCATGATTTACCCCGCCTGAATCCGGAAGAGCGCGCACTCTATGACGAGCTGAGAATGAATCGACTCGCCCCCAGCCTGCGCCTGGAGCAGGAGCGCATCAGTTTCGGATGGGTTGAAAAGGCGATCGCTGGATTGACGGCCGTTTGAGAAGTGTCGATGAACCGGGAAGTCCGGGGGTACCGGCGGATCACCCGAGGGAACGGCATTTTTTTCGGATCTTTCCAATCAGCTTTCTGTAGGCTTCGATCATGGAGTCGGGATCATTCTGGTGTTTCCGGGTGATCTTTTCGAATTTCTTTTCGTAACGGCCGGCTTTGTTCTTTTTGCTGTCGGAAGGGCAGTTGACATGCTTCTTAAGCTGTTTTTGACGCAGCGCTTCTATCAATTCCAGATCACGCCTGGCGAAGTAGATATCTTCTTCTGCCATCTCTTTCAACTTCATTTTACTTGCGAAATCATGCATAGATCACCTGTCTGTGTTACAAGAGCCGTCGGGAGCGCTATTGGTTGCAATCGATGATAGCCATCTTCGGGTAAAACGGGTCTTCACTATTGGTATTCTAGTATTCCTTCAATGGTTATGGTGACCGAGTTGAATATCAGGTTGAAGGCCCATCGACGGTTTCGGGTGTCATGACGAGTTTTCGGGTAAAGATCATGTCTTGCAACTTCCGGCGTGGCGGGTATGCGATGGGTGGACAGCGGCTGCTCGAAGGTGATTGGAACCGTTATCCAGTACTCCGTCAACGTGACATTAGTGGAATGTCGGTGCATGGTCGCCATACACAGCCGTATCGGAGTATTTCAGTTTTTGACCGGGAACCTGCCAGTGTCGAGCCGGGATTCTGAATTTCACCGGGGTTTCCGGGAAGCGCTCGAGGATGATCGGTTGCGCAGGAATTTTCGATCCACAATGGATCGGCAGCGGGTAAAGCGCCAGAAGGCGTTTCCGGATTCCACTTCATTCGAGCTCCTTTGCAGTCTGGCAGCCTGGATCAGAAAAGATGCCCTGGCCCGGCTTCCCGATCTCCTGGAGCAGCTGGAGCAGAATTGTACTCGCAATGGAATGTAGGTCCATTGGGCGGAAACCTCCGATGAGGCCAATCGGATCATTATGGGTATTCTAAATCGCCATGAAGCCAGGCTGATGATCAAGGGTAAGGGCCGCGGAAATTAATAAGTATCCAGAAATTGCGCTGGATTTTGGTTCAGATTCAAGGCGTGGAAAAAGGCGCATAGCTATTCTATGCAACCTTTTCCACAACGCAGAAGCTGGACTAAAAGACGAGCAAGAC
>JAAELC010000142.1 GCA_024227135.1 Gammaproteobacteria bacterium
AGATAGGTTCCGAGGCAAGTGGAGTGTTTTGCGCACCGCGTCCCGTCCATGCAAACCAGGCCCCTCAACCGTGGCCCGTTCCCGTTGGTAAAACCTAGGGTCCGAACCCGGCACTCCTGGATAGGGTTCAGAACCACTGTCTTGGGAGTGCCGTTTAGGCTGAGGGTTTGCATCAGTACCACGGTACTGTTGCTGCCTGTCAAACCCTGGGTTTCCTGCTGGGAAACCCGGTGGTTCGTGAGAATCTGAAAACGCCCTGCGCGATCGCGGATTATCATAGGTGGGCTGGTAGTGAGCCTGCCTGTCAAATCCTGGTGTTCCAGTTTGGAAACCCTGTGGTTCGCGATAATCCGGAACTTCCCATCTCGGACGTGAAATGGCTTGGGTAGGCTGGAAGTGAGCCTGCCTGTCAAGCCCTGGGTTTCCAGTATGGAGACCCTGTTCACGTGAGCGGGAACCATCTTTGAAAGAAAGGTCACGAAGTCCCCGATCCCACAAGTCATGCGGCTTGTTACCAATGCCAGATGACCCCACTTGAGGTTCATCCACATGGTAGCTGTGCCTGCTTGACCTATGTTCGTATGGGTCGATAGACTCGTTACCTGTGGTGTACTTTGCCTGTTGACCATTGGGGTGGTCAACAAAAGCATTTCTGCGGTACGTGGCCTGAACAATGGCGCCTCTGGGGAATTGTTTGGCGGCCATGTCCCCAGGGAGAATATTGAGACTCTCCCTTCTTGGCTTGCCATACATGTCCGAGTGCTCCCTTTGGTGGGGTGCACTTATGACATCATTCCCCGCCCCATGCTCTCTGCCCATGTGTGAATCATATGTGTTCGATTCATGTCTGGGCCTGTGTGCAGGGTGATATCGAGAATCCCCCATACTCACACCTGAGCCTGGGTGGTGGTCCCAAATGCTCGGGCTGTGGCCTGCCTGGTCAGCATAAATGCTGCCTCTAGGCTGACCGCTGCCTGGTGGACCAAAGGGGTTGCTATCAAGAGGCCCGTAAGGTTCCTTAAGGTGATAGGCCCTGTCGAGTGGTGAGGTCTCCTCCTGACGCACTGTACTGTTGAGGTACTGATTAGTACCCACATGACCTTGTGCGAAAGGTGGCGGCTTGGATGGAGCTTTCGCTTCCTCCCTAGCCTGTGACGTACCACTGGAGTAGTCGAAAGCGTCCAAAGTGGCACTTTGAAAAATGTTTAAATTTTCCAAAAGGCTCCTGGATAGTACGATATCCTTGGACCTGAGTGCCTCTATTGTTTGCGCTTTCTTCTCCCCAATGCCTTTAACCGACTGAATGTCGGTTAATGGGGCCTGGTTGATTGGAATAAGTTGTCGACCCGGTTCCTGCGGAAGATCCAATAGGGTCGACAACCCGTAGCGGGCGACATCCTCATCCGATGGTTGAGGGAAATCCCGCTCCTCCGCACATGTCTCGTTTGGGCCC
This sequence comes from Gammaproteobacteria bacterium, assembly GCA_024227135.1. Taxonomy (GTDB): domain Bacteria; phylum Pseudomonadota; class Gammaproteobacteria; order Chromatiales; family Chromatiaceae; genus JAHEHQ01. The sequence continues at coordinate 1,454 of JAAELC010000142.1, forward strand.
AATGACGATATCGAGGAACTCGAATTCATAGTCAATGGGTCAAGTTGACGTGCAGGCAAAA
>JAAELC010000143.1 GCA_024227135.1 Gammaproteobacteria bacterium
CGATGCCGTTGGGTTACTCCGGACGTTCAATGAAGCCGCACAAACCCTCGAGAGATCAACGCAGGAGAAATATCGCCAATGGTCGCCATCGCTCATGGAACAACTGAGCGTGCCCGCGCGTCCGGATGGGCCATGAGCATTGTCTGTTGTAGATGATCTTATAACCAGGAGGAAAGAGTGACCTGATCTCTATGTCTCCGTGGCACGCAGTGCCGAGGCTTCTTGGGCCGTGGTACGTAGTGCCACGGCTCCATGGGCAGTAGCTGACCTGCAACTACATCTTGGCTCCTCTGTTTGTCTCGCATCAACCCTTATTTCGCAGAATAGGCATTATGTTACCTTTGGGTAACATCTGTAATTTGTTGATATTTCTGACTAATTTTAATGTTGCTTATCGTCTAGGCAGGCGTGAGTTGGTGGCCTGGCTGATTGATGACGCCGTTGCCTTATCCGAAATCGTTCCGTTTCTTGAGCATTCGGGGAACGGGCTTGGTGAGGAATTCGATGCAATACATGGCAGCAATGTGGAACCGTTGACCAGGATAACGGATGGCGGTGAGTGGGTCGAATTGCTGAAATCGGGCTCCGCGTATCACGGTCCAGGAGATATGCATGTCGTTGAATGGGGACGTAATCAGATCGCAATTGCCGGGATGCCAGTGCGCGTTGGCGATGGTGGCAGCTCTCTGGATGCATACCTATCGCTGCTTGTGAACCTGTGGACCGTGGGCGGCAAGGTCGCTTGGCATGACGTGTACGCACATCGAGCACATCGCAAGACCCCACTGCCGACCTATCCATTCGGTGGCAAGCAACACTGGTTCCAACCTCGGCCTGGTCGGACGGAGATCCCGACGGATCGGTCATCTCTTGAGTCACTGTCCGAGATCGAGCTCATTGAGTTATTCGATAGGTTGAAGGCGTCCTGAGCATCCAGAGGAAAGGGCTCTGGAGCTCCTCGAGCTCAAGTCAAGCTGGCGAGCACGAAACAGACAGCTCGCGAACCGCTGCCTTCATCAAGCGACGAATGGGCATACACTGAGGACAGCGCCGTTCAGCCAAAGAGTAGTCTTGTTTGGGGATGGCTGAGCGCACCGAGGTTGGCAGGGCGTTGAACTCTTCCTGGGCGCGGCGCGGATCGCCGTAGCTACGAGAATACATGAGGAAGCGCATCAAGCTGGCGATGGGAACAGCGCCAGCAACGGTCGATTCGCAGATCTCTGAGCAGCCTGTGCAATAGCCACTGGCGGTTTGTCGGGCACTCCCCCTAAGAGCATCGAGTGCTGAACCGGTCATGCCACTTGGGTCCGCTGCAGCCTGGGAATTGGCAAGCATGGTTGCCTCGTCAGGCATGAAAGAGCAGATGCTGGCAATGTGAGGCTTGGCCCAAATTGCCTTGAGTCGGACTTGGTGGGGGGGCAATCCCGACGCCTGGAATTGGGCCAAGCTGGCCTCAGCGGCATCGCTGGGCTCGCCAATAGTGGCCTCGGGGTTGGTCGGCAAACCTTGCGATTTGATCGCTGTCAAAGCGATACCGCGATCCGCGCAGGCCGCAATCGCATCCTCCATGGCTGAATCTTGCATAAGGCGATAGTTGTAGGAGGTCACTACGCCGTCGATCCAGTCTAGACCAGCAGCGGCTTGTAGGCAGCCCGCCATGTTGTTGTGGGTGCTGAAGCCAAAGTAATGAATACGTCCCGCCGCCTTGGCTTCGTCAACCCAGCTCCTGACGTCCGCTGTCAGCACCGCGGGGTCATCCACTCCTTGAATGGTGAAAAAGTCGACATAATTGCTGCCGATGTCGTTGAGGAGCGTGGTGAGGTCTCTCTCCATATCGTCGCGTGTCCCGCCGGCGCGGGTCTTCCCCTGAAGAAATATTCGCGGTCGAGTATCAGGATGGTCGCGAAAGTATCTGCCATAGCCCTGGCCACCAAAACGAAGGGTCGTCTCCCAATAGGTAATGCCCAAAGATACCGCGCTGTCAACGAGGGCTAAGTTGTTGAGGGCATCAAAGTATCCACCCAGCGCTAAGATCGAAACATCGTCACCCGTACTACCGAATGGGCGCCGTGGTACCTGCGCTCGGGTGTTGGATGGCTCGGGTGGTGAGCCGGACGCCGGCGGTGGGCCGGACGCCGGCGGAGGACCAGGAGCGGCCCCGCAGCCGGACGCGGATATGGCAGAGCCGATTCCGAGAGCACCAGCCAATTTCAGTAAGTCTCTTCTGGAATATTCTATCTGTTTATCAGTCACAGGCACGAACCTCCATAGATTCCGGAACTGCATATATCGAGTTATTGTATGTCTTGATATCGTGGTATCTTCTAAATAATTCGGGGAGACCCAAAAAAAGCTGAAATATCATAATGATAGACCATCATGCATCTCGTCTTTTTTCGCAATTTATGAGCCATTATCCGCTGATTGCACAAGGTCACCAAAGTGATTTCAAGTGTTTACAGATTTATTCATAGAGGGTACTATTTGCGACATTCAGTATGTAACGCGTTGTTTTTATTGCTCTCCCCGAATTATTTAGAAGATACCGTTTGAGCGCTTTTAAATCGACGACTTCCCCATCGTAATCGACGAGTTTGCAGTGTTTGCGAAAAGAATCGTAGGCGCTCTCAAGGTGCAGGTAGAGCATGCCTCCTTTCAGGCTGTAATGGGTGCCATTTCGCAGCTCGCCTTGAAC
>JAAELC010000144.1 GCA_024227135.1 Gammaproteobacteria bacterium
ATCATCGTTCCTCCCGTTAAATGTGCATTCGGTCGATCTTCATCAACAAGGGCAAGCCGAGGCGAAAACCATAGCCGATGCGAAAGCCATAGCCGAGGCGAAAGCCCAAGCCGAGGCGAAAGCCCAAGCCGAGGCGAAAGCCATAGCCGATGCGAAAGCCATAGCCGAGGCGAAAGCCCAAGCCCAAGGCGTTGGTACGTCTTCCGCGGTGGTTGATGTCGGTATAGATGCTTACGATGCACGACTTTTGGCCAAATCAGAATCATTGGCGGTAGCATCGTCAACCCCCCCAGAGGCAGACCTGCCCACACTCGCCAATCTAGTTAGAATTGTCACCCAGCTGACACACCCGTCACCTAGCCAGCAGGCATGTTGTCGAGTCAGCAGGACGGGTGTTCCAACAAAACTGTCATTTGGAGAAATTGTGGACAAGTATTCTCTGGTCTCTCATTGTTTGATTCCATCGTCCTGCTGTATCGTGGCTCTGCTGCAGCATCGAGAGTTTGCAGTGTGTGGTCGCCTTGTGCTGTTGGATGTCGCATCACACACGGGGCAGATGCAATGTCGTTCATCCTGCATCGATCCCCTGCTCGATCTGCCTATCCGTTGGCGTGGCGTCAGCGGAGACAGCCCACCGACCAGCGTTTCCTGTTACGCGTCCCCGTGGCACGACCTAGGGCCAACCAATGCCTGTGTACTGTACATATTGTACGGCGACGGGGTCAGTCTTACCCGCTTGACTTATCATTTACCAGCTGGGAGTCTCGACTACCGGATTGAAGCGTTGGTCGAGACACGAGCTACAACCATGCCCGCCGCACTGTTGGGGACAGAGGATAGTCTTTGTGGTGTCTTGGTTGCCAACATTCAACGTTCCGGAGAGCTGTGGCTCAGTGAGTGGATTGATAACCACGTTTACACCAAACTTGGTGTAGATGTAGGCGAAACGAAGGGTCCGATGAAAATCGACGATTTCCAAGGTCTAGTCTCCTGGCAAGATTGGTCTGATGAAATGCCCCTTCCGAGAAAACTCGCGTCATCAGCTGCGGACGACGCATCCGCGCCATATGGCGCTGCGGTATTGGGTGTCCGTGATATCCTCGTGTTGCGCCTCCTTGCCGATAATTCGTATCCATCGGGATCTGCCCCACCAGTTGACATCAGCGAATTGACGTCGGTGGTCAAGAGGATACCGATCCCCGATGTCTCGATGACTGTAACGTCGCTCGTTAACGAGCTGAAAACATGCCAGGCGTGGAAGGTGTCAAGGTGGTGTGTACTCCACCCACAACGTGCACCAGAAAAACGTATGTATCTGGTCTTGGTGGACGATGTTTGGACGCCACACGCGTATCGAATCGATTTACAATAAAAGAATCTACTTGTGTTGATTGTATATAAATAGGGGTGATGCAGAGAGACGATGGTAATTTTTCTTTTTGGTATACGAGGCAGGAGAAAGGTGGTTGGCAGTAACATGCTCCCACGCGCTCAATTGGATGACGGCGAATGTTATTCGGATGGGAAGGGTGGGTTTGAACCAAAACGACGATTGTGGGCGGATCGCGTTGAGGATGAGGTTGAGGATGAGGATGAGGATGAGGATGAGGATGAGGATAATCCTGGGCCTCCTCAGCCTGTCAGAGAAACAATGTCATGGGGTGGCAAGGATATTCCCTCTTTGTTTGATTATGATCAAACCTGTTTTCCCACGAAGTGGAAAGAACACACTGAAGCATTGCTAAAAGAATGGCAGCGCCTCCTGGATATCGATCCATCGCCGAAAGGCAATGATGCCTTCTTTCGGGTTCGACGTGATTTGCCGTGGACAGAGCCAGAAGAAACATTCGCCCCCAATGATCAAAAAAATCTCGTCGCTGCTGTGTGGGAGTCCGGGAGAAATATCTGCAAGGCCTTGATTGCACCCGAGTCTGATACCAAGGGTCGCGCGAGGCGCGGCCCGCAGTCTATCATCTGTCCAACCGCGACTGGGCAACAGCGCGCGCTGGCTATCATTACTTCTCGCAGATTGCTCCCTGAAATCCTCCGTGTGTTTTTGGATTGGTTGTCAGACGCGTGCCAGTGTGCGGAGCGTGGTGATGGTTTAACGGTTGGAGGCCCACACACGCGGGCTATACGTGCGGTAGCAAACAATGATATGAGGAGGGTGAACGCCCCCTGGCTGCAGGAGTTATACGATCAAGTCTCCCCGCGTTCATCGTGGTAGTCGACTGTGGGGTAAACCTATATTTATAAATTAAAATGTACATCACAACCAAATGTCCTCTGTCATCGCCAAGTGGGGGGGCGTGCCCCCGGTGAGTGTGATTGGCACGAGCGCAGATGCGAATGTTTTGGCCATTGGCACCAACACGTAATCGTCAGTTTGTCTGTATCCTCTGCTGAGGGGACTCTCGTTTAATTCCGGTGGAGACGCAGGTTCAATCACCTCGTGAGTTGATGAATCCGCCAGGGTTGTCCATGTTGGGTTGCAGGTGTCTAATATCTGTCTGTCTTGTGTATACAGCGCCACGTCCCCGCGATCGCTTGTCCGATGGGAGATCGAAATTAGCAACACTGTGTAGTTAAGATCTAAAAATATATCCTTGAAAAATCGCGGAGAGTCAACACCCGTTTTTCTGTGCGACAACAAGGGGGTGACAACGCTCTCGTAGCGCGTGCGACACGGGCGCCAGTGTAAGGATTGAGCTAACTGCTGGCCTCTGCGGAGTCGCGCGCGTCGCTGGTGGCCCGGGGTGCCCATCGTTGGTTCGCCACACGCTTGCGAACCGCGGCGTCTTCTGCTCAGACTGGGGCTGTGTGTATGTTCTGTGCTATAGTCGCCCCCCCCTGTGGTTTTGGTCGTGCTGTGGGGGACGGGCAGAGGTGTTGATGACCCTGCTCGCCGCGGCGCCACGCTGCCGCGGCATAGACGGGCTAGACGAGAGGACGCTCGTTTGTGGATCCATATCGTGTCGTAGACTTGCGCGGGGAGCTGTGGCGCATCTGCAACACACACAATAGTCACGCGATTGACATACTATACACTGGACCCACCGTTTCCCAAGAATGCTGTTAGGACGTCGGCACACGGGTAGCTAGGTAGCCAGCGGTACACGTCGTCCATCGAGACTGCGTGGTCGCGAGCACCTGGCCGAGGCTGGATCAGAATGATGCTCGGTGCTCCGGGGTCCAAGAGGCATGTGTGGCCTGTGAGACCGACAACAGCCAACGCGGCCGTCAGTGAGGTGTTGGTGTCCCTCCTTTGTGCACGGGCCCGAACAAATGCAGCGATCGGGTCCAGCAGCCAGCGTTTCAAGCAACTTCCCACCGCCCGGCGACGGACCTCGTCTGGATAGTGGCAATCTCGATCGATACTCCAGCTGTCACCGCGCCGCACGTGCTGTTTGGTGGACAGGTGCGTGGCTGGGTAATCACTACGTTTGCGGGAGTATGTTGCGAAGTCTGGTCCTGTCTGGGTGACTATGCGTTGCCACTGCATGGCTGCGAGCACGGCGATCAATATAGACGTATCTGAACTGGCTATCGCGTCGATGCTGGTGAGCATCCCTGTCTCCGCTAGGCGTATGATGACGCCGAGTGCATGAAAGAGTTCGTCGTCGCTATGACCGCTAAGGTGTAACCGGACATTGCCGGCCTGGCTGTAACGCTTCACGCTCCTCGCCACCGCGTCCATCGTATCTATTGCACCCGCCGTGTTCAGTTTATCAATTGTATCCATTCAGTACACTACAGATGCAAGACTTAGTGGAGGAGGGTATTTATTGCTCTTTTAATCATTTTATGCTTGGTGTTGGTCTTTTCGCTGTAGGCTTATATTTCTCTGTGGTATCTTTTAACTTGTGTGGCCGAACTTTTTAAAAAACGAAAGTCGTGCTTGGTATTCAAAGTAAGACCACCAGCTCAGTCAGCCTTGCATTTTGGTGAGCCACAACTACTACGCCATTGGCGCGGGAAAACAGGCGTATACGACTCTTGGCATGAACCCATGCGATTGGCAGACTGCGCCATCGAGTCTGGCAAATTGTGTCGTCGACAACATCGAACTGCACGATGTCTAGCATTTGTCCCTGGATAACCATTGCCAACACGAAACCCGTATCCGATACAGTCGCAGCAACCCAGCGATTTTCACCCTTTTGGGATAAGAGGGGGTCTCTGTGTAATATGTTGTGAGCAGTGACCTGGTATGATAATGGTTTTTTAGCTGGTGTTTTCTTGTCGATATCCCACAGTTCTACTTGCATGTCTAGTATGTGTCCATATTCATGGTAACACTCGAGAGTCAGTACCATTAAATCCCGATTTGCCAGTCGTCCAACGCATATGGCGTCCGCACGATTTTCTGTGCGTGCACCAAACGTGGTAATCCTCGGGGGTGAAGGTCGTAAGTCTGCGATGACCAGTCGTTGTTCGCATTGCTCCCAGTCTGACATCCGGGTCTCTGTGATTGTCCACACCATCCGCCCATCACCTAAACAGATCGCACGACCCCATTTCATTCTTGGAAGGGCGTGTGTGACCACATGACGACCAGCAAATGAATGACCAACGGGGTACAACAGTGGCTGCCCAGTTGTACTGCAGCATACCTGTACACTGCCGCAAGAGGGGTAACCCAACGCCAGATGCACTGTCTCCTCGTCTTCCTGGCAAACGAGTAGTTTGGCAACCCGAGCAGTTCGTGCATAGTAGGGGGTATGGATCAGCTGTTCAGAAGGGGCTGCGATGTACCTTGCATGGGCACACACAGCACATTCACAGCAATCGTCAATAGATCGATAAT